>NZ_JBQQBS010000046.1:0-81877 GCF_052245395.1 Streptomyces sp. 4N124
CGGGAATCGTGCTGACGGACGCCGCCGCACTGCTCGGCGACGCGGACGAGGCCGTGGCGCAGATGCAGTACACCGCAGCGGCGCTCACCGATGAGGTGGGCACGCCGCCCGACGTGACGGTCCGGCTTGCCGCGCTCGCCCTGTCCGCCGTCGCCGATTCGGCCGTCGATCTGCGCCGCACCGGCGACGAGGCCGGGGCCCGCCGCCGGGCGCAGACGGCGGGCGAGCTGGTGGAGCTGGCGCGGGATGTGGCCGGGCACGGCGACGAAGGCATTCCGCAGGGCCCGGAGGGTCAGGCGTGGCTGGCCCGGGCGGAGGCGGAGTGGTCGCGGGCCGTGTCCGGTCCGGACGCGGAGGCGTGGGGGAAGGCGGTGGCCGCGTTCGACTACGGCGACCCGTATGAGCGGGCGCGCTGCCGACTGCGGTACGCCGAGGCCCTGTTGGCGGCCGAGCGCCGGGCGGAGGCGGCCGTCGAGGCAGGCGCGGCCCGGAAGACCGCCGCCGAACTCCGCGCCACGCCGCTGTTGGAGCGCGCGGACGCCGTCATACGCCGCGGCAGGCTGTCGGACAGCGACGACCATGCCACGTCCCTGCTCACCGCCCGCGAGCAGGACGTCCTGCGGCTCCTCGCCCTCGGCCGCAGCAACCGGCAGATAGGCGAGGAGCTGTTCATCACCGGCAAGACGGCGAGCGTCCACGTCTCCAACATTCTCGGCAAGCTGGGCGCCGCGAGCCGCACCGAGGCCGTGGCGATCGCCTACCGCCGTGGCCTGATCACCCCGGAGCCGACGGCGTCCGGCTGACCGGCCCGGTCAGCCGAGCAGCAGGGCCAGTTCGGTGCCGCCCAGCAGGAAGGCGCCGACACCGAAGTCCGCGGTGCTGTCGTACGTCACGGGCTGGCTGGACTCCGGGCGGTCGCCGACCTTCTGGACGTACCCGAGGAAGCCGTCGGGGTGGACGGCGGTGGTGACGAGGCCCTGCCAGGCCCGGGACACGACGGGCAGGTAAGCGGCCCGGTCGACGAGCCGGGCGCGGAGCGCGTAGGCCGTGCCGTAGAGGAAGAAGGACGTGCCGCTGGTCTCGGGCCCGGGGAGGTGGTCGGGGTCGGCGAGGTTGACGTTCCAGAAGCCGTCCGTCCGCTGCACCCGTGCCAGTGCGCGGACGAGCCGGGTCAGGGTCTGCCGGTATTCGGCGGTGTGCGGCTCGCCCGGCGGGAGGGCCTTGAGGGTCTTGGTGTGGCCGCCGGTGACCCAGCCGTTGCCCCGGGACCACACCACCGGCTTTCCGGAGGGCGAGAGGATCCCGCCGGGCAGGAACCGCTTGTCGCGGTACCAGAGACCGGTGGCCGGGTCGTACAGGCCGGGTCCGCCCTCGATCCGCTTGGTGTGGTCGTAGAGGGAGTACAGCTTGGCCCGGTAGGCGGGGTCGCCGCGCAGAACTCCGAGGCGGGCGAAGGGCGGCATGCCCATGTGCAGGGCGTCGTCCCACCACCAGTCGTCGTTCTTCTCGGGCTGGTCCGTGTAGACCATGCGGTGCAACGACTCCTCGATGGCCGCGAGTTTCCGCTCCTCGGGCTCGATCGCGTAGAGGTCGAGGTAGGCCTGTCCGGCGTTGTGGTTGTCGGCGTGCCGGGTGGTGACCCCGCCCTTGAGACCGTAGGCGTGCTTCTCGGCCCACTCCTTGGCGTAGGCGAGGTAGCGGGGTGTGCCGGTGAGGCGGTGCAGGGTCAGCAGGCCGCTGAAGAAGGTGGCGTTGGCCCAGCCGTTGTCGCCGGGGTCCTGGTGGGCGGTGATCCAGTGGTCGGCGACCCGGCGCAGGACGCGCACCACCTCCGCTCGCGACGGGAGCGCCGGGGCCGGTGCGGCCGCTGCTCTGGTCGTCGGCAGGAGTGTCGCGGTCGCCGTGAGGGCGGCACCGCCGGTCAGTAAGCGACGTCGGTTCATGAGATCGGCTCCTCTCGGGTACGGGTTTCACGCGCAGTCGAGGCTGTCCAGGTCCACGGCGTCCGCCATGGCCTGCATGCCCTTGTCGTTGGGGTGCAGATGGTCGCCGTTGTCGAAGAAGGGCAGGATGCGCTCGGGGTCGTAGGGGCTGCGGAGGATGCGGTCGAAGTCGGTGACGGCGTCGAACACCCCGCCGGACCTGATGAATTGGTTGACTTCCTGGCGTACGGCCTCGGCCGCCGGGTCCCATTCGGACCAGCCCTTGAACGGTCCGACGGTCGCACCGACGACGCACTTCCCGGCCGCGTGCGCCCGCGCGATGATCTCCCGGTAGCCGTCGATCAGGTCCTGCGCGGTCACGCCCGTATGCGCCTTGATGTCGTTGACGCCCTCAAAGAGGAACACGGTGCGCAGGCCCGGCTGGGACAGGACGTCGCGTTGCAGCCGGTTGAGGGCGCTCTGACCGGCGCCGTCGGCCAGCACCTTGTTGCCGGAAATCCCTTCGTTCGCCACGCCTTTGACGTCCGTGTCCGCCAGCCGCAGCCGGCGGGCGAGATAGTCGGGCCACCGGCGGTTCAGATCGGTGGTGGACTGCCAGCCGTCGGTGATGGAGTCGCCGAGGGCGACCACCGCCGCGGAGCCGGCACGGACCGAGACCGCGTCGAGGTAGAACCACGAGCCGGTCGTGCCCGTCCAGTTGGCGGCGCCCTCCTCGGCCGTGTGATCGCCCTGGGTCGTGTACGACGTCGCCATCGCCATGCCGTGGCCGGTCGCCGGGCCCGCCGCGTCCGGCGTATGCATGCTGATCACCAGGTCGGTCGCGGCGGGCAGCTTCCCGGGCAGGGAGTCGCTGAGCACGGTTTCCCCGGCCGGGACGGTGACGGACCGGGCGCCGCCGAAGGTCAGCGGCCGGTTGCTGCCGCGGACCAGCTCGGCGCCCGACTTGCGGAGTCCCGCATAGGAACTGTCGAAGGTGATCGGCCGGTCTCCGAAGGCGTTGGAGAGCCGGATCCGCAGGTCGGTGCCGGCGACGCTGGTGCGCACGACGAGCCGGTAGCCGCGGTCGGCGACCCCGTCGCCCAGGCGATCCGCGCTCGCACCCCAGGTGATGACCTCGCGCGGCCGGTCGTCGGAGGCGTACGCGGGGGCGAGGGGAACAGCCAGCAGGAGCGCGCAGACGACCCTGGCGATCACCGGGCCAGGTCCTTCAACGTCACGGACTGGCCCGGCTTCAGCTTCACCGTCCGGGAGGCGCCGCCGTACGCCACCGTCGTCGTCCGCCCACCCACGCTGCGGATGCGCACCTGGGTCGGCGCACCGTCCGCCCAGCGCAGGTCGACGACGAAGCCGCCGCGCGCCGGGGCCCCGGTGAGGAAGCCGGACGCGGACCAGGCATCGGGGAGGGCGGGGAGGAGCTCCAGGTGGCCGGGGCGGGAGTACAGCAGCATCTCGAGCATCGCCGCCGGTGTACCGAAGTTGGCGTCGATCTGGAAGATGCCGCGCCCCTTCTCGACCTCGTAGATGTCGAAGAGGTTGAACGCGGTGCCGTTGCTGCCGCCGGTGGACGGGCGGAGGTTGTTGACGACCAGCTGGTAGGCCTTGTCGGCGTCCTTGAGCCGGGCCCAGCACAGACTGCGCCAGGCGTTGGCCCAGCCGAAGCTGTTCATGCCGCGTGCGGTGAGCTGGGCGGTGGCTCCGTCGACGATCTCCTTGGGCGTGGAGCCGTCGGGGCGGATGCGGTCCCCGGGGAACAGGCCGACCAGCCCGGACAGGTGCCGGTGAGTCGTCTCGCCGAGGTTGTCCGGCGACATCCACTCCTCCAGCCAACCCGTCTTCGGGCTGACCTGCGGCAGATACAACCGCTTGCGCAGACCCGCGATCGTGTCCGCATAGCCGGAGTCCCGCCGCAACTCCGCCGCCGCGACGCAGAAGTTGCCGAACAGCGCCCACACCAGCTCCTGGGCGTACGTGATGCCCTTGGCGTCGAGCGGGCCGTGCTCCGGCGACCAGTCGCTGTCCGCGATCAGCACCTCTGTCGTGGTGCCGGGGAGGGTCGTGGTCAGCAGCCGCGTCTCCCAGAACTCGCAGGCGCCTTTGAGGAGGGGGTAGATCTTCTCCAAATGCGCACGCGACTGGGTGAACTCGTAATGCTCGTACAGGCTGTTGCACAGCCAGGCGTTGCCCGCCGGATGCCACCACCAGCCGCCTCCGCCATAGGGGTTGGTGGAGATGGCGACGGTCCAGCCGGCGATCTTGCCGGTGGAGTTGCGGTAGCGGTTGCGCGGGTCGTTGAAGAGGGTCCGGGTGAGCTTCGTCCAGGACGGGAGCTGGGTGAGGCAGTAGTCGGTGAAGGCGTCGAAGCACCGGGACAGGCCCGCCCGGTCGGCCATCCAGTAGTTCATCTGGAGGTTGATGTCCGTGTGGTAGTCGCCCATCCAGTCCGGGTCGTTGCCGTCCAGCCACAGGCCCTGGAGGTTCAGCGGCAGACTGTCGCGAGAGCCGGAGATCATGAGGTAGCGGCCGAACTGGAGGTAGGCGGCCTCCAGTTCCGGGTCGGGTTCGAGGTCGCGGGCGCGCGCCTGGAGGCGTTCCCAGGTGTCCATCTCGCGTTGTGCGGCCGTGGACGTACCGAGCGAGAGGTCCAGCTGTCCGAAGAGGGCGCGATAGTCGGCGATATGGGTGCGCCGCAGGGTGGCGGCCGATTCGGTGGCGGCGTCGCGGACCTTCGTACGGGCCAACCGCTCGGGATCGAGGGAAGGGTTGCGGAAGTTCGCGGCGGCGTCGGGTGCGTAGTTGGTGCCGCCGCTGACCACCACGGTGAGGTCCTTGCAGCCGGAGAAGTCGATGCGGGTGCCGTTGACGGTGACCTTGCCGCCGTTGCCGTGAGCCTGTACTGCGGCGCCGTAGCGAAGGCCGTTGGCGAGGGTTGCCCCGAACGACTCGGCGGCGGTCGGGGTTTCGCCGTGGGTGCCGGTGAGCGTGATCGTTCCGGTGTAGCGGCCGCCGCCGCTCTGGGTGAAGTGCAGGACGATGACGTCGTCGGGGTGGCTGGCGAAGATCTCGCGCCGGTAGGTGACGCCGGAGCGGACGTAGGAGCTGGTGATCAGGCCCTGGGCGAGGTCGAGGGTGCGGCGGTAGCCGGAGACGGCGCCCAGGTCGTGGTCGGGGATGTCGACGGTGAGCCGGGCGAGTAGCGTGAACGATCCGAAGTCGCCTCGCCCGTAGGGGAATTGACCGTCCGCGTCGAGCGTGTCGTTGAGGCCGCCGGTCCACATCGTGGCGTCGGTGATCAGCAGCAGCTCGCGGCCGGGGTCGTTGCCGGCGAGCGCTCCGAGGCGGCCGTTGCCGACGGGCAGGCCCTGCTCGATCAGCGAGGCCTCGTCGCCGGGGGCCTGCCACCACAGAGAGGAACCGGCGTGCTGCGGGACCTCCGTGGGGCGGGCGGGTGCGGCGGTGGCGGTGAAGGTGGGCAGGGTGCTGAGGGCTACGGCGGTGGTGAGGGAGAGGAGGGTCCGTCTGCTGGGGTCGTTCGGACGGGGGTTCATGGCGGCTCCGGATGCGGGGAGGGGCACAAGGGCCTACTTCTGTACGTCGATCCGGTCGATGTCCGGCGCGTAGCCACTGGAGCCGCTGTCGAACGTGATCGTGTTCGCCCCGGCCTTCAACCTCACCGGCACATGGACGCTGTTCACCGTGGACCAGTCCCCCGTGGACGCGAACTTGTGCGAGACGGCGCCCCCGCCGTTGGCCGAGACGGCGACCGAACGCGAGTCACCGCTGATGTAGGCGACCTTGATCTGATAGGTCCCGGCCTTGGCCACCACGACGTCGTTGACGGTGACCTTGCCACCGCCGTAGAGGTTGCCGACCTTGCGGCCGTCGGAGCATGCGGAGCAGTCGGCGACGGAGGCGTTGCCGCTCAGCGTGCCCGCCTCGGCCTCGTAGCCCGTCCACGCCAGGGCGGTGCCGCGCGGGGTGACGGTGAACAGCCGGGAGCCGTGGGCGGGCAGCGCCTGGGTGATCTTGTCGGCGTGGGTGCCGAGGTTCTCCTTGTTCCACACGTCGCGGACGGAGGCCTTGCCCTTGAAGCCGAGGGTCGACCAGTTCGCGGTCACCGAGGCCGGCGCGTCGGACAGGTTGAACAGGGCGACGGTGTAAGTCCCGTTGGGGTTCTTCGCGGCCCACACCTGCTGCGGGTCGGAGGCGGTGACCGGCTGGGCGGGCGGCGTGTTGCCCTGGTTGATCGCGATGACCTCGCGGTTCGTCAGCAGGGACAGGCCGTAGGAGTCGAGCCTGGTCAGGTCGTCGCCGGTGTAGAACGGGGACTTGGCTATCGCCCACAGGGTGGCGTAGCTCTGCCGCTCGGCCTTGGTGAGGCCGTCCATCTCGCCGTTGCCGACGTTGAGGGAGTCGAGGTCGTTCCAGCCGCCGGGGCCGGCGTGGTCGGTCCAGGCCGGGGTGTCGTCCCAGCGGTCGTCGACGGAGTTCTCCCAGCTGACCAGGGTGTTGCAGTAGCACTCGACGTCGGTGTCGATGCGCCAGCCGTTGGAGTACTTCTTCCAGTCCTCGACGTGCCCGTAGTCGAGGGACCAGGACAGCTCCAGGTGGATCGGGCGGCCGGCGGTGGCGATGGCCTTCTGCCAGGCGGCCACGTCGGGAACGTTGTTGTAGTTGTCGCCGCTCTTGAACGAGCCCGGCCCGACGCCGTCCAGTTTCAGGAAGTCGTAGCCCCAGTCGGCGAACAGCTGCGCCTGGGAGTCGATGTACTTCTGCGCGCACGGGTTGGTGAAGTCCAGCTTGTAGGCGCTGTCCCAGCCGTTGGTGGTGCGCAGGTCGTCGTGGACGATGTCGGCGGTGGTGCAGCCCTCGGCGTTCCAGATCGGTGACTTGCCGTCGTTGTACGCCTCCTTCTCCAGTCCGACCGGGAGGTAGATACCCGCCTTGAGGCCCTGGGCGTGGATGCGGTCGGCAACCGCCTTCATGCCGCTGGGGAAGCGCTTCGGGTCGGCCTGCTGCCGCGCGTACTCGTCGAAGCGCGGCTTCCACGACCAGTCGCGCCACCATCCGGCGTCGATGTTGATGTACTCGTACCCGGAACTCTTCAGCTTCTTGGCCATGGCGTCGGCCTGCTTGATGACGTTCGCCTCGGTGAGGTAGCTGTAGTCGCCCTTCGGGTTGAGCCCCGGGTACTTCGACGACTGCATGCTCCAACTCGTCCAGCCCATATAGGGCTTGTCGGCAAGTGTGGGGGCTGCCGTCTCGGCGTGGGCCGCGGGGGCGGTCGTCGCGAGACCGGCGGTGAGGGCCAGCACGCACAGGGATCTCAGCGCGCGTGCGGGCATGACGGAGTACGAGGATGACCGCATGGGTCGTACCTCCTGGGAGTGGGTGCGGGTGGGCGTGGGGGGTTAGTTCATGTCCGACCTGATGAAGGACTGGATCGCGGTGGCGGCGGCCCCGCGTGCCCATTCCTCGAAGGGCAGCGGGCGGGTGTGTACGTCGCACTGGGCGGCGGAGCCGAAGGCGGCGGCGGTGAAGGCGTCACGGATCTGCTCGGCGAACAGGTCGTAGGCGGCCAGGCCCTCGCCGGAGATGATCACACGCTCGGGGCCGAGCAGGTTGGCCACGGTGGCGATGCCCCGGCCGATCGCGGCACCGGCGCGGGCGTATGCCTCGCGTGCTCCGGCGATTCCTTGGTGGGCCAGTGCCACGGCCTCCGCGGTGTCGGCGACCTCGATGCCCGTGGTCTCGCGGATCTGCCGGACGATCGCCGCGTCCCCTGCGATCGCCTCCACACAGCCCCGGTTGCCGCAGTGGCAGAGGGGTCCCGCCGGGTCGACGGTCACATGGCCGATCTCACCGGCCACGCCGTGGGCGCCGGCGACCACCCGGCCGTGCACGACAAGTCCGCAGCCGATGCCGGCGCCTACGGTCACCACGGCGAAGTCGGACAGCCCGGCGCCGGCGCCGAACCACTGCTCGGCGACGGTCAGGGCCCGCACGTCGTTGTCGACGGTGACCGGCAGTCCCGTGGTCATGGCGGCGAGTTCGGCGAGTGGGACGTCGTGCCATTCGAGGAACGGCGAGTAGCGGACGACGCCTTCGGCGCGGTCGACGTCGCCGGAGACGGCGATGCCGAGCCCGAGGACCGGGGTGCCGAACTCGTCCGCCTCGACGAGGAGTTGCTGCACCAGCTCCGCGATGGAGGCCAGCACCGCCTTGGGGTCGCGGGCGGGCGGCGGCATACGGCGGGCGACGCGGATGCGGCAGCACAGGTCGGTGAGCACGCCGATGATCTCGTCGCCGGTCAGCTTGATCCCGATGAACAGTGCCCGTCCGCCGTCGACCCGCACCGGGTTGGCGGGCCGACCGAGCGCGGGGCGTGCCTCCGCGTCCGCGTCCTCCACCAGATAACCGGCCTCGATCAGCGGCCGTACCGCCTTCGTCACCGCCGCCGCGGAGAGTCCGGCACGCCGGGACAACTCCAGCCGGGTGAGCGGCCCGTGGGACAGGGCGGTGGTGAAGACCTGGGAGGCGGCGGGTGTGTTCACGGGGAACGTCTCGGCACGAGCGGTCGGGCGCATGGCCGGGAACCTAGAACTGTTTTTTTCCGTCGTCAATAAAAGAAGCAGGATTGGGGTGGGGGACCCGGCAGCCGAGCGTGTGCCGCGCGGCTGCCGGTGTCGTGTCAGTGCCTGTCGGCCGGTGTGTTGGCCTTGGTCACGTTGACGGCGGCCCAGGCCCGGTTCACCGTCTTGTACTCCGTGCTGTTCAGCCCGTGCAGGTCCTTGGCCGCCTTCAGGGTCGCGGTGCGCGCGTCGTGGAAGTCGGTCGTGGAGACCATGTAGCGGGTCAGGGCGCGGTAGAAGATCGCCGTGGCCTTGGCGCGGCCGATGCCCTTCACCGGCAGGCCGTCGTAGGTCGGCGAGTCGTAGGTGACGCTGCCGATCTTCTTGCGGCCGCTGCCCTCGGCGAGGAGGTAATAGGCGTGCGAGGACACACCGGACCCGGCGTGCACCTCGGCGTCGTAGACGGCCGGTGACCAGTAGTCGATCGCGCCCTCGAGCACGTCGAGGGAGGGGCGGTCGAGGCGGCGCAGGAACTTCTGGTCCAGGCCGAGCTTCTCGCCGACAAGGTAGTTGGGCGGGTTCTTGGGGTTGTTGGCGCTGAACTCCACGGCGGAGCCGAAGATGTCGGCGAGGGACTCGTTCAGGGAGCCCGCTTCGCCGTACTGGTTGCCCTGGGCGTCCACGCGGGTGGGCTCCAGGCGGGCGGTGGCGTCGACGACGCCGTGGGTGAGTTCGTGGCCGGTGACGTCGAGGACGACCAGTGGCTTCTTGAACATCTCGCCGTCGCCGTCGCCGTACAGCATGCAGCCGCAGGAGGGGTCCCAGAACGCGTTGGCGACCTTGTTGCCGAAGTGGACCAGGGCACGGGCACCCTTGCCGTCGTTCTTGATGCCCTTGCGGCCGAAGGTCTTCTTGTAGAAGTCCAGGGTCTTGGTGATGCCGTACTGGGCGTCGACGGCGGCGCTGGCGCGGTTCGCGACGGTGCCGTTGCCCCACTTGTTGGTGGTGCTGGTGAACGTCTTGCCGCGGGCGAAGCTCGTCGGCTCCCCGCCCTTGGCGTCCCGCGTCTCGGTGCCCCAGCGGCTGGGGTCCTTGAGGACGTAACTGGTGCGGGCGGTCCGGGTGGTGGTCAGCGTGACCTTGCCGGCGAAGAGGGACGTGCCGGTGCCGGTCGCCGGTGCCGGGTAGCGGGCGGCGCCCGGTGCGGGGGTCGCGGCCAGGCCGCTCGGCTCCGAAGCGGTGCCGGTTGCGGGTTCGAGCGTCTCGCCGCGCTCGCGCAGGGTGTCCACCAGGTCCGGCGACAGGAACTCTTCACTGTCGGGCGTGTTGCTGCGGACCTTGCCGGTGAGGGCGTCGATGACGACGGTCCGGGAGCCGCCGCCCTCCGCGGTGTCGCTGTCGCTGATGTGCACCTCGTAGGCGAGGGCCGACGCGCCACGGCGGGCGTCGACGACGAGTTCGACGCTCTTCACCGACCCCTGGGCGACATCGGCGGCCGTCTCCTCCGCCTGGCGGCCGGTCACCTGGGCCTCGTCGGCAGCGGGCGCGATGCTGTGGTCGGCGGCCCGGGTGACACCGGCGTACCTCAGGCGCTCGGTGAGGTGGACGACGAGGTCGCCGCCGAGGACCGGCATCCCGCGGTGAGCCCGGACGAACCGCACGTGCCGTGCGCCCTCCGGGTCGATCAGCACGTCCTGGGCACGCAGTTCGTCACCCGGTGCGACACCGGTGGCCGCCGCGTGGGCGAAGGCGGCGGCGCGGGCCGCGTCGACTATGGAGGAGGCAGAGGCGACAGAGGCGGAGGCGGGCTCGGTCCCCGTGGCCGGGCCCGCGAGGGCCGTTCCGGTGAGCCCCGTTGCGGCGGTCGTCACGGCGACGGCGACCGCCAGGCTGCGTATGTGAGCTCTACGCACTTGAGGGTTCCTTCGTGCGAAGGCGGCCGGGGTCACCAACCGCCCTGAGGCATGGCGCGGTTGAGACGCCATGGGGGCTGGTCGGGCCCCCGGAGCGCAACCCTTCCGGATGAGTCATGTCCATGTAAAGCACGAATGGTCGGCTACATGCTTTTCATGGCGATACGGTCCACATCCGTACTGCTCGCTGATCGGCGGGCGATCAACTGTGCGTCGACAATGGAGAGGTGACGGGACGCACGGAGGTTGCCCAGCCTCGATGTGACCGATGTCGCACCGACCGCGAGCGCGGCCTTCACCGGCGTTTCAGTCCCGGTAGCCGCCGCCCTCGACCACGTCGTTCGCGAAGAGTTGGGCCTTCTCCAGCGCCTCGTCGACCGACTGCCGGCCGGCGATCGCCGCGGAGATCTCCTTGGCCACCCGGCCGCCGAGGCCCGCGTACTCCGGGATACCGACGTACGAGGTTCCCGTCCACGGCTGCTTGTGCAGGCCGGGCCGGGTGAGGTTGACGGCGTTGACTGCGTCCAGGGTCGGTTGCAGAAACGCCTTGGCGGCCTTCCTGTACGGAGGAAGGCGGTACGTGGACAGCCGGCTGCCGGGTGGCACTCCGACCCAGCCGAGCCTTTCTCCGTAGAGCTTCAGATACCGCTTCGACGTGGCCCAGGAGGCGAAATCCCACGCGGCCTTCTGGTGCTTGGACGTGACGGGGATCGCCAGCGCCCAGGTCCACAGCCATCCCGAGCTGTCGGTGCGCATCACGGGCGCGGGGGCGTAGCCGAGCTTGCCGGCGACCTCGCTGATCCTGGGGTCCTCAAGACCACCGGCGAAGGACGTGGTGTCGTACAGCATGGCCGCCTTGCCCCGCAGCATCGTCGCCTGGCACTGGGCGGGCCCTGCTTCGTGCGCCCGAGGCTCGCCGGAGCTACGGACCAGATCCACGTAGAACCGCACCGCCCGCCTGGTTTCGGGGGAGGTGAATCGGGGGTTCCAATGCTCGTCGAACCAACGGCCGCCGAAGGTCAGGATCACCGTGTTGAGAGGCAGCAGGTTCAGCCAGACGGGACCGCCGCGCAGGCAGATTCCGGCGATTCCGTGCCGGGGATCGTGCAGTTCGGCCGCCAGTTCGGCGACCTGCGGCCAGGTCGGGCGTTCCGGCATGGTCAGATCGGCCTTGGCGAACAGGTCCTTGCGGTACATCAGGAAGGACGACTCCCCGTAATACGGCACCGCGTACAGGCCCTTTCGGTAGGACAGCGCCGTGCGCACCACGGGAAGGAAATCCTCCACGTCGTAGGCGCCCCGGCCCGCCAGGACGTCGAGTCGGGTGAGCCATCCTCGCGAGGCCCAGATCGGCGCCTCCCACGGGCCGATGGAGACGACGTCGTAGCGGCCCTCTTCGTCGGCGATGTCCTTGGACAGCCGATTCCGCAGCACCCTCTCGGGGAGGAAGACGAACTTCACGCGGATACGGGGATGGGTGCGCCGGAAGTCGTCGACGAGTTTCTCCATGTCCCGTGTGAAGTCGACGGACGCCACCGTGATCGTCGTGTCCTGCCCGTTCCCGGCGCAGGCGGCAGTGCCGAGCGCGAGTGAAACGAGCAAGGTTCCTACGACGGGGATACGTGTGAGCCGGGTGATGTTCACTGCGGAAGCTGCTCCGAGCTGGCGAACGAAACATAGTCGGCCACGTCCAGGAGGCAGCCCGGCACCCGCTCTTTGCTCGATACCCCGAAGTACGTGGTGATCTGCTCCTGTCCCTCGGGAGGTACTCCCATTCCTTGCGTCAGAGCGACCTTCCAATGCGTCAGGCCGATAGCGTTGCTGTCCTGCAGAGGGTGATCCAGCGCGATGATCAGCGTGATGAACAGGCCGATGAAGAACGACAAGAGGCCGGTCAGGGCCACGTGGTCGATCATTCTGACGCCGACCAGTGCCCAGGTCGCCGCAATGGTCACGAACGCGCCGCCGAAGAGGACGAGATACAGCACCGGCAGCAGTCCGATGGTCACCTCACCCTGCCGTTCACGGCGAAGGTTGTTGTAGTCGTTGAAGGCTTCGAGGGTGACGGACTGCGCGTTCGACTCCTCTTCGTTCTGCGGTTCATAGAACATCAGGGATTCGAATACGGCGTCCAGCCGCCCTTGGTCCTCGACGATTTCGCCGCGCTGCTGTCGCGGCCAGACCTCGTTGATCACATTCTCGGCGTAGTTCCGCACCTGGGACTGAATACGGCATCTACGGCTGTTGGGAAACGCCTCACCGGCGCGATAGACCGTGGTGAGCTGCGAAGCCTCCTCATTGACAAGCTTCTTCACCTCCACGTAGTGGTCGTACGCCCCCACGGCAACCAGCCCGATCAGCAAGGCGTAAAAGCCTCCGACGACCTCGACCAGGAATTTGACGCGTTCGTTGTGCTCGGGATCTTCGCCGAACCAATCGCAGATCCGGGATCGTACGAGCAGGCCGCTGAGGCCGAGGACGAGGAATCCGCCCACCAGCAGCAGAGCCTGGGACCAGAACGGCACATGCGAGAACCAAGCAGGCATCCGCTGATCTCGCCCCCTGTCCGCCCTTCACACCCCAGTTCACATCCCAGTGCGATGGTCCTTACGTGACCGCTGTCATCACCAGGGCGCGCGGGGCCGACAAAGAGCAGTCACCACCCCATGGCACACACACATCGCGCATGCGTACGCCGCCCAGCGCCAGCTGGTACGACGAACGCCCCCGAGGGGGAACCCGCGCGCCCGGATGGACGTTTCCCGGACAACCCCTACCGGGGCCGGATCCACGACCATCAGGGCGGCGTCATGAGCGAGTTGGTCCCCGGAGGCAATCTGCCCCTCCCGGGCGGCGCCGTGAGCGTCCAGGTGCCCGGCCCCTTCGACGTGTCCGCGCTCATCACCGACGACAGCGGGAAAGTCCGGGGCCACGCCGATTTCGTGTTCTACAACCAGCCGTCGGCACCGGGCGCCCGGCTGCACGGCCACACGCTCACCGTCGACCCGTCCGGTCTGCGCACCGGTGTCACCAAGGTCACCGTGGTCGTCAGCCCCGCCGAGCCCGGCACTCCCCTGGGCCGCCTGCCCGCCCCCACCCTTCTGGTCACCGGTCAGGGCGGCCGGCTGATCGCCCGGTTCGCCCCGCCACGCCCCGGACAGGAGACGGTACTGCTGCTCGCGGAGATCTACCGGCGCGGCAGCGGGTGGAAGCTGCGTGCGCTCGGGCAGGGCTACGCGGACGGACTGGCCGGGCTCGCCCGTGACTTCGGGGTCGAGGTCACCGAGGACAGCGCGACGACAGCGGGACCGCCCGCCCGGTCCGCCCCGGCGCCCGCGCCGCAGCGTCCCACCACCGCGCCCCGCCGGCCCGCTGCCGCGCCCTCCGTCCCCGCCCCCGATCCCGACGGCTTCGTCGGCCTCGTCAACTCGGCCCGCGCCAGGGCCGGTTCGCCGCCCGTCTCCCTCGACGCCCGCCTGACGTCCGCCGCGCGAGCCCACGCCTCCGCCATGGCCGCGGCAGGACAGCTCGGTGTCGAAGGCCGGGACGGTGTCTCCGTCTACCAGCGCGTCACCGCGACCGGATTCACGTATGTCACGGTCGGCGAGCACCTCGTCTCCGGGCCGCGCACGCCCGCCGAGTTCGTGGACTACTGCCTGGGTTCGCAGGAGCCCAGCCGCACGCTGCACGACCCGGCGTTCACCCACGCGGGCCTGGCGTACGTCACCGGGGGCCGTTCCGGCGACACGTACTGGACCGCGCTGTGGGCCAGGCCGCTGACACCGCAGGAACTGGCGCGGACGGCGGCCGACGTCGTCGAGCTCACCAACCGGGAGCGTGCGAGGGCAGGTCTGCCGCCACTGGCCGTCGACCCGGTCCTCACCACCGCGGCGCAGGCGCACAGCGCGGACATGATCGCCCGTGCCTTCTACTCGCACACCTCGCCCGACGGCAGCCAGCCCTGGGACCGGGCCGCCGCCGCGGGCTCCACCCGGCGCTCGATCGGCGAGAACATAGCCTGCGGCCAGCGCTCCCCGGCCGAGGTGGTGGAGGGCTGGATGAACAGTCCGGGCCATCGGGCCAACATCCTCAAGCCCACCTTCACCCACATCGGCGTCGGCTTCGCGGGCGGCGGCGCGGCGGGCACGTACTGGACGCAGCTCTTCGGCGCCTGACGGAAAGCCGTGGAAGACCCTTGCCCCGCGATCTTGGCGGAAGGACCGGCTCCGGGAAAGGATGCCGATATGAAGGGTGATCTGTTTTCCAGCGAGCACATGGTCCAGCCCGCCGCCGCGCCGGGCATGACGATCGAGAACGCCAAGTGCATCAAGTACGCGGTGAACGGCGAGATGATGGCGCGTCAGGGCGCGATGATCGCCTATCGGGGCAACCTCCAGTTCGAGCGCAAGGGCCAGGGCGTGGGCGGGATGCTCAAACGCGCGGTGACCGGCGAGGGGCTCCCGCTGATGGCGGTGCGGGGGCAGGGCGAGGCCTGGTTCGCACACGAGGCGCAGAACTGCTTCGTCGTCGATGTGAACCCCGGTGACGAGTTCACCGTCAACGGCCGCAACGTGCTGTGCTTCGACGCCTCACTGTCGTACCGGATCGCGACCGTGAAGGGCGCGGGCATGACGGGCGGCGGCCTGTTCAACAGCGTCTTCTCCGGACAGGGCAGGCTGGGCCTGGTGTGTGAGGGCAGTCCGCTGGTCATCCCGGTCTCGCCGCAGTATCCGGTGTACGTCGACACGGACGCGATCGTCGGCTGGACCGCCGGCCTGCAGACCTCGCTGCACCGTTCGCAGTCCATCGGATCGATGCTGCGCGGCGGTTCCGGGGAAGCGGTGCAGCTGATGCTGCAGGGCCAGGGCTACGTCGTCGTACGACCGAGCGAGCTGACACCACAGAAGGCGCAACAGCACTGAGAAGTCCCGTGAAGTGATCTGCACAGGGTGACGCCCTGGCCCCCGGGGGGTCAGGGACCACGGCCGGTCGGCGGCCCCACCTGGTGCGGCGTGACCTTTGATACCGAGTTGACCCGCGCCACGTCTCGGGTCAGGGTTCGATGCGGACGCGGACTCAGTCACCCGCGCCGGAAGGTGATGGTCATGATCGGGATCACGGACATCGAGGCCGTCGAGGCCGCCGCCGCACGGATCGCCGGACACGTCGTCCGCACCCCCACCGTGCCCAGCCCGGGCCTGTCCGCGCTGCTCGGCGCCCCGGTCACCGCGAAGCTCGAACTCCTGCAGCGCACCGGGTCGTTCAAGGCTCGTGGCGCGACGGCGAAGCTGCTCTCGCTGAGCGAGGCCGAGCGGGCCGCCGGGGTCGTGGCGGTCAGTGGCGGCAACCACGGCATCGCGCTCGCGGTCATGGCCGCCGCCCTCGATGTGAAGGCCACGGTCGTGATGCCGCGCTCGGCACCGGCCCGTTCCATCGAAATCGCTCAGGACGCGGGTGCGTCGGTGCGGCTGACCGATGACATGGACGGCGCGTTCTCGCTGGTGACGCGGCTCAGGGACGAGGGGTTGACGCTGGTCCATCCGTTCGACGACCCGGTGGTGATCGCCGGACAGGGCACCGTCGGGCTGGAGTTCGCGGAGGACGCCGGAGAACTGACCGACGTTCTGGTGAGCGTCGGGGGCGGTGGGCTGATCGCCGGTGTGGCGGCGGCGCTGCGTGCGCGCCGGCCCGGCGTGCGGGTGTGGGGCGTGGAGACCGAGGGCGCGCAGGCGATGTCCGAGGCGCTGGCGGCGGGCGGACCGGTGCCGGTGGCGCTGTCGTCGATCGTGACCACGCTCAGCGCCCCGTCCGTGTCGCAGCTGACGTACGACCATGTGTCCACCCTGGTCACCGAGGTGCTCGTGGTTCCGGACCGGGAGGCCGTGCAGGGCGTTCTCGACCTCGCCGACCACGCCAAGTTGTGGACCGAGCCGGCCGCCGGCTGTCTGCTGCCCGCGGCTCGCCAAGTCCTGGAGCGGGTGGGCGAGGGCGCACGGCTCGGTCTGGTGGTGTGCGGCGGCAACGCGACGACCGGCGACGTGATGCAGTGGACGGAGCGCTTCGGTCTGCGCTGAACGCATCCCGGTCGAATTCCCCATGGAATACGGCATGTTCCGCACACCTCGGGCGCAAGACGAAAGAAGGTGACCAGAGTTGCGGATTCGTTGAACGCACACCAATGCACCCGTCGTACCTCTCTGAGAAGGGTGAGAGCCAGGGGTTCAGCGAGGGATGACCATGGTCAAGGCGTACGTCTCCACACACGAGTTGGTCGCCGGAAGGTACCGCCTCCTGGAGGTCCTCCATCGCGAGACGAACCGCATCTGCTGGTACGGCGAGGATGTCGAGGCCTCACGGCCCTGTCTCCTCACGCAGACGGTGCTCCCGGCCGACTCCGACGGGGAGACCGTGCGGCGGGCCACCGCCCGGGTGATCCGCATGTCCGAGACCATGGGGCTGCTGCGTCCGGGCAAGGTGGCCACGGTCGTCGACGCGATCGAGGAGAACGGCACCCTGTGGACCGTCACCGAGTGGATCGACGGCATTCCGCTGGGGGAACTCCTCGCGCAGGAGGGCACGTTCAACCATGTACGGGCGGCGCGGATCGGCCTGGAGCTGCTCGATGTGCTGGAGGCGGCGCACGGCGAGGGCATCACACACGGCGAGCTGAGCCCGGGGCAGGTGTTCGTGCGGGAGCGAGGGCCCCTGGTGGTCACCGGCTTCGGCCTGGCCGGCGCGACCCTCGTACCGCGCGTGACGGCACCGTCGTACGCCTCCCCGGAACAGGCCCGTGACGAGCGCATCGGCCCGGCGGCCGACCTGTGGGCCCTGGGCGCGCTCCTCTACACGATGCTGGAGGGCCGCCCGCCCTTCCGTGAACGCGACCGTCCCGAAACGACGTTGAAGGGGGTCGACAAGCTTCCGCTGCGCACACCGCTGCGCGCCGGACCGCTCACCCAGCTGGTGCAGGGGCTGCTCCGCAAGAACTGCCGGGAGCGGCTGACCCGGCCGGTGGTCCGCGAGGCACTGGTCCGTGTGCTCAGCGAAGACCCCGAGATGGTCGCACGGTCGACGTCGCGGCCCCGGCTGCGCGGGGTGTACGCGGCGGCCCTGCACGCGAGTGAGGGATGGAGCCGGCGCACCATGGTCGCCGGGACGGCGCTGGCGGTCGTCACCGTGTCCGTCGCCGTCCTCGCCGTGTCCCGCCAGGTCTCCGACAACGACAGCACGTCCGAGGCCGGTACGGCACCACGGCCGCCGGCTTCGGCGTCCGTTCCGGGGCAGCAGACCCCCTCGCCGCCCGTGACACCGTCCCCCACCCCGACGCCGACACCCACGCCCACACCCACTCCGACTTCGGCGTCCCCCTCCCCCACAGGCACGCCCCTGCCGCCCGGCTTCAGCCGCTACCACTCCCCCAAGGGGTTCTCGCTCGCCCTCCCCGAGGGCTGGAAGCCGCTGCAGGCCACCCGCCAGGCCGATCTGGCCTACCGGGTCGTGCTCGGCAAGGACGGCGACCCGCGCACGCTCGCCGTCACCTACAGCGAGGCGGTGGGCCCGGATCCGGTCGCCGTGTGGCGGGACGACGTCGAGCCCGCGTTGAAGCAGGACGACGACTACCGGCGGCTCGGCGACATCCGCGCGACGACGTACCAGGGCCGTGAGGCCGCCGACATCGAGTGGCTCATCGATGTCGACGGCACGCGCTTGCGCACCTTCGGGCGCGGGTTCCTCATCGGCGACCACCGGGGCTACTCACTGCGCTGGACGACCCCGGCCGACGACTGGGACGACGCCGCCAACCGTGAGGCGCTGGACACCTTCCTGCGGACCTTCCGGGTGCCGTCAGAGTGAGGCGCGGGGTCCGCGCATCGTGCGCAGCGCGCCCTGGTGCAGCGGCTGCGTGAGCCACCGCGCGGTGAAGGTACCGTCGGTGAGCGAGCACGTCACGACCAGGTGGTGCGGCGTCTCCAGGAAGGCGATGTCCACGACGAGGGTGTCCGCGTCGCTCCACCCCCCGCTCACCGCGAGGGGCACCGGCTCCTCGATGACGGTCCAGCCGTCGTTGCCGATCGGCACCTGCAGCGGCTGCCCGTCGTCGATCAGCGCCAGGTTCCGGCCCTCGGTGATGTGCACCGCGGTCAGTGTCGGCTGGGCCTCGCACACACCGCCGTGCGGCGCGAAGTCGGCGGCGGACCAGGCCTCCGCACGCTCCGGCGGTGCCGGCTTGCCCGCGGCCGGCGGCAGTGCGAGGCGCGCCAGCCGCGCGGCGAGGGCGGTGTCGCGCTCCTCGTGGCCGGGCAGCGGCGTGGCTCCGAACGCGGGCAGCAGGTGGTCCCAGACGAGGTTCAGAAGCTTCTGCATCTGCTCGGTCGCCGCGGTCGTCGCGATCACCGCGTCGTGCTCCGGCAGCACCAGGCAGAACTGGCCGAACGCCCCGTCGCCGCGGTAGCCGTGCCGGGACATCCAGAACTGGAAGCCGTAGCCCTGCTGCCAGTCGGTCCCGGTCATCTCCACCCCGGCGTTGGAGATCTGCGCCCGCGTGGCCTCGGCCACCCACTCCTCGGTCAGCAGCCGCTCGCCCTCCCACACGCCGCGCTGCAGATACAGCTGGCCCAGCCGGGCGACGGCGTCGGTGGTGGCGTGCAGTCCGCTGAAGCCCAGCTCGCCGCCCGACCCGTCACGCAGCCACGCCGTCTCGCCGATGCCGAGCGGATCGAACAGCCGCGGCCGCAGATAGTCCGTCAGCGACTGACCGCTGACGCGCCGCACGATCGCGCCGAGCGTGTACGTCGTGGGCTGGTTGTACGCGAACACGGTCCCCGGATCACCGTCCGGCGGCAGCAGCAGGAAGCCGCGCACCAGGTTCTGGTGGTCGAGGGCGAGAGCGGGGTACAGGGTGTCGGCCCCATGGCCGCTCGCCATGGACGCCACGTGCCGTACGAGCATGGCGCGGCTGCGCGGATCGGTGATGTCGGCCTCGAACTCCGGGAAGTACGAGATCACCGGGGCGTCGAAGTCGAGCAGCCCCTCGTCGGTGGCGAGCGCGGCGGCGGCTGCCGTGAAGCTCTTGCTGAGTGAGTAGAGGAGATGCGGGCGGTCTTCGGTGTACGGCGCCCACCAACCGGACGCCACGAGGTGGCCGTGCCGCATGATCATCAGGCTGTGCGGCTCGATGTCCGGGGCGGCGTCGAGGGCGTCGAGGAAGGCGTGGATGCCGGACGCGTCGACGCCCTGGGCGGCGGGGGTGCTCTGAGGCAGCGGGCGAACACTCATGCCCGCATCCTCTCCCGGCAGGCCGCCGTGATCGAGGGGTGGGCCGACGAACAATCGAGGAGCGAGCCGACGAACGGGAGACGAAACGCACGGGGCCGAGGCCGGGAAAAGCCTCGTCATGAGCCCCGATAGGCTTCCTGTCGCACCTGTTCCAGCCCCGGCAACACCTTTCAGGAGAGTCACCCGTGACCCTGGCGACCGTCCCGTCCGAGACGTCCCCCGCGCCCCTGTCCGATCTCGTGGCGCGGGACGCCCGCGAGTTCGGGGTCTATGCGCGGACCGGAGGCTGGGCCTTCGGCCTGATGGTGGCGCGCAGCGTACGGCCCGGCGGTCAGGGCGCGGACGAGACGCCGAAGGTCTCCGCGAAGGAGTTCGCCGAGCTCGCCGGCTGCTCCGCCGACCGCGTCATGCGCTACTACAAGGCCTGGGACCGGGCCGCCGACGACGGTCTCGTCCCGCACTTCGAGGAGCTGGCGCCCGGCCAGGAGGTCGAGCTGCCCGACGCGGACGTATGGCTCAGCTACTACGTCTCGCGCAACAGCGCCGCCTCGGAGCGCGGTACCGCCATCGCCGAGGCGGCCGAGGCCGAGGGCATCCGGCCGACCAAGGCCCTCGAAGTCGCCGAGAACCCCACCGCGCTGCGCGCCGCGATCCTCGCGGACCCTTCCACCGCGCAGGCGGCCCGCCAGGCACTCCTGGACCGCGTCCGTGAAGACCCGGAGCTCCAGGCCGAGTTGGCCCGTGACATCGTGCGCACCGACGACCTGAAGAAGGCCGTCGCCGCCGAGAGCAGGTCTGCCGACCGGATCGGATACGTCCGCCAGATCGCCGAGTCGGGCCAGATCAAGACCCCCGCCGGGCAGACCGTCGACGCGCCGGTCGACGTACGCCAGGAGGCAGAGCGGCATCTGTCCCTCATCGACGAGCTGGACGAGGCGGAGGACCCCGGCGAGTGGGCCGGCGAGGCCTACGACACCATGAAGTCCCTCGTCGCCGAGACCGTGGAGGCCGACCCCGAACTGCGCGTGCAGGAGCGGCGGACGAAGTTCTACAGCAGTCTTCAGCGGGCGACGAAGGTGTTCGAGGAGCTGACCTTCGACGACGCCCAGGACTTCTACGAGGACGACATGGTCCAGCAGCTGGAGGAGCTTCAGCAGGCGATCAGCACATGCATCGTGGCGCTGCGCGGGGCCCGTGGAGACGCTTCCTGATCACGTCTGCGATCACACAGGGCGACGGGCGCGGCCTCAGCGTGACGTGTGACGGTGCCGTGCCCACCACGGCGCACCGAACCAGCACAGGAGATACCAGGCCACGATTCCGCCGACGAGCCACGGCACATAGTCGTCGTGGCCCGAAGCGACCCTGAGGATCAGCAGGACCGCGGCGGTCATCGTGGCCAGCAGCAGCAGGAGGCCGGTGAGGGTCAGCCGGGAGGCCCACTCCACGGCCTGCGGTTTGATGCGCCGGCCGGCCACGAGCCGGTGCAGGGTCACCGGGCCGATCAGCGCCCCGGTGGCGGCGGCACCGAGGACGACGGTGACGATGTAGATGTTCTGGTCCGTGGTGTCCAGATCCACGAACCTGGGCGCGAACACGACCGTGAGCAGAAAGCCGAACAGGATCTGCACCCCGGTCTGTGCGACCCGGATCTCCTGGATCAGCTCGCCCCACTTGCGGTCGGCCCGCTCCTCCGGGGTCTCGTTGCGACCCCAGTCCTCGGTGTCCGCACTCTTTCTCGTGACCGACAAGGTTCCTCCCTGATCGATCGAACCCGTATCTGTCTCGGACCCCGAGTGCCCAGATTCGCGCGGTTCGATCGGTCAGGGCGGCAGGCCCCGGCTACCAGCGGCTCTCCACCTGGTCCTTGATCCGGCGGTCGTAGAGGTCCCGGATCGCGGTGAGCGTCTCGTCGGACAGCTCCGGCAGCTTGGCGGCGGCCGCGTTGGCGCGGGCCTGCTCGGGCGAGCGGGCGCCGGGGATGACCGTGGTCACGCCGGGCTGCTGGATGATCCAGCGCAGCGCCAGCTGGGCCGGCGTGCACCCCTCCGGGGCCAGCGCCGAGAACTCGGCCGCGGCCTCCACGCCCGTCGCGAAGTCGACGCCGGAGAACGTCTCACCCTGGTCGAAGGACTCTCCGTGCCGGTTGAAGGTGCGGTGGTCGTTCTCGGCGAAGACGGTGTCCTTGGTGTACTTGCCGGAGAGCAGCCCCGAGGCCAGCGGAACCCGGGCGATGATGCCGACGCCGGCCTCCCGCGCCGCCGGCAGCACCTCGGCCAGCGGCTTCATGCGGAACGGGTTGAGGATGATCTGCACGCTCGCCACATTCGGGCGGGCGATGGCGGTCAGCGCCTCGGCGCAGGTCTCCACGCTGACGCCGTACGCGGCGATGCGCTCCTCCGCGACCAGCGTGTCCAGGGCGTCGAAGACCTCGTCGGTGGAGTAGACGGGCGTCGGCGGGCAGTGCAGCTGCACCAGGTCCAGGCGGTCGACGCCGAGGTTGCGACGGGAACGGTCGTTCCAGGCGCGGAAGTTGTCCAGGACGTAGTTCTCCGGGATCTGGTCGACACGGCGGCCCATCTTGGTCGCGACCAGGACATGCAGATCGGGGCGCCCGCGCAGGAACGTGGCGATGGTCTGCTCGCTGCGTCCGTCGCCGTACACGTCGGCGGTGTCGAAGAAGGTCACCCCCGTCTCGGCCGCCGCCTCCAGCACCGCCAGGGCTTCCTTGTCGTCGACGTCTCCCCAGTCGGCACCCAGCTGCCATGTGCCGAGACCTACGACGGATGCCTGCTGACCCGACCTACCCAATACGCGCTCGTCCATGGCGTCAGTCTGTCATCCGTGATCCGCGCCCGCGGAACGGGGCGGCTTGTCCCCACCCCGTTACGGTGCGCGGGACGGCGTGCGTCCCGCGCACCGTAACGGGGTGGTCGTCTGTCAGTCCTCCGGCAGGGCGCCCGTGCGAGCCACGTCGGAGTACCACCGCGCGCTGGCCTTGGGGATGCGCTTGCCGGTCGGGTAGTCGACGTAGACGGCACCGAAGCGCTTGCTGTAGCCGTAGCCCCACTCGAAGTTGTCCAGCAGGGACCACAGGAAGTAGCCCCGGACGTCGACGCCGGCCACGATCGCCCGGTGCACGGCCGACAGGTGGCCGTGGAGGTAGGCGATGCGCTCGGGGTCGGCCACCTCGCCCGCCGGGTTCACGTAGTCGTCGAACGCGGCCCCGTTCTCGGTGATCATCAGAGGCATCGCGGGGAAGTCCGCCTTGAGTCTCATCAGCAGGTCGTACAGCCCGCTGGGGTCGACCGCCCAGCCCATCGCGGTGGTGCTGCCCGGCGGCCGGTGGAAGGCGACGTTGTCGGCGCCCGGCCAGGGGCTGTGCTCGCTCGCCCCGTGGCCGTCGGAGCCGTGGCTGGCCTCGCCGGTGGCGGCGGAGACGAGCGTGGGCGTGTAGTAGTTGACGCCCAGGAAGTCCAGCGGCTGGTGGATCGTGGCGGTGTCACCGTCCCGTACGAAGGACCAGTCGGTCAGGTTCTCCGTGTCCTGGATGAGATCCTGCGGGTACTGGCCTTCCAGCAGAGGGCCGGTGAAGACGCGGTTGGCCAGTGCGTCGATCCGCCGGGCCGCGTCCAGGTCCTCCGCTGCGTCGGTCAGCGCGCGGACGTGATGGATATTGAGGGTGATGGACGCCTGTGCGCGGGCGGGCAGTTCGGCGCGCAGTGCCTGAACGGCCTTGCCGTGGGCGAGGTTGAGGTGGTGCGCCGCGCGCAGGGCCGCGACCGGGTCGGTGCGTCCGGGCGCGTGGACGCCCGAGCCGTATCCGAGGAAGGCGCTGCACCAGGGCTCGTTGAGGGTGGTCCAGGTCTTCACCCGGTCCCCCAGCGCACGGGCTGCCAGCGTCGCGTAGTCGGCGAACCGGTCGGCGGTGGCCCGCACCGGCCAGCCGCCGGCGTCCTCCAGCTCCTGCGGCAGGTCCCAGTGGTACAGCGTGACGACCGGCTCGATGCCCTTTTCCAGCAGTGCGTCGGTCAGGGCGCGATAGAAGTCGAGACCCTTTTCGACGGCCGGGCCGCGGCCGGTCGGCTGCACGCGCGGCCACGACAGGGAGAACCGGTAGGCGCTCACGCCGAGGTCGGCCATGATCTCGACGTCTTCGCGCCAGCGGTGGTAGTGGTCGGTGGCGACGTCACCGGTGTCGCCGTTGCGGACCCTGCCGGGCGTGTGCGAGTAGGTGTCCCAGATCGAAGGAGTGCGTCCGTCCGTGGAGGCGGCACCCTCGATCTGGTAGGCGGCGGTCGCCGTGCCCCAGGTGAATCCCTGCGGGAACCTGATGGCGGTGGTGTTCTCCGGGGCGGGCGCGACACGACGGGTTGCGGTGGTCACGTGGGTCCTTCCAGATGTACTGCGGGGCGGAAGCGGCGAAGTGGGGTGGCGGGCGTCGAAGGGCCACGGCAGCGGGGGGACGGCGGGGCGGTCATCCCTTGACCGCTCCCTGCATGATTCCGCCGACGATCTGCCGGCCGAAGACGATGAACAGGGCGAGCAGGGGCAGCGTGCCGAGCAGTGCGCCCGCCATGATCAGCGACTGGTCGCGCACGTATCCCGCGCTGAGCTGGGTGAGGGCGACGGGCACCGTCGGATTGGTCATGTCGAGCACGATGAACGGCCAGAAGAAGTCGTTCCAGGCGTGCACGAACGTGATCATGAACAGTACGGCCATGGGAGGCCGGGCGATCGGCAGCACGATGCTCCAGAAGATGCGCAGGGAGTGCGCACCGTCCACCCGCCCGGCCTCGACGAGTTCGTCGGGCAGTGCCTCGGACAGGTACTGCCGCATGAAGAACACGCCGACGGCGCTGACGAGCGTGGGGAAGATGACGGCGGGCAGCTTCTGGCCCCAGCCCAGCTCGGTCATCATCATGAACAGCGGTACGACGCCGAGTTGAGGCGGCACCATCATCGTGCCGATCACGAGCATCAGCAGGATGTTGCGGCCCTTGAAGCGGAGTTTGGCGAACGCGAAGCCGGCGAGCGTGGCGAACAGCACCGTCGACAGGGCGATCACCCCAGCCACGATCAGGCTGTTGAGCATGGCCTTGCCCAGCGCGGCGTCCTGCCAGGCCTTGCCGAGGTTCTCCAGGAGGTTGGGTCCTGGCAGGAACGGCGGGGGCGTCTGGGTGACGCGCGTGTTGTCGGTCGACGCCGCCACCATCGTCCAGTAGAGCGGGAACAGGGAGAACAGGGCCGCGATCCCCAGCAGGATGTAGGCGACGGGACCCGCGTGGTGCTGACGTCCGGCACCCGGGTGCCGGAAGAGTTGGCGGCGCCGTCCGCCGGACGGAGTGTCCTTCCGGGCCTTCTTCGCGACCCCGGGGCGCGCCTCCGCCGTCTGTACCGGGATGCTGTCTGTGGTCATGGAAACCTCCCGGTCAGGCCTTGCGCGCCATGACGCGCTTGACGACTTGCTGGACGACGAACACGACGATGAGCAGCAGGAACATCGCCCAGGCGACCGTGGCGGCCCGCCCCATCTGGTAGTTCTTCCAGCCCTCCTCGTACAGCAGCAGACCCAGCGTCTGGTACTGGTTGTCCGCTCCCCCGGTGATGCCGTTCGGGCCCTGGCCGAAGATCAGGGGCTCACCGAAGAGCTGGGTGGCGCCGATCGTGGACAGGACGATGGTGAACACGATGGTGGAACGGATACCAGGGACGGTGACCTTCAGGAACTGCTGCCACCGCGAAGCGCCGTCGATGGCGGCGGCTTCGTAGCGGTCGCGCGGGATCGCCTGCATGGCGGCGAGGTAGAGCAGGGCGTTGTAGCCGGTCCAGCGCCAGATGACGATCGAGGAAATCGCCGTCTGCGCGGCCCACTTGTTGTTCTCCCAGTCGATGTTGTCGACACCGACCAGGCTCAGCATCCAGTTGATCATGCCGAAGTCGCGTTCGAAGAGCATCGTGAACACGAGGGCCGCGGCACCGACCGACGTGGCGTACGGCGTCAGGGCGGCGACGCGGAAGAACGTAGAGCCGCGCAGCCGGTAGTTGAGCAGATGCGCAAGGCCGAGCGCCATCAACAGCTGCGGCACGGTCGACAGGACGCCGATGGTGAAGGTGTTGAGCAGCGCGTTCCAGAAGCGCTCGTCGTCCCAGAGCGCCGTGTAGTTGTCGAAGCCGACCCACTCCATGAGGTTCAGGGTCGACAGTTCGACGCGGTGCAGGGAGATCCACGAGGTGTAGATGAGCGGGTAGAAGCTGAAGGCGGCGAAGACGACGAAGAACGGGGCGACGAAGGCGTACGGCGCGCCCCGGACGTCGAGACGGTGCAGCAGCGTACGGCGCCGCTGACGCTCGGCGCCGATGCCGGGCGCACCGTCTGGTGGTGTCGAGGTGGAGATGGCCACCGGAAGGCGTCCTTCCTGGAGGTTGAGGGAGGCGAGCAGGGACCCGGCGGCCCACATGGGCCATGCGTGGGGCGCCGGGCTGCTGCGGAGATGGGCAACGGGGCTCTAAGCAGGTCGGGCGAAGTCCACTGCGGGTCGGCAGCGCCGCGAAGGGGGCGGGGCTGTGTCGATTTGCGGCTCCGCCGCGCGGGCGCGACCAGCCACGACGGCGCCGCAGACGATCGACGGCATATCGCGGCACTTCAAGCGGACCGCTCAGGTCAGCCCGCGGCCTTCTCGATGCGCTCGTCCGTGGTCTTCCACGCCTCGTTCGGGCTCTTGTTCTGCGCTTCGATCAAGGTCAGACCCTGCGAGAAGATGTCCTTGATGGTGCCGTCCTTGCGGCCGAGCACCTGCTCGTCGGGGATCTCCTGGGCCGCGGCGCCGAAGATCTTCCCGATGGGCGCGCCGGCGAAGTAGTCGGACTTGGCGTCGACCACTTCGGGCATCTTCAACGCGGTCTGCGACGAGGGGAAGTTGCCGATCTCCTTGAAGAGGAAGGCCTGCTGCTCGGGGGCGGTGAGCCAGGCGACGAGGTCCTGCGCCTCCTTCTTGACCGGGCTCTTCTCCATCACGCCGAGGAACGATCCGCCCCAGTTGGCGCCCTTGGGCGCCTTCGCGACGTCCCACTTGCCCTTGTTCTTCGGGCCCGCCTTCTCGCTGATGTGCGCGAGCATCCACGCCGGGCACACGGTGCTGGCGAAGGTGCTGTTGGCCAGACCGGGGTCCCAACCGGGCTGGAACTGGCGGAGCTTGGCGGTCAGATCGGACGTGGCCGCCTCGGAGGCCAGCTTCCACGCGTCCTTCACGACAGGGTTGGTGGCGTAGATCAGCTCACCCTTCTTGTCGTAGAACTGCTGGGAGTCGCCGTAGATCATGGCGTTGAACAGCCCGCTGGAGCTGTCCATGAAGGCGACCTTGTCGTCCTTCGAGTTCTGCTTGAACCGCTTGCCCGCCTCGACGTACTTCGACCAGTCGCCCTCCCACAGCTTGGCGACCTCGTCGCGGTCGGTGGGCAGGCCGGCCTGCTCGAAGAGGTCCTTGCGGTAGCAGACCGCCATCGGGCCGATATCGGTGCCGAGGCCGATGACCTTCTTGTCCGAGGCGGTGACCTGGCTCTGCTTCCACGGCAGGAAGTGGTCCGTCCCGGCCACACCGGCCAGATCGACGAACTTGTCCTTCTGGGTGTCGGACAGTTCCTTGGCCCGACCAATCTCTATGCCCTGGATGTCCTTCAGCCCGCTGCCGGCGGCCAAGTGGGTCTGCAGGGCGGTGTAGTAGGTCTGCTCGTCGCCCGCGACGTCCGCCTTGATGACGACGTTCGGGTGCTCCTTCATGTACTTGTCGAGCAGCCCGGTCTCCTTGAAGCCCATGACGCCGAACAGCCCCATGGTGATGGTGACCTTGTCGCCGTCCCTCCCCCCACCGGTCCCCCCGTCACTGCTGCCTCCGCAGCCCACGACCAGGCCGAGAGCCGACGCGGCCGATACGGCGGCCACGACTCTCGTACGCAACTTCCTTCGGAACTTGTCCATTTCGTCCTCCAAGCGGCGGCGCTGACGCACCGGAGTTCGAGCCCCACGGACCGCTCCGTAGGCACGATTTGTCCGGTGGGTACGTTCCCAAACAGCAATGGGAACGTGCCCACCCAGGAGCCCGCAGCCTCGCCGCCCCGGAAGGCGTCTGTCAAGAAGTTGAATCCACTTCGTTGCGGAAAGATGTCGTGAGCCCGCGTCCGGACCCTGCGGGCGCTCTCCTCAGGTCTGGCACAATGCACAGGTGAAAGCCGTCCGGGCAGCGCCGAGCGAGGGAGGCGTCATGGGGGACAGACAGCTCCCGACCATCAAGACCGTGGCCGCGCGCGCCGGTGTCGGACGCACCACGGTTTCACGAGTCATCAACGGCTCCGAGCTCGTCAGCGAGAAGGCCAGGGCCGCCGTGCTCGCCGCCATCGCCGAGCTGAACTACGTCCCGAACTCGGTTGCCCGGGGGCTCGTGACGAGCAGGACGAACTCAGTGGCCCTGGTGATCCCCGAGTCGGAGAGCAGACTGGGCTCGGAGCCCTACTTCTCGGCGGTCATCCGCGGGGTCAGCACTGCCCTCGCGGAGACCCGCACACAGCTCCAACTGATGCTCGTACGCGACCAGTCCGAGCGGGACCAGCTCACCCAGTCGGTTGCGGAACGGCGTGTCGACGGGGTGCTCCTGGTCTCGGTGCACGAACACGACCCGCTGCCGGGGCTGCTGGAAGACATGGGACTGCCCACGGTGCTCGCCGGGCGCCGTTCCCCCGACGAGTCGCTCAGCCATGTGCACTCCGACAACGCGGGCGGGGCCGCGGCGGCCGTCGACCACCTCCTCGCGCGAGGGCGGCGGACCGTCGCCACCATCAGCGGACCGCTCGACATGGACGTGGCGCGCAGCAGGCTCCAGGGCTGGCGCGAGGCTCTCGAGAAGGCGGGCCACAAGGCCACGGACCGGCTTGTGGCCTCGGCCGACTTCACCGAGGAGGGCGGCGAGGCGGCGATGCGTTCACTCCTTGAACACATCCCCGAGCTCGACGCCGTGTTCGTCGCCTCCGACGTCATGGCGGCGGGGGCACTGGCGGAGCTGCGCAGGCAAGGCAGGAGCGTCCCCGACGACGTGGCCGTGGTCGGATTCGACGATTCCATCATCGCCCGGCACACCAATCCGCCCCTCAGCACCGTGCGCCAGCCCGTGGAGGAGATCGGCAGCATGATCGCCCACATCCTTCTGGAGGAGATCGGCGATCCCGAGGAGCCGCGTCGGGGCGTCACGCTCCCCACTGAGCTCGTCGTACGCGAATCGTCATGAGTCCGGACGCCCCGGACTTCATCGACCTCAACGAGACGACGAAGCCGTGGCAGGACGTGCGGCCGGCCTGATCAGGCGTCCGCCGTACGGCACTCCGGATGGCCCCAGCCCTGCGCGTTCTTGGCGATGGGCTCCCCGGCGGCGTACGAGCGGCCGCACAGGCAGCGGCCCGCGAACTTCGCCTTGATCGTGCGGGAGGAGCCCCCGCTCTTGCGCGGCCGGGACGCGGCGGCGGCCTTGCGGCGCGGGGCTCCGGAGGCCGGGGTGTCCGGCGAGGGCGGCGGCTCGGGTGAGCCGAGGTCGCTGCCCGCGGGTTCCTGGACGATCGCGGCCTGGCTCGCGGCTCGGTCGGCGAAGTCGTTGAGCGGGTCGCCGTCGACCTGGTGAGCGGGGACGTAACGGAAGTCGACCTTGCGTCCGTCGAGGAGTTCGTCGATGCGGACGACGAGATCCTGGTTGGCGACGGGCTTGCCGGCCGAGGTCTTCCAGCCGTTGCGCTTCCAGCCGGGCAGCCAGGTGGTGACGGCCTTCATGGCGTACTGCGAGTCCATCCGGATCTCCAGCGGCACGTCCGGGTCGACAGCCGCCAACAGGCGTTCCAGAGCGGTGAGTTCGGCGACGTTGTTGGTCGCCTTGCCGAGCGGCCCCGCCTCCCAGCGGCTCGGGGTCTCGGCCCCGTCGGCGACCACCCAGGCCCAGCCCGCCGGTCCGGGGTTTCCCTTCGAAGCCCCGTCGCACGCGGCCACCAGTCGTTCACGCATGTGCCGATCATGCCATGGACGGACCGGGCCCTGAATGTGGTGTGGGTCAGACGTCGGTGAGCTTGGGCATCTCACCCTGGATGGTCGTGGTGTCGATCACCGAGAAGTTCGCGCCCTGCGGATCGGTGAGCGCCGCGAACCGTCCGAAGGGGCTGTCCATCGGCCCGAACCGCAGGATCGCGCCGAGCTTGGTGGCCTTGGCGACGGCGTCGTCGCAGTCGGCGACACCGAAGTAGACGTTGATGTACGGCGGCACCTCGGGCGGGAAGTCCTCGGTCATCTTCATCCGGCCCAGGGCGGGGTTGCCTCCGACGTTGTAGACCCGGAAGTCCATCGCGTCGTCGTCCATCTGCTGGGACGTGTACGGGAAGACGGCGGGGAAGAACGTGTCCGACTTCTCCGGTTCACGGGTGAAGATCTCCGCCCAGCAGAACGCGCCCGGCTGGTCCATCGGCGCCTCGAACCCCTCGTGGGTGCCCGCCTGCCACACGCCGAACACGACGCCGCCGGGGTCGCTCGCCAGGCACATGCTGCCGAAGTCGCCCACCGCCATCGGTTCCATCACCACCTGGCCGCCGTTGTCACGGATCTTGGCCGCGGTGGCGGCCACGTCCGGCGACGCGAAATAGAGACACCACTGGGACTGGTCTTCCTGGCCGGGCATCGGCGGTACGACGGCGGCGACCGCCTTGCCGTCCACGTAGGCCTGGGTGTAGTTGCCGAACTCCGTCGCCTCCTCGCCGAACGTCCAGCCGAGGACGTCGCCGTAGAAGCTCTTCGCCCCCTCGACGTCGCTGAACATCGCATCGGCCCAACAGGGGGTTCCCTCAGGTTGTACCGCCATGACTGCGGCCCTCTCGGTGTGTTGGCTTGTCCGAATCGGGTGGGTTGGCTGTCCGGATTCTCACGCTAGTCACCCGTTGGCCGGACCGCGCGCCGAATGCGTGACTCCGTTCCAGACTGGAGGGGGACGGGGGCGGACTTCGGGCGGACGGGGTGCGGGATGGCGGACGGGACGATGCGGGCGTGGGCCGTGGTGCGACCGGCGCCCGTCGAGGAGGGGCCCCTCCGGTTCGTGCAGAGACCGGTGCCGGTGCCGGGGGACGACGAGCTGCTGGTGCATGTGCGCGCGTGCGGGGTGTGTCGGACCGACCTGCACGTGGCCGAGGGGGACCTGCCGGTGCATCGGCCGGAGGTGACGCCGGGGCATGAGGTCGTCGGCGTCGTCGCGGGGGTCGGGGCGGGGGTGCGCGGGTTGGGGGTCGGCGACCGGGTGGGGGTGGCCTGGCTGCGGCGGACCGACGGCACCTGTGCGTACTGCCTGCGCGGGGCGGAGAACCTGTGCCCGCACTCCGAGTACACCGGCTGGGACGCCGACGGCGGTTACGCGGAGTACACGACCGTTCCGGCCGCCTTCGCCCACCGGCTCCCCGAGGGCCTCGACGACGTGGCGGCGGCGCCCCTGCTGTGCGCCGGGATCATCGGCTACCGCGCTCTGCGGCGGACGTCGCTCCCGCCGGGCGGGCGGCTCGGGCTGTACGGGTTCGGCGGCAGCGCCCATCTGTGCGCGCAGGTGGCTCTGGCCGAGGGCGCCACCGTGCATGTGCTGACCCGGGGTGCCGCGGCGCGGCGGCTGGCGCTGGAGCTGGGGGTGGCGTCGGCGCGCGGTGCGCACGAGGCGCCGCCGGAACCGCTGGACGCGGCGATCCTGTTCGCACCGGTCGGCGACCTGGTCCCGGTCGCGCTGCGCGCCCTCGACCGCGGCGGCATCCTGTCGATCGCCGGGATCCACCTCACCGACATCCCGTCCCTGCGCTACGAGAGCGAGCTGTTCTACGAGAAGGAGTTGCGCAGCGTCACCTCCAACACCCGTGAGGACGCACGGGAGTTCCTGGCACTGGCCGCCCTGCACGACATCCACGCCACGACGCACACCTATCCCCTGTCGGCGGCCGATCGGGCGCTGGCCGACCTCAAGCACGGCCGCTTCGACGGGGCGGCGGTGCTGGTGAACGACGTGGCGCGGTGACGGCGTACGACCACTACTCAAACGGCGGCGAGGATGTCCGGTCAGGAGCGTAGGCGCATGGCCGTCACGCGAGGGATGCCGCCGTGCAGCACGGCGACGGGCAGACCCACGACGCGCAGCAGATCCGGCACGGGCGCGTGCGGCGACTTCGTCATCCCCGCACCGCACCGCCCGCGCCGGACCTCCCCCTGGCGGCTCCCCCCTTGAACCGTGGGCGATTACTGTTCTACCTTCGCCACATGGTCGGGGCATCAACGCCCGCTCATCGGCGACACAACGCCCGGGCGGTGGATGGGCCGGTGATGTGGAATGCGTCCGCACCTCGCGCTGATTGAGGACGACCCCGACTTCGCACTGATGTGCCGTTCCTATCTCGAGCGCGAGGGCTTCACCGTCACCTGGGCCATGGACGCCCGCGCGGGCAAGGCCGTGCTGTACGAGGCCCGGGTCGACCTGGCCGTACTGGATCTGGGGCTGCCGGACGGCAGCGGCCTCGAACTGCTGCGCGCGGTGCGCTCCACCAGCCGTCTTCCGGTGATCGTGGTGACGGGGCGGGGCGCGGAGGCCGACCGTGTGGCGGGGCTGGAGATCGGGGCGGACGACTACTTGGTCAAGCCGTTCTCGCAGCGTGAGCTGGTGGCCCGGATCCGGGCCGTGCTGCGCCGCTCGCAGCCTCCCGGGACACCGGAAGTCCTCCAGGTCGGGTCCTTACTCGTCGACACGGGTGCCCGCCAGGCCTCCGCCGACGGCACGATGCTGACGCTGCGCCCCAAGGAATACGCGCTGCTGGAGGTGCTGGCCGGTGCTCCCGGGCGGGTGTTCTCGGCGCAGCAGTTGCTCGAACAGGTCTGGGGTGCCGCCTGGCAGCAGTCCGCGACCGTGATCGAGCACGTGTACCGGCTGCGCGGCAAGCTCGCGGGCCTGCCCGCACCGGCTCCGCGGATCACCACCGTCCGCGGCTACGGCTACCGCCTCGACCCCTGAGAGCCGCCATGCCGCCGACCGGTCCGGACTTCCGGAGGCTCTTCGACGCCACGCTGTCGCCGCTGCTGGTCCTCAGCCCCGACTTCACGATCGTCGAGGTCAACCGCGCCTACCTGGCGGCCACCCACACCGGGCGGGCGATCGTCGGGCGGCCGATCTTCGAGGTGTTCCCGGACGCCCCGTCGGGCGACAGTGTCGCCGAACTGCGCCGCTCACTGGAGACGGTGGTGGCGACCGGCCGTACGGACGTCATGGCGTTGCAGCGGTACGGCATCCCCACAGGGGACGAGGGAACGTTCGCCGAGCGCTACTGGAGTCCCGTCAACACGCCGGTGATCGGTGCGGACGGTCAGGTGACGCACATCATCCACCGGGTCGAGGACGTCACGGAGTTCGTGCGGGCCCGGGAGATCCGCGAGGTGAACGAGCAGCTCAGCCAGGCGAATACCGAACTGGACGCGGCGGGGCGGCGGTTGCGGGAGGAGCAGCGGGCCAAGGACCGGTTCATCGCCACGCTCTCGCACGAGCTGCGCAACCCGCTGGCAGCCGCCACCGCCGCCACCGAACTGCTGGCGCTGGACATGCCGGACGGGCATCCCGCGCTGTCGGTCCTGGAACGGCAGCTGGGCACGCTGGTGCGGATGAGCAACGACCTGCTGGACGGCACCCGGGCGGTGACCGGCCGGCTGGAGCTGGTGCGCGAGCGGACCGACTTACGGTCCGTCGTCGACAGCGCGTGCGCCGACATCCGCGGCCTGTTCGGGCACGAGGACCGCACGCTGGACGTCAGCCTGCCACCGGGGCCGGTGCTGGTGGACGGGGACCGGCTGCGGCTGGCCCAGGTTCTGACGAACCTGCTGTCGAACGCCCTCAAGTACACCCCGCCGGGCGGCCACACCGAGGTGCGGCTCACGGTCGATGAGGGCCAGGTCCGGCTGACCGTGCGGGACGACGGCATCGGCTTCGACCCCGGGCAGGCGGAGGACCTCTTCGGGGTGTTCATGCGGGCGGCCCCGGTCGGCCCCCGCAGCCCGGAGGGCCTGGGGCTGGGGCTCGCGGTCGCGCGGACGGTCATGGAACTGCACGGCGGCACCGTCTCCGCGCACAGCGACGGGCCCGGCAAGGGCGCGACGTTCACGGCGCTGATGCCGGTGGCGGACACCACGGCGCCGCAGCCGCCGCGCCCGCTGTCCGCCGTCCGGCCGCCCCGGCGTCATCTCGCCATCCTGATCGTGGAGGACAACACCGACCTGGCGGCGACCTATCGCACCCTGCTGGAACGACAGGGCCACCACGTCACCACCGTGCACACGGGCGCCGACGCGCTCACCGCCACACAGGCCGACCTGTTCGACGTCGTCCTGTGCGACCTTGGCCTGCCCGACATCGACGGCTACACGGTCGCGCGGGGCGTGCGGGCCCGGCCGCACGGCAAGCGGATCCGGCTGATCGCGGTGTCGGGCTTCAGCCAGGGCACCGATCACGCGTTGTCCCACACGGCCGGATTCGACACCCACTTGGCGAAGCCGCTGCCACTCACCGATCTGCTGGACCTGCTCGAGCATCCATGACATGTGTCTTCCCCCTCAGGCCGGGCTGTGCTTGCCTGGGGAGCCGCTTTTCCGTGTCCGGGGCGGGAGTTGCTGTATGCGGAGATCGTGGATCGCGGGGGTGCTGCTGGCCGGGCTGCTGCTCGGCGCGTGCGGGGATCCGGCGTCCGAGCCGGAGAAGGCACCGCCCACACCCTCCGCGCCGGGGGGCACGACACGACAGCAGGCGCCGGCCACACCGACGACGCCGGGGAAGGCTCCCACCGTGCTCTACCTCGGGGACTCCCTCGCGATGGAGAACCAGAAGGTGCTGGGGCAGGAGCTGCGCAAGGACCTGGACGCCGAGTACACCAGCGCCCCGTACTCGGGCACCACGCTCTGCGACTACCTGGAGGGCACGGGCAAGCGCTCCCTCGTCCCGGACGCCCACAAGGCGGCCGCCCTGGTGCGCTCCCTGCACCCGGACTACGTGGTGCTGCAGTTCTGGGGCAACGCCTGGGGCTACACCTGGTGCATGGACGGGATCACGCACGCCAAGGCCCCCAGCACCTACTTCGCGCGGTACGCCGCCGACGCCGAACGCCTCACCGAACAGATCGCCGCGGCCTCAGGATCCGGGCGCCCGCGGATCGTCTGGGTGTTGCAGGGCCCGGACCCGATCACCCCCGACCGCGTCCGGCGCGTGAACGCCATCTACGAAGAGCGGGCCGCCACTTCGGGCGACGTCGTCGCCGACGCGGGCAGGACGGTCAGCCCGGACGGCGCCCGCTACACCTGGACGAAGTACCTGCCCTGCACGCCGTACGAGCGCGAGCACCCCGACTACTGCACCCAGCCGAGCGGCGACCGGACCGAGCTGCATTTCGGCGACGACTATCTGCACTTCTGTCTGGCGCCCACGACGTCCACCCCGAAGCCATGCCAGGTCCGCTCCCCCGGCATCCTGCGCATCGCCCAGGAGATCACTCGGGTGATCGGCGAACGAGCTCGGTCTCGATGAGCCGGTTGAGATGACGGCGGGCGTCCGCGGTGCTGAGCGGGGGTGCCTGGCGCAGCCGTTGCAGGGCGAGTCCGTCGGCGAGAGCGGCGAAGCGGGCGGTGAAGCCGTCGAGGTCGGAGCCGGTGAACTCGCCGTCCGCGACGCCCCGTTCAGCCAGGGCGCGGATCTGCCGGTGCCAGGCCTCGTACCGCTCGGCCTGCCCGCGGGCGAAGGCCTCGTCCGTCCCTTGGTCGCCGACGTTCCAGTACTCGAACCACATGCGCCAGTGCCGGTCGGTGTCCTCGGTGAACAGCGCGTCGACGAGCAGCCGCAGCGCCTCGGCCCCGCTCGAGGCCTGCTCGGCCGCTTCGCTCAACTCGGCGTAGTACCGCTCGATGTGCAGCACCATCGCCTCGGAAAGGATCTCCTGCACACTGCCGAAGTGGTAGGTGACGGTGCCGACGGAGACGCCGGCCGCGGCGGCCACTTCCCGTACCCCGACGGCGGCGTAGCCGCGCTCGGCGATCAGCGGGACGGCAGCCTCGACGATGAGCCGACGGCGCACCTCGGTGGGCTGACGGGTACGGTCCGCAGCGGCGACGGCACGGCGCGGGGACTTGGCGGCCTGCGTGGGCTTGGCGGGCGTCATCCGGACGTCCTCGGGGTGGTGCGGTGCCATACGCGCTTGGCCACTGTCTCTCCGTTCGCCCGGGTCTCGATGCGGCTGTCCATGATGAAGTCCGCGGCCGTCGCACGCAGCTCCGTGCGCGCCATGATCTCAGCGTCCCAGTCGTCCTCGCGCCGCAGCCGGATGTGCCACTCCGACACCGCCCGCGCGGACAGCGGATCGTCGCCGCGGATGCGGTACGTCTCCCGTGCGCGCTCCTCGTAACGCAGCCCGTCCGGATACGTCCGCGAGCCCCCGTAGTTCGGATCGACCTCCAGCGTCCACTCCCCCCTCGCCACGTCGTGCGTGACGAGCCGCTCGGGCGCGGGGTCGGCGGGCCGGTCGTAGGTGACGTCGAGCGGCGGGGCCTGCTCGGGCTCCTCGAAGACGATCGGCGGCCCGGGGGCGTCCTCTCGTACGGGCAGCAGTACGGCGCTCTCGGCCGGTACGACATGCAGTTCGCCGCGTTCCCCGTGCGGCCACACCCACGGCCAGTAGGTGTCGGAGACGGCGACGCGGATGCGATGGCCCGGCGGGAAGGCGTAGCCAATGCCGGTGAGCTCGCACTCGACGTCCTCGTACGTCCCCGGCACCCACTCGACAGCCCGGTCACGGCCGTGTCTGCTGAGCAGGTTGAGCACGCCGCGGGTGACGAGCGTGGACGAGCCGTCGGGTGCTGTGTCACATATGCGGACGACGACATGCGCGCGCGGCGTGACGCTGTCCAGCCGGAGCCGCACCCTCGGCCGCCCGAGGATCTCCACCCGCCCGGCCAGCGGCTCCGAGTCGAAGCACACCGAACGGCCGTCCTCCGCACGCTGGTCCGGCGGCAGATCGCTCGCGTTGCCGAACGGGAAGAAGCGGCCGGCGTCGAGGCCGGTGTGGAACGGAGACCGTACGACGACCGGCTCGGCGCCCGTACCCAGAACCCGCTCGTCGAACGTGACGTGCGGCGACGGCCACTCGGTCTCGCCCACCCAGCGTCCCGGCATGACGTCGTACGAAGTGGCGGGCGGCACCGGGTCGTTGACCCACGCGCGCAGCAGCGGCTCCCCCATGACGCCCGTGTCCGTGCCCTTGAGGTGCTGGTCCCACCAGCGCAGGGTCTCCTGGAGGAAGCCGATCGCCGGACCGGGCGGGAGTCCGCGGTCGGGGTACTGGTGCGACCAAGGGCCGATCAGCCCCCGTACCCGGTCGGCGGGCAAGTGCTCCACGAGCCGCAGCACGGTATCCCGGTACGGGTCGTTCCAGCCGCCCACCGCGAGCACGGCGGCGTCGATGGCGCCGTAGTCCTCGCAGACGCTCCCGTGCCGCCAGTAGTCGTCGCGCCGCTGATGCTCCAACCACGTGTGCAGAAAGGGTTCCAGCGCGTCCAGGCGCTCGCGCCACATCGGCAGCCAGCGGTCGACGCCGACCTGCGCCGGATCCGGTGGGCGGGAGGCGAAGGCGAGAATGGTGCCGGCCCAGGCAAGCATGTCGATGCCGAGGACGGCGCCACCGGTGTAGTGGACGTCGTTGTCGTAGCGATCGTCGGTGGAGCAGACGGTGACGATCGCCTTGAGCGGCTCGGGAGCGAGGGCGGCAATCTGAAGGGAGTTGAAGCCACCCCATGAGATGCCGAACATGCCGACCTTGCCGGTGCACCAGGGCTGCTCGGCAAGCCAGTTGACGACATCGACGCCGTCGGCAAGTTCCCGCGCGTCGTACTCGTCGCCGGGCGTGCCCTCGCTGTCGCCGTGACCACGGATGTCGACGCGGACGGAGGCATAGCCGTGTCCGGCGTACCAGGGGTGGCGCTGGGCGTCTCGCGGGGCGGTCCAGTCGCTCTTGCGGTACGGGAGGTACTCGAGCAGCGCGGGGACGGGGGCGGACTGCGCATCCGCCGGACGCCAGATCCGGGCGTGCAACCGGGTCCTGCCGTCCCGGGTGGGGATCCAGACGTCCTCGCGGATCACCTGGCGGTCGAACTGCTCGCGGTACTTCACGAAACTCCTTCGAATGCGGTGGAGCGCCAGCGCCGGACCCGGTGGCCGTCGGCGAGGTCGGTCCAGATGTCGTCCGGTGCGGCGGCGTCCTCCCAGTCGGGGGCGTTCCCGACGAGAGGTCGCGCGTCGGGGTCCGGTTCGAGGGCCGCGGCCATCAGCCGGCGGGTGTACGGGTGCCCGGGGCCGGCGAATACGGCCTGCGTGGGGCCCTCCTCGACCACGACGCCGTTGCGCAGCACGACCACGCGGTCCGCGATGCCGCGTACGACGGCCAGGTCATGGCTGATGAACAGACATGCCAGATCGCGTTCCCGGCGCAGGTCGTCGAGCAGCCGCAGGACGTCGGCCTGCACGGAGACGTCCAGGGCCGTGGTGATCTCGTCGGCGATCAGCACGTCCGGCTCTCCCGCGAGCGCCCGCGCGATACCGATGCGCTGCCGCTGCCCGCCGGAGAGCTGCGCGGGCAGCCGGTCGGCGAGGGCCGGGTCGAGGCGTACGTCGGAGATGAGCCGGCGGGCACCCTCGACCGCCTCGCCACGGCCGCCCGCCGTGCCGAAGAACCGCAACGGCCGCCGGACCGCGTCCCCCACCGACCGCCGCGGGTTGAGCGAGGTGTCCGCGTTCTGGAAGACCAGCTGCACGCGACGCCGCAGCGACAGCGGCCGCTTGCGCGCGGGCGGCGCCAGATCTCCCGCCTCATGGGTCATCGTGCCGCCGGACGGCGTGCGCAGCCCGGCCAGCGTCCAGGCCAGGGTCGACTTGCCGCTGCCGGACTCACCGACGAGCGCGACGACTTCACCGCGCCGGACGTCGAACGAGACGCCGTCCACAGCGCGTGATGTGCCGTAGTCGATCGTGACGTCCTGCGCGCGGACGGCGACCACGGCATCGGCGGGCACCTCCGCCTTGGGCCTGACCTGCCGCTCGCCCGTCTCTCCGACGACAGCGAGCCCGGCGTCGTCGAGACGCGGCACGCTCGCCAACAGCCGACGGGTGTACGGGTGTTCGGGCGCCCTGAACAGTGTCCGCGTGGGCGCCGCCTCCACGACCTGCCCCGACCGCAGCACGGTCACTTCGTCGGCCATGTGCGCGACCACGCCCAAGTCGTGGCTCACCAGCACGGCCGCCAGGCCGAGTTCGTCGCGCAGGGCGGCGATCAGGTCGAGGACGCTGCGCTGGGTGACGACGTCGAGGCCGGTGGTCGGCTCGTCGAGGACCAGCACCCTCGGGCGGGCCGCGATGGCCATGGCGATGGCGACGCGCTGTTGCTGGCCGCCGGACAGCTCATGCGGATAGCGGCGGGCCAGTTCGGCAGGGCGCGGCAGCCGGACCTGTTCGAGCAGGTCGACGACCGGGACCTCGCCGCCCACCTCCTCGATCTGCTTCCCGATGCGCATCGAGGGGGTCAGCGCGTGGCCCGCGTTCTGGGCGACCATGGCGACCGTCCGACCGCGCAGCCGCCGCAACTCCCGTGCGGGCAGCGCGAACACGTCGGAGCCGTCCAACCGCACCGAGCCCCCGGTGATCCGCGACCCATGCCGCAGATGCCCCAGCAGCGTCGCGGCGACGGTCGACTTGCCGCTGCCGGACTCGCCCACCAGCGCGAGTGTCCGTCCTTCGGCGACGTCGAAGGACACCTCGTCCACTACGGGCACCTCACGGCCGCCCGAACGGTACGCCACGGACAGCGTGTTCACGGAAACGATCGGGGTCGCAGCGTTCGTGGTCGCAGCGTTCGGGGTCATCACAAGCCCTCCCTGATCCGGTCCACGCCCCACGCCTTGGACAGGCCGTCGGCCACGAGGTTGAGCCCGACCACGAGCGTGGCCAGGGCGATGATCGGCGCGAGGCTCGCCATCGGGACGACGGTGATGGCGGTGCGGTTCTCGGCGACCATCAGCCCCCAGTCGGGGGTCGGCGGGTCGGCGCCGAAGCCGAGGAAGGACAGCGAGGAGATCAGCAGTACGACCCAGGACGCCCGCATTGCGAACTCCACGCACACCACGTCCGTGATGTTCGGCAGCACCTCCCGGCGCAGAATCGACCAGGTGCTCTCGCCGCGCGCCCGGGCCGCGGTCACATAGTCGGCGGGGACCACCGCGAGGGCGGCGCCGCGCACGACCCGGACGATCTGAGGGACGGACACGACGGCGATGGCGAGCACGATGACCGCCGGGCCGGTTCCGAGTGCCGTCACGACGACGAGTAGCGCGAGGATCGACGGCACGGACAGCAGGGCGTCCAGGACACGTCCGAGCACGTCGTCGAACCAGCCTCCGCGCAGGGCGGCCGCGCAGCCGATCACCGTGCCCACCGCCACGGTCAGCACGGTGGCGGAGACGGACACGCCGAGCGCGTACCGGCCGCCGTACAGCACCCGCACGAGGACATCACGGCCGTACTGGTCGGTGCCCGCCCAGTGGTCCCGGCTCGGGCCGAGCAGTGCCTCGGACGGGGTGTTGGCGATGGGGTCGTACGAGGTGAGGAGCGGGGCCAGCAGGGCGATCACCATGTGTACGGCGACGATCGACAGGCCGATGACGGCGGTGCGTGACGTGCGCAGGGTGCGCCAGGCGCGGGCGGCCACCGGGGCTGCCGGGGCGAGCGTGGTCATCGGGTCCTCCCGCGCGTACGGAGCTTGGGGTTGAGGGCCATGGCGCCGAGGTCAGCGGCGAGGTTGCAGACGACATAGACGACGGCGCTGATCAGGGCGATGGCCTGGATGACGGGCAGGTCCCTGTTCTGCACCGAGGAGAGCATCAGCTTGCCGATGCCGGGGTAGTTGAAGACGTTCTCGACGACCGCGACTCCGCCGGCGAGCCAGGCAACGTTGAGGGCGATCACATGGAGGGTGGGCAGGAGGGCGCTCGGCAGGGCGTGCCGGGTGACGACCCGCCAGGTCGACAGGCCCTTGAGGCGGGCTGTGGTGACGTACTCGCTCGCCATCACGTCGATCACCGAGGTGCGGGCCATGCGGATGATGTACGCCGCCAAGACCACGGCGAGTGCGAGGGCCGGAAGCCAGACGGCGGGCAGGAGTTGGCCGACAGTGGCGTCGGGGCCGTAGAGGACGACCGCCGGGAACCAGGGCAGCGCGATCGAGAAGCACAGCACGAGCACGGTCGCCACGACGAATTCGGGGACGCTCATGCCGACGAGGCTGACGGTGGATATGACGTGGTCGGGCCAGCGGTCGCGGTACAGGCCCGCGAGGATGCCGAGGACGATCGATCCGGTGACCGCGAAGAGGACGGTGACCAGGGCTATCAGCGCCGAGTTGGCGAGGTACGACGACACCTCGCCGCCCACGGACCCGCCGGCGACGAGGGACGTGCCGAAGTCGCCGTGCACGGCGCCCGCGATCCAGTCGGCGTAGCGCTCCCAGGCGGGCTGGTCGAGCCCGAGCTGTTTGCGGAGTGCGGCGACCGCGTCCGGGGTGGCGTCCTTGCCGAGGACCTGGGTGGCGACGTCGCCGGGCAGGGCCTGCACGGCGAGGAAGACCAGCACGGAGGAGAGGAGCAGCGTGCCGAAGGCGGCAGCGATGCGGCGGGCGAGGAAGGAGAGCATGCTCAGGCTCCCTTCAGGCCGATGGCGAGGTAGTCGAACTCGAAGCCGTACTCGGCGTATCCGCGCACCTTCCGCGAAATCCCGACGAGCCGGTCGGCGAACATCGGGGTCATCGCCCCGCCCTTCTCGATCACCATCGTCTGCGCCTGTCCGTACAGTTCACGACGCCGCGTGTCGTCCGTCTCGGCGCGCGCCCGGTCGAGCAGGGCGTCGAAGTCCTTGTCGGACCAGGCGGTTTCGTTGTAGCTCGACCCGCTGCGGAAGATCTGCGTCAGTAGCTGGTCGACGGGTCGGCCGGTGTACCAGTAGGTGGCCATCAGCGGCTTCTTCATCCAGATCTGCGTGTAGTACGAGTCCGCCGAAGCCGTCTTGACGCGGACGCGGATGCCGGCGCGTGCGGCCGAGTCCTGGTAGGCGAGGGCCATCGGCGTGAACAGCGGGTCGTAGGAGGAGGTGTAGAGGTCCACGGCCAGCCCCTCCTGGCCCGCCTTCTTGAGCAGGTACTTCGCCTGTTCCGGGTCGTGCTTCGGGTGCGCGGCGATATGGGCCGGGTCGCTCGGCGGCACCGGGTTGTCCCAGCCCGCGGTGCCCGCGCCCTGGAGGGCGACCTTCACCACGTGCTCGGGGTCGTAGGCGAGCTTCATCGCCTGCCGGACGCGGACGTCGGTGAAGGGTTTCTCCGTGGTGAGCATCGGCAGGACGTACCACTGGGCGTTCTGCACGCGCGCGATGGTGGCCCGGTCGGAGGCGGCGACGACTCGGGCGGTCGCGAAGTCGAGGTTGGTCTGGGAGAGCAGGTCGACCTGGCCCGCGAGGAGGGCGTTGGAGCGGGCGGACATGTCGGCGACCGAGTAGAACGCGATGGCGTCCAGGACCGGAGCGCCCGCCCAGTGGTCCGGGTACGCGGTGACGCGGCCGGGGCCCGCGGGGGCGAATGACTCCAGCTTGAAGGGGCCGGTGCCGGTGCCGGTGCGGCCGATGGACTTCGCGCTGCCGTCGGGGATGACGTAGCAGTTGTAGTGCGTGAGGAGGCTCGGGAACTCGGCGTTCGGGGTCTTGAGCGGGACGACCAGGGTGTGGGCGTCGGGGGTGCGCAGCCGGTCCGGGTCGATGAGGGGCGCCAGTACCGCCGCCTGTGGGGACGCGGTCGCCTCGTCGAGGATGTGGCGGAGCGTGTAGGCCGCGTCGGCGGAGGTGAAGGCGCGGCCGTTGTGGAAGGTGACGCCCTTGCGGAGGCGGAAGGTCCAGGTGCGCGCCTTGCTGTCGGGCTCCCAGGACTGCGCGAGGTCGGGGGCGAGTTGGCCCTTGGCGTCCATGCGGACCAGCCGGTTGTAGAGGGCGCCCAGGTATTCGTACGCCGACAGAGCGCTCGCCGGGTCCAGCGTCTCGGCGTCGGAGGCGGGCGGCCTGGCGATGCGCAGGGTGCCGCCGCGGTCCGGGGTGCCCTTCGCCGCGGCGGCCGGCACGGCGGGGGTGGACGCGGCCCCCGTGCAGCCGGTCAGCAGCCAGGACGCACCGAGAGACGCCGCCGAGGCCACGCCCGCGGCAAGGACCGACCGCCGTCCCGGATGGTGGATGTCGGACATGTACCGACCGTCCCTCTCGCTATGCGTTCAGCATTCGTTCAGCGGAACGATTGAGTGAAGTGCGTGAACGATAACGAGGGGTCGGTTTCCCGCCAACCCCTTGAGCGCGGAAATTAACGGGCGAAACGCAGTGGTTACCTGGGCACGATGAGGCCGGGAGTGGGCCGCGCGCCGAAATCGTTGGACAGCAGGGGCCGTTGACCACTGAGATGGCGCCCATGTGTGCCCAGAAGATGCGTCCGGACGAAGTGGACATCGACGCCGCGCTGGTGAGCCGGCTGATCGCCCGGCAGTTCCCCGAGTGGGCGGGGCTGCCCGTGGTGCGGCTGGAGTCCTCCGGCACCGAGAACGCGATGTTCCGGCTCGGCCATGACCTGGTGGTACGGCTCCCCCGGCATCCCGGTGCCGTCGCGGACGTCGAGCACGAGCAGCGCTGGCTGCCCCGGCTGGGGCCGCTGCTGCCGGCCGCGGTGCCCGAGCCGGTCGGGCGGGGTGTGGCGGGCGACGGGTTCCCGTGGGTGTGGTCGGTGTTCCGGTGGCTGGACGGGCGTAATCCGGCCGTCGACGCGCTCGACGATCCCCAGACGCTGGCCCGGGAGCTGGCGGCGTTCATCGGTGCGCTGCGCCGCGTGGATCCCACGGGCGCGCCGGTCGGCTACCGGGGGATTCCGCTGGCGGCCCGGGACGAGCCGACGCGTGAGGCGATCGCCCAGCTGACGGACGCCGTGGACACGGAGGCGGTGACGGCGTTGTGGGAGGCGGCCCTGCGGGTCCCGGAGCACGTCGGGCCGCCCGTCTGGGCGCACGGGGACCTGGCACCCGGAAACGTGCTGGTGGCCGACGGACAGCTGAGCGCCGTGATCGACTTCGGGACACTGGGCGTCGGCGACCCGGCTGTGGATCTGATCGTGGCCTGGAATCTCCTGCCCGCGTCGGCCCGCCCCGTCCTCCGTCACGCTCTCGGTGTCGACGACGCCGAGTGGGCGCGGGGCCGGGGCTGGGCGCTGTCGATCTCGCTGATCCAGCTGCCGTTCTACTGGGAGACGAATCCGCCCCTGGCGGCGAACTCACGGCATGTGATCAAGGAGATCCTGGCCGAGGCCGGGTAACGGGCGGACCGGCCGCCGGGTGCCCGGCGACCGGTCACCGCGCCGTGTGCCCTACTCCCCCGCCGCCGCCTTCTCCAGCGCGGCGATGTCGATCTTGCCCATCTTCATCATGGCGCCCATCGCGCGGGTGGCCTTCTCCACGTCCGGGTCGGTGGTCAGCTCGACGAGGCGGTCGGGGATGACCTGCCAGGACAGGCCGTACTTGTCCTTGAGCCAGCCGCAGGGGCCCGGCTCGCCACCGCCCTCGAGGAACTTGTTCCAGTAGAAGTCGACCTCTTCCTGGTCCGCGCAGGCGATCATGAAGGAGATCGCCTCGGTGAACTTGAACTGCGGACCGCCGTTGAGGGCCAGGAACCGCTGGCCGTTGGCCGTGAACTCGACGGTCATCACGGATCCGGGGGACTGCATGGCGCCCTCGGTGTAGCGGGCGACCTTGCCGACGCTGGAGTTCTTGAAGATCGACACGTAGTAGTGGGCGGCTTCCTCGGCCTGGTCCTCGAACCAGAGACACGTGGTGAATCCGTCGGTGGCCATCAGTACCTCCTGGGGCATGGAACGCGGTCACCTGTATCGACCGATCCTCCCCCCGGAACTCATCGGTCGGGCGGCCGATTAATCCACGTGGCCGCTACACCGTCCCGGCATAGCATCGCGAGCATGACATCGACGCCCGCCGACGGCATCCGTCCCTTCCGTATCGACGTATCCCAGAGCGACCTCGACGATCTCCACTACCGGCTCGACCACACCCGGTGGCCGGACATGCTTCCGGGGGTGGGCTGGTCGTACGGCGTCCCGCGCGACTATCTCCAGGAGCTCGCCCGGTACTGGCGGCACGAGTACGACTGGCGTGCGGCCGAGGCGCAGCTCAACGAGTGGCCCCAGTTCACGACCACGATCGACGGCGCGAACGTGCACTTCGCGCATATCCGCTCCCCTCAACCGGACGCCACGCCGCTGATCATCACGCACGGCTGGCCCGGCTCGATCGTCGAATTCCTGGACGTCGTAGGGCCGTTGACCGATCCGGCCGCACACGGGGGCGATCCGGCCGACGCGTTCCATGTCGTCGTACCGAGCATTCCGGGGTTCGGGCTGTCCGGGCCCACGCCGGACACCGGCTGGGAGGCGGGGCGGATCGCCGACGCGTGGGCCGAGCTGATGACGCGACTCGGCTACGAGCGGTTCGGTGCGCAGGGCGGTGACTGGGGGTCGGCCATCTCCCGCGAGCTGGGCCGCGCCTACCCGGACCGGTTGATCGGCGTGCACCTCAATCTGCTGCCGGGCGCACAGGCGACCCATGAACCGACGGCCGAGGAGCTCGACGCGCTGAGCCCCGAGGAGCGGGAGCGCACGCTCGCCTCCTGGCGCGGCTGGAGCGCCTGGTCGCGCGAGGGCACGGGGTACGCCATCCTGCAGTCCACCAAGCCGCAGACCCTGGCATACGGGCTCACGGATTCCCCCGCCGGTCAACTCGCCTGGATCGTCGAGAAGTTCCAGGAGTGGACGGACTCGGCGGAGCTGCCCGAGGAGGCCGTCGACCGGGACCGGCTGCTGACCAACGTGATGCTGTACTGGCTGACCGGGACCGCCGGTTCGTCCGCCCGGATCTACTACGAGCGCGCGCACGCCCCGGCCGACCGGGCCGGAGCGCCCAGGCAGCCGTCGACCGCGCCGACCGCGCTCGCCCTCTTCCCCGCCGAACTGCAGATCCCGCTGCGGCACAAGGCGGACCGCACGGAGAACATCGTGCGGTGGACGGAGCTGGACCGCGGTGGGCACTTCGCCGCGATGGAGGAGCCGGATCTGCTGGTCGAGGACGTGCGGGCGTTCTTCCGGCAGCTGCGCGAGAAGGGCGACGGCTGACCGTACGCGAGCAGGCTCTGCCCACGGCGAATCTGCCGCGGGCAGAGAAATCCCCGGTGAGGGCGGTTCCCGGCCGAGAGTGGAGAGCGCAGGCCACTGCGACTCGACCCATCGACATCTCGACATCTCGACTAGGAGCGCGCCGATGTCTCCACTCATCGCCGGCCGGGGGCCGGACCTCATGCCACGGGCGGAGGAGGGCGACACCCCTCCGACCCGGCTCGACGACCACCTCGCCGCCCAACTGCTCGGTCAGCGGATCGTGTTGCTGGGCACTCAGGTCGACGAGGTCTCCGCCAACCGGATCTGCTCGCAGCTGCTGATCCTGTCCGCCGAGGACCCGCGCATGGACATCAGCCTGTACATCAACAGTCCGGGCGGCTCGGTGTACGCGGGCCTCGCCATCTACGACACGATGCGGCTGATCCCGAACGATGTGTCGACGCTGGCGATGGGTTTCGCGGCGAGCATGGGCCAGTTCCTGCTCTGCGCGGGCACGCCCGGCAAGCGGTACGCCCTGCCGAACGCGCGGATCATGATGCACCAGGGGTCGGCGGGCATCGGCGGCACCACCGCCGACATCGAGATCCAGGCGGAGAACCTGGACCACAGCAAGCGGACCATGGAGCGGCTGCTCGCCGAGAACACGGGCCAGACGCCGGAGACGATCGCCCGGGACGGCGACCGCGACCGCTGGTTCACGGCCGAGGAGGCGATGGAGTACGGCATGGTGGACCGGGTCCTGGAGTCGCTGGCCGACGTCCGCCCGGCCGCCTCGAAGCGACGGATGGGGCTGTGACATGGGGAACTACACGATTCCGTACGTCGTCGAGCGGACCGCGCACGGCGAGCGATCCTCCGACGTCTTCAGCCGTCTGCTGTCGGAGCGGATCATCTTCCTCGGCACCGAGATCGACGACGGCGTGGCCAACGTCGTCATCGCGCAGCTGCTCCATCTGGAGTCGTCGGCGCCGGAGAACGAGATCGCGATCTACATCAACTCGCCCGGCGGCTCGTTCACTTCGCTGATGGCGATCTACGACACGATGACCTACGTGCAGGCGCCGGTCTCGACGTTCTGCGTGGGCCAGGCGGCCTCTACGGCGGCCGTACTGCTGGCCGGAGGGGATCCCGGTCGACGGTTCGTGCTGGAGCACGCGCGCGTGCTGCTCGGTCAGCCGGCCAGCGGCGGCAGCCGGGGCGCGATCTCCGATCTCGCGCTCCAGGCCAAGGAGATGGTCCGGATCCGTTCCCAGGTGGAGGAGGTGCTGGCCCGGCACACGCACCACGACATCGCGACGCTGCGCGCGGACATGGACCGCGACAAGGTGTTCACGGCCGAGGAGGCGGTGGCGTACGGGCTGGCCGACGAGGTGGTGAGCCGGCGCCTGGTGGGAGTCTGAGGCGCCGGTCCCGTCAGGCGGCCAGGCAGAGGCCGTTGTACGGCGACATGCCCGTGGTCCGGCTCCGAGTGAGCTCACTCTGCGCCAGCGAGAGCAGATCACCGAGGCCCAGGCCGAGGGCGTGGGCGGCGGCCGCGAGGACCTCCGACGAGGCCTCCTTGCGGCCGCGCTCCACCTCCGACAGATACGGCATGGAGATACGAGCGGCGTCGGCCACGTCCTTGAGCGTCCGCTCCTGCGCGAGCCGCTCGCGCCGCAGCACGTCGCCGACCAGGTCCCGCCAGAGGGGTTCCTTGGGTTCCTTGGGGGCGACGGGCGCGAGGGGGCGGGCGGACGCTGGGCGTGCGCCGGTCTCCGGGTGTGTCACCGGCGGGCGCTGGGACTGCGGACGCTCGGCCGACGGGCGCTCGAGCTGCGGGCGTTGGGCCGCTGGGCGCTGGGTCGGCGGGCGCAGAGGGATCACGCGGGCTTGGTTCGGCGCTTGGTTGCTCACCTCCCCAGACTAGATTCCCTCGACTCCAGAGGAAGGGATCAGCATTCCGCCCTGGGTGGAATCGCAGGGGCTGTTGGCCCGTTCCTCGCCGCCCGCCGCTGAACCCACCTGTCCCACACCACCCAATTTCCGTCGCCCGGCAGCCTGATGGGCATGCGGCGTGCGGACCGGGGTACTCGCTTGTGGAGAACCGAGCCGGAGTCGTAGGTGACCCGCGTGGGAGAGGACGACATGGACACCGCCGTGATGCGGTCGGAGGCAGAGGTCGCACAGACCGCCGGGACCAGCACGGGGATCGGACCACTGCCGGACATCGAGAACCCGCGGACCGTGGCTCCGCGGGACGCGCGGGAGTTGTCCCGCGAGTTCTTCCAGCGCCTGTCGGAACTCGACGAGGGCACTCACGCCCACCAGTACGCGCGCAACACGCTCATCGAGATGAACATGTCCCTCGTGCGGTTCGCGGCCGGCCGGTTCCGGGGCCGCGGGGACGACATGGAGGACATCGTCCAGACCGGGATGATCGGCCTGATCAAGGCCATCGACCGGTTCGAACTCAGCCGCGAGGTGGAGTTCACCTCGTTCGCGCTGCCGTACATCGTCGGTGAGATCAAGCGGTTCTTCCGGGACACCACCTGGGCCGTGCACGTGCCGCGCAGGCTGCAGGAACTGCGCGTCGACCTGGCCAAGGCACGCGACGAACTCGCCGGCCGGCTCGACCGGGAACCCACTGTCGCCGAACTCGCCACGCTCATGAACATCGACGAGGACGAGGTCGTCGAGGCCCAGGTCGCCTCGAACGGCTACAACTCCGCGTCGCTGGACGCCGCCCTCACCGGCGACGGCCCCGAGGACGGGGAGGCGGTGCTCGCCGACTTCATCGGCGTCGAGGAGGACGGACTGCGGCTCGTCGAGGACTGTCAGTCGCTCGCCCCGCTCATGGCCGAACTCAGCGAACGGGACCGGCAGATCATCCACATGCGGTTCGTGGAGGAGGCCACGCAGGCGGAGATCGGCGCCCGGCTGGGCTGCTCCCAGATGCATGTGTCCCGGCTGATCAAGCGGATCATCACGCGGCTGCGCCGGGGCATGCTGGGCGAGCTGGGCTGCGCCTGACCTCACCAGCGGGTGAAGGCGGTCACTCGCAGTCCAGGCCCACCACGACGCGGACGCGCTTGCCGACCGGCACGCGTTCCACGGCGACCTCCGTCGCCAGCGCGTGCACTATCTCCAGCCCGTGCCGGCCCACGCGCTCTGGATCCCGGGGGAAGCGCCGGGGCAGCGCGGCGCTGCTGTCGTAGACGCACACCGTCACCGCGGCGTCCGTGCCCTCCAGGTCCAGGATGTACGGCCCGTCGCTGTGCCGGTCCGCGTTGGTGACCAGTTCGCTCACCACCAGGAGCAGGGCTCCCTCGGCCCGCTCGTCGATCTCGGCGCACCACTCGGTTCTGAGCTGATCGAGGAAGAACGCGGCGAAGGACCGCGCCTCGGCGATGCATCCCGGCTCGCCGGTGTAGTGCGCCGCCCGCCGTAGCGGTTCCACGGGCACGTCGAAACCAGTCGCTACCACTGCCCCGTCCAGGTTGTCGATCATGCGTTTCTCTCTCGGAAGCCGGGCTCGCCGGACGCTGCTGCATCAGTGCTCGTACCCCGAGTGGCGCGCGGCAGTCCCCGCAACTGCGCAGCCGGTCAGCTCGTGGGCGCTTCCGGCGTGCTCGTCGGGTCCGAGGCCTGCGGCGGCTGGGCCGGCGAGGTCGCGGGGGACGGCGGTTCGACGCTTGTCTCAGGCTCCGAGGTCGGCGGTTCGGAAGGCGGGGACTCAGGGCTGGGGGTCACCGAGGAGGGGGCGGTCGACGTCGGCGGGCAGGGAGTCGCCCCGTCGGTGGCCTTCGAGTCGCAGGGCGACGGCGAGGTCGGCGTCGACACGCTCACCGAGGGCGACGGCCGGGCCGGCGGTTCGGTCTTCCGGTCCTTGTCGCCGGTGTCACCGCGGTGCCGGGCGAACCAGTCGCCGCGCTCGGGGTCGTACACGACGAAGATGTTGATGACCGTCGTCGAGGGCGTGACCACGACGACGTTCGAGGGCCGGTACGACGGCCAGGAGTCGCCCGTCTGCTGCGGTGTCGTCCGCTGGGCGACCGGTGGGGTCAGCGGGTTGCCGCAGGCGCAGCGCACGCGGGGCACGCCGCGGTCGTCGACGAGGACGGCGGTGCCGGACTGCAGGACGGCCTGGTAGCTGGTGGCGGCGCCGTCGCGGTAGCCGTGGTTGGTGACGCGGGTGTCCATGCGCAGTTGTACGGGGGTGAGCGAGCGGAGATAGGCGGGCACGGCGGACGGGTCGACGCCGGCGACGGAGGCGAACGCCCGGTTCTTGTCCGGGTCGGCCCGCAGCGCCTTGATCTGCTTCTCCACGTCACAGCTGGCGACGTTGCGCGTGCCGCCGTACAGGCCGGGCGCCCCGCCGTCGACGCCGCGCACCGCGTTCGCGGACGCCGGCTGGGTGGGCGAGGGCGAGACCGGCGGGGCCGAGCTGTCGGTCGCCGTCGACTCCGTGAAGGGGTCGGGGCCCGTCTTGCCCGCGGCTTGCAGGAAGACCTCGCTGCCCTTGCCCGAGCCGCCGTCGGAGCGGCTGAGGACGACGGCCAGGACGACGGCGGCCACGACGACGGTGGCCAGCACCGCGATACGGGGCACCGACCTCCACCACGGCCGACCGGGTTCGGGCGTCTCGCCACCACCGCCCGGCTGGGACGGCGGTCCCGGGGGCGGCGGCTGTGAGGGCCCCGACAGCGGACCGGAGGGTGGTCCTGTGGGGCGGCCTGAGGACGGCGGTTCGACGCTCACGAGCCCTTCTTCCCGAAGTGAATTATCAGTGTCTGCTGGCAATTCAGCTCTTTGTCCGCAACATCCTCATTGTGTGCCCCGGCGCGGTGGCCCCCGCAAGCCGACGCGGACGGACCTCCCGGCGGGCGAGCCCACCCGCTCCTGCTTAGCGTGGCAGCGTGAGCGCTCGTACTCCCTCCGGCCAGGCGGTCGCCCGTCACGGCTGGGTCCAGGCCGTCGCCGTCGTGCTGGCCGGGCTGCTGGCGATGGGAGCGACCGCCACCCTCGGACTGTGGGCGGCCGGCGCCGCCGACCTGCCGGACGGCGCGTTCCCCCGGGTGGTGGCGGCGACGGTCGTCACGGCCGTCGGCGGGACCATCGAGCTGTCGGGCGACGCCGGGGGCCTGACCGACAGTTCGGCAGGGCTCACCGTGATCCCGCTGTCCGTCACGCTCGCCGGGGCCCTCGTCCTCGCCGCCGGTTTCCTACGGCCGCTGCGGCACCGGGCGGTGGCAGGTGAGCGGGAGCTGGCGGGCTGGGCGGGCCGGATCGCCGCGCTGTGGGTGCTGGGTCTGCTCGGCCTCGCCCTCGCCGCGCGCCAGACCTTCACGATCACCCTCGGGGACGACACACTCGGGGAAATCGGCGACCTGTTCGGGGTCACGCCGAAGGTCGGCTTCGAGACCGATGTGCCGCTGACGCTCGTGTTCGGCCTGCTGTGGCTGGCCGGTGTGCTGGTGCTGGCGTTGCTGGTCTCACGCGGAGCACCGCTGCCGCCCCGGCTGCTGCGCTTCCAGGAGTCGGTGCGCCCGGCCGCGTACGCCATGGTCGTCCTGCTTCTCTCCTGCGTGGCTCTCGGCCTCGTCATCGCCGTCGTCACCGCCGCGACACGCGGCCATGCCGCGGAGACCTTCGCCGTGATCCTGCTCGGTCTGCCGAACCTGGTCTGGCTCGCCTTCACCATCGGCCTCGGCGCGACCTGGAAGGGTCAGGTCGAGGGGCCGTTCGGGCTGCCGATGCCGCATGTCCTGGACGAGGTGCTGCGCGGTCCGGACGTCTCCACCCTCAACCTGAGCACGCTCGCCGAGCAGGACGGCGGGGTGTGGTGGCTCGTGGTCGTCGACGCCGTACTGCTGCTGGCCGTCGCGTTCCTGATGGCGGCCCGCTCACCGCGCCGGATGCGGGCGTGGCAGCACGCGATGCACCTGGCGGTCACGCTCGCGCTCACGGTTCTCATGGTCTGCCTCGTCGGCCGGATCTCCGCGCACTACGGGCTGTCCGTACTCGGGATCGGCGACCTGGGCGGCGACCTCGGCGGGGAGTTGCTTCTGCGACCGGAGTTGTGGTCAGCGGTGGGCTTGGCGCTGCTGTGGGGGCTGGTGGCGGGTTTCCTCGGCGCGCTGGCGGCACGGCGGGTGCGGAGGCGGGGGCAGGCCTGACGCCGTTCTTCGTCTGCTGCGGCGTCGTGGCTGGTCGCGCCCACGCGGCGGTAGCCGCATATCAATACAGCCCCGCGCCCCTACTGGGCGCTGCCAAACACCGGCGCGGCCCACCGCGGCGGCGGTTTCGCCGCCCTCACATCGACCTCCGTCGCCGCGTGCCCCGACTCCGCCCCACCGCGCGTAGCGACCCGCAGCGCGGTGACGAAGGCCAGGCACGTGTCGTACCGGTCGTCGGGGCTCTTGGCCAGCGCCTTGGCGAACACCGGGTCGACGAGAGGGGCGAGGTCCGGGCGGGAGTCGGTCAGCGGGGGCGGCTCGTCGTACTGGTGGGCCCACAACAAGGCCATGTCGTCGTCGCGCCGGAAGGGCGGGCGGCCGGCCAGGCACTCGTAGACGACGCAGGCGAACCCGTAGACGTCGCAGCGTCCGTCGACGGGCTTGCCGGAGATCTGTTCGGGAGCGACGTAGTCGAGCGTGCCGACGAACTGGCCGACGGTGGTGAAGCCGGTCAGGGACAGCGACTTCTTCGTCAGGCCGAAGTCGGTGAGGTAGACGTGCTCGGGGTGGTCGCTGTCGGTGCCGCGGGAGACCAGGATGTTGCCGGGTTTCACATCCCGGTGCACCAGGCCGTGCTCGTGGGCCGCGTCGAGCGCGGAGGCGATCTGGGCGGCGATGCGCAGGACGGTCGGGGGCGGCAACTGGCCCTGGCGGTCGAGGAGATGACGCAGATCACTGCCGGCCACGTACCGCATCGCGATGTACAGGACGCCGTCCGTCTCACCCGCCTCGAAGACCGGGACGATGTGCGGATGGTCGATCGCGGCGGCCGCCCGGGACTCGTGGGTGAAGCGGCGGCGGAAGGTGTCGTTGCGGGCGAGTTCGGGGGCGAGGAGCTTGAGGGCGACGGTGCGTTCCAGGCGCAGGTCCCGGGCGCGGTAGACGACGGCCATGCCGCCGCGGCCGATCTCTCGCTCGATGCGGTAGCCGGCGACCTGCCTGCCGATCAGTTCGGAGGGGCGGCCGGAGAAGAGGCTGGTGTCACGTGCCATCGGGTGTCACCACCTGCGTGGGGGCATGGCCGGCGGCGCGGGGCGCGTCGTCCGCCGCGAACGTGCTCGCCCGCGCCCCGTCCGCGTAGACCCAGCGCGCGTTCTCGACGTCGTACAGCCACACGTGCTCCCCGTCGACGACGATTCCGATGCGCAGCCCTTGCGTGCGGCTGCGGAAGGCCTCTCCGTCGAGGGTGCCGGCGGCGAGTTCCGCGACCGCGGCGCGGTAGTGCGCGAGGGTCTCTTCGGCGTGGGCGAGCAGGGGGCGCGGGTCGTCGCCGCGGGTGAGCGGTCCACCGGGCAGGGGTGGATCCTGAGGTACGGCGACCAGGCAGCGGCCGTCGACCCAGGCCGACCAGCCGTTGGCACACAGGACATGGCCCCAGTCGCCGCGCCGCTCGACGAGCTGGACGGGCAGCAGCGGGTCGAGGGGAACCGTGGGCCGGTCAGGGTCGGGGCTCTCCCAGGCGGACATCCCGTGCTGCGGGACGACGTGGGTGGGACGGAAGCCGGGGGTCGCCGTCATGGCCGCCTACTTCCGCATCACGACGGGTTCGTGCCGGCGCAGCAGCCGGGACACCGCGTAACCGAAGACCGCCGACAGCACGACCAGCATGCCCACGTTGAGCAGCCACACCCCCGCCGAGTGCTTGAACAGCGGGTCGCCGGTCAGCTCGCCGGGCACGATCCGGGCGAGGCCCACGGTGCCGGCCATGGCGCCGAGCGCCCACCGGGAGGGCACGATCCACGACAGCTGCTCCAGGCCGGGCACGCCGTGGAGTTTCAGCAGGGCGCCGCAGAAGACGACTTGCACAATGGCGAGCAGGACCAGCAGCGGCATCGTCACCTCCTCCTTGCGCACCAGCGCCGACACGAGCAGGCCGAGCATCATCGCGGTGAAGGCGAGCAGGGCGACGGCCACCGTGATCTCGATGAGCGGCGGCATCAACACACCTTTTCCGCCGGGCGCGTTGAGGTCGACGCCGAGCAGTGCGACGAGGGTGAGCACCACCGCCTGGAGAACGGTGATCGTGCCCAGCACGACGACCTTGGACATCAGGTATGCCGATCTGGACAGGCCCACGGCTCGCTCGCGCTGGTAGATGACGCGTTCCTTGACGAGTTCGCGTACGGCGTTGGCCGCGCCGGTGAGGACGCCGCCGACACACAGGATCAGCAGGGCGTTCATCGCCGTCTCCTGCGTCAGCTTGCTGCCCGCCAGTGCGCGGGCCATGGCGCCCATCACGAACGGCAGCGCGATCATGATGGCGAGGAAGGTGCGGTCGGCGCCGAGTGCCGCGGCGTACCGGCGGATCAGGGTGCCCAGCTGGGCACCGCGGCTGCGCGGCCGGGGCGGCGGGGCGACGGCGACCGGGGCGGAGCCGTCCAGCAGGGGCTGCGCGCTCGCGTCGGTGATGTACCGGCGGTGGAAGGGCGAGGCACGGAAGTCACCGGCCCAGTCCCGGTCGGTGTCCCGCTCGAACGCCTCGAAGGCCTCCGGCCACTGCTCGAAACCGAAGAAGGCGAGGGCGTCGTCGGGAGGTCCGTAGTACGCGATCCTGCCCCCGGGCGCGAGCACCAGGAGCCGGTCGCAGACGTCGAGGCTCAGGACGCTGTGGGTGACCACGATGACGGTGCGGCCGTCGTCGGCGAGGCCGCGCAGCATGTGCATCACCGAGCGGTCCATGCCGGGGTCCAGGCCCGAGGTCGGCTCGTCGAGGAAGAGCAGCGACGGTTTGGTCAGCAGTTCCAGGGCCACGCTGACCCGCTTGCGCTGTCCGCCGGACAGGCTGTGCACGGGCTGCCGGGCGCGCTGCTCCAGGCCAAGTTCGCGGATCACCTCGTCGACCCGGTCCCGGCGCTCGGCCTTGGCGGTGTCCTGCGGGAAGCGCAGTTCGGCGGCGTAGGACAGGGCGCTGCGGACGGTCAGCTGAGTGTGCAGGATGTCTTCCTGCGGGACGAGGCCGATGCGCTGGCGCAGTTCGGCGTAGTCGCGGTAGAGGTCGCGGCCGTCGTAGAGGACGGTGCCGTGGTCGGCGGGGCGCTGGCCGGTCAGGGCGTTGAGCAGCGTGGACTTCCCGGCGCCGCTCGGGCCGACGACCGCGAGCAGGCACTTCTCCCCCACCGGGAACGACACGTGGTCGAGCAGTGTCTTGCGGCCGCGGTCGACGGCGACCGCGAGGTCCTGTACGTCGAGGGAGACCTCGCCGGTGTCGACGTACTCCTGCAACTGGTCGCCGACCAGGCAGAACGCCGAGTGGCCGATGCCGACGATGTCTCCGGGGCCCATCGGCGCGCTGGTCACGGGCAGGCCGTTGAGGAAGGTGCCGTTGTGGCTGCCTAGGTCGGCGATCTCGTAGGTGCCGTCCGGGAGAGCACGCAGTTCGGCGTGCCGGCGCGAGACGACCAGGTCGTCGATGACGAGGTCGTTGTCGTCCGCACGGCCGATGTGGACGGTGCGGGTCGGCAGCGGCCGTACGGTGGTGGGCCGGCGGAAGGTGCCGGTGTGGGACGGCATGGAGACGGCGGAGGGGCGCTCCGGGGCCGGTGCGGCGGGCCCGACCAGGACGGCACGGGGGCCGTCGGAGGGGTTGCCGAAGCGGATCTCACAGCCGGGGCCGACGCCCCCTGCCTGGATACGGCGGCCGTCGGCGTAGGTGCCGTTGGTGCTGTGCTCGTCCTCAAGGGTCCAGTGGCCGTCGTCGGCCCGCAGTACCGCGTGGTGCCACGAGACCCGGGCATCGTCGATGACGATGTCGCTCAGTGGATCGCGCCCGACGTGGTATTCGCGGCCCGGGCTCATCACCGTGGAGCCGGTGTCGGTCTCCAGGACGAGTTCAGGCGCCGTCGGCGCGACCGGCCGCTCCACCATGCCGGAATTCTATCGATTTGTTTACATATGCGCTCGATGCGGACGGTTCAGGCGACCGGCGCGAACAGGGCCGCGGCGGTCCGCTGCATCCGCAGAGCGTCCACGGACTCCGCCAGCAGCTCGTACTCGGTGGTGTCATCGCTGACGGCCACCCTGATTAATCGGCCCTCGTCCAACGCCTCGGCGATGAGTTCCTGCTGGTCCACGTCACGGCACCAGCCGCGGAGCACGGCGGGCACGTCGGCCACCGTGTCGGCGACCGGGACGAGTGCACCGGACGGCAGATGCTCGGCCTCGGGCTGCGGATCCAGCCGGTCGGCGATCCAGGAGGCACGGTCGCGCAGCCACCACAGGGCGAGGGCGAGCGTGGGAGCCCGATAGGTCCCTAAGGGCACTCCGATGCGCCGACCGGCGCAGGTGCCGTACCCCGTGACATGGCACAGGAATTCGTCGTGCACGATCCACTCCCCGTTTGTTCCGCTCGCTGGTCGACCGGTCCTCGCTTTCCTTGCGGCTCGGGTGCTGTGCGCGGCTCATGCGCGGTGCGTGACGGAAACTGCGCCGACTGTGAAGGCCCTGAGGTCGAGTATGTTCACTACTGAATCACTGTCACCATGAATTTCCGGCCACTCTCCTGGCATATTCAGGGCGGCCATTGGCCGAAAGGCGGCGGGCGCGGCCATTACCCGAGGGGTAATCGACGGTCTCCCCCGAGCCGGGCATGGTTGCTGTACCGGGTCACCGCGACCGTGATCTGGACTCTGACCAGCAGATACGACCTCGATGGAGGCTGATTCCGCATGCCCGCGAACACCGACCGTTACGAGAGTGCCGTCGCCCGTTACTTCGAGGCCTGGAACGCCGTCGAGCCGGAGGAACTGGCCAAGGCGGTCGCCGCCGCCTGGTCCACGGACGGCGGCTACACCGACCCGCTCGCCGACGTCAGCGGGCACGAGCAGATCGCGGCCGTGATCGCGGCGGCCCACGAGCAGTTCCCCGGTTTCGCCTTCCGGCCGCTGGGCGCCGTCGACGGGCACCACGACACGGCGCGCTTCTCCTGGGAACTGGTGAGCGAGACCGACGGGGCAGCGCCCGTCGCCGGCTTCGATGTGATCACGCTGGACGCGGACGGCCGCATCCGGTCCGTGCTGGGCTTTCTGGACCGGGTGCCCGCCGGCGCGTGAGCCTCGCGATGAGTCCACGGTGACCGTGCACCTCGGCTCCTGAGCGGCCTTGTCGGCTGCGCCCCGAAGGGGCGCGGGGAACTGCGCGACCAGCCACAACGGACCAGCAGACGACCGGGGACCTCAGTGCACTGCTCGCGGAGCGCTCAGCGCGTCGATCCGCGCCAGTTCGTCCGCGTCGAAGTCGAGGTTGCGGATGGCGCCGACGCTGTCCTCGATCTGCTGCGGGCTGCTCGCGCCGACGAGGGCGGACGTCACCCGGCCGCCACGCAGGACCCAGGCCAGGGCCATCTGGGCCAGGGTCTGGCCGCGGGACTTGGCGATGTCGTCGAGGGCGCGCAGCCGGGCGACCAGTTCACCGGTCAGTGCCTCGGACTTCAGGAACGGGCTGTCACCGGCGGCTCGCGAGTCCTCCGGGATGCCGTCGAGGTAGCGGGCGGTGAGCACGCCCTGGTCCAGCGGGGAGTAGGCGATGGAGCCGACCTGCAGCTCGTCGAGGGCGTCCAGCAGACCCCCGTCCTCGGGGCGGCGGTCGGTCATCGAGTAGCGCGGCTGGTGGATCAGCAGCGGCGTGCCCAGCTCACCGAGGATGCGGGCGGCCTCACGGGTCTGCTCCGCCGAGTAGTTGGAGACGCCCACGTACAGCGCCTTGCCCTGCTGCACCGCCGAGTGCAGGGCGCCCATCGTCTCCTCCAGGGGAGTCTCCGGGTCGGGGCGGTGCGAGTAGAAGATGTCGACGTAGTCCAGGCCCATACGGGCGAGTGACTGGTCGAGCGAGGAGAGCAGGTACTTGCGGGAGCCCCACTCGCCGTACGGGCCGGGCCACATCAGGTATCCGGCCTTGGTGGAGATGACCAGCTCGTCGCGGTAGGCCGCGAAGTCCGCCTTCAGGGCCTCGCCGAAGGCGCTCTCGGCGGCGCCGGGCGGCGGACCGTAGTTGTTCGCCAGGTCGAAGTGGGTGACGCCGAGGTCGAAGGCGCGGCGCAGGATCGCGCGCTGTGTCTCGACCGGGCGGTCCGGACCGAAGTTGTGCCACAGGCCGAGCGACAGAGCGGGCAGCCTCAGGCCGCTGCGTCCGGTGCGCCGGTAGGGCATGTCCGCGTAACGGTCGGGGTGTGCGGTGTACAACGCGACTCCAGGGGGGTTGGCGCGGTTTCCTGACTACCTTTGTCCACTCTTTCGCGACCTGGAGGCATTGGTCCAACAGAAGAATCCGATGGAATTCAGCGGATAGGCTTCTCAGTCATGGAACTGCGCCATCTTCAGCACTTTGTCGCGGTCGCCGAGGACCAGCACTTCACCCGTGCCGCCGAGCGGCTGCTGGTGTCCCAGTCCGGCCTGTCCGCCTCGATCCGGGCGCTGGAGCGGGAGTTGCAGACGCCGCTGTTCGTGCGGACGACGCGCCGGGTGACGCTCACCCCGGCCGGGCGGGCGCTGCTGGGCGAGGCGGAGCGGATCCTCGCCCAGGTGCGGGCGGCCCATGAGGCGGTGGCCGCGGTGCAGGGGGTGCTGCGCGGCATGCTGGCGCTCGGGTCGGAGCAGTGCATCGCCGGGGTGCATGTGGCCGGGCTGCTCGCCGCGTTCCGGGGCCGCCACCCGGACGTGGAGATCTGCCTGCGGCAGGCGGGCTCGGGCGCGCTGGCGGACGAGGTCGCGGCCGGGCGGCTCGATCTGGCCTTCACCGTCCGGACGGCGGGCGAGGACTCCGATCAGCTGCGTGCCGTGCCCCTGACCAGTGAGCCGATGACGGTGCTGTGCCATCCCAGCCACCGGCTGGCGGCGACCGGTACGGCCGTGACCCTGGAGGAGCTGGGCGGCGAGGTCTTCGTCGACTTCCACCCGGACTGGGGGCCGCGTCGCACCACCGACGCCGCGTTCGCCGACGCGGGCGTACGGCGGACGGTCGCCCTGGAGGTGAACGACGTGCACAGCCTGCTGGACATGGTCGACGAGAACCTCGGCATCGCCGTCGTACCGCGGCATTTCCGGCACAAGCGCGAGTCACTGACGGCCCTGTCGGTGAAGGACACCGACGAGATCGTGTACGAGACGGTCGCCCTGCTGCCGCCCGCGCAGGCCACGAGCCCGGCGGCCCGGGCCCTGATGGCTCTGCTGGAAACAGAGGGCGCGTGACGGACGGCGATGCGCGATGGTGGAGCCATGCATGCCAAGGACATCCTCATCGACGCGTACAACCGCATCCAGGAAGAAGTCCACGCCGCCGTCGAGGGCCTCGGCCCCGACGACCTCAACGCCCGGCCGTCCACCGACGCCAACTCCATCACCTGGCTGGTCTGGCATCTCACCCGCGTCCAGGACGACCACATCGCCGATGCCTTCGCGCTCGACCAGGTGTGGCTCACCCAGGACTGGCAGAAGACCTTCGGTCTCGACCTGCCGCGCCACGACACCGGGTACGGACACTCGTCGACCAAGGTCGCCAAGGTGCGGGTCGACTCCGGTGATCTGCTGACCGGCTACTACGACGCCGTGCACGAGCAGACGCTCGGGGCCCTGCGTGAGCTGGCCGCCAAGGATCTGGAGCGCATCGTGGACGAGCGCTGGCATCCGCCGGTCAGCCTCGGCGTCCGGCTGGTCAGCGTCCTGTCCGACGATCTGGAGCACGTCGGACAGGCCGCCTACGTCCGGGGACTGCTTCAGAGCAGGTAGCCCGGCAGGACGACGTCCTCGATGAGGGCCTTGCGCTCGTCGAACGGTATGAACGCGCTCTTCACCGCGTTCACCGTGACCGTGCGCAGGTCCTCGACACCCCAGCCCGCCTCTTCGACCAGCAGGGACATCTCCCGGGTCATCGTCGTGCCGGACACCAGACGGTTGTCGGTGTTGAGGGTGACCCGGAAGCCCAGGTCCTTCAGGGCGGTGATCGGGTGCTCGGCGATCGAGGTGGCGGCGCCGGTCTGCAGGTTGGAGGTCGGGCACATCTCCAGCGCGATACGGCGGTCCCGCACCCATCCCGCGAGCCGCCCGAGCTTGCCGTCCACTATGTCCTCGGTGATCCGCACGCCATGGCCGATGCGCTGGGCGCCGCACACCTGGAGGGCCTGGTGGATGCTGGGCAACCCGTGCGCCTCACCTGCGTGGATCGTGAACGGGACGCTCTCGCGGCGCAGATGCTCGAAGGCAGCGAGGTGGTCGGCGGGCGGGAAGCCGTCCTCGGCGCCGGCGATGTCGAAGCCGACGACTCCGGCGTCCCGGAAGGCGACGGCCAGGTCGGCGGCCTCGCGGACGCGGTCGAACATCCGCATCCCGCACAGCAGCGTGCCCACCCGGACCGGCGTGCCCGCGGCCGCCGCCTTGGCCATGCCGGCCGCCAGCCCCTCCTGCACGGCCTCGACGACCTCCGGCAGGGTCAGCCCGCTCTTGAGCATCAGCTCGGGCGCGTACCGCACCTCGGCGTAGAACACGCCGTCCTCGGCGAGGTCGAGGACGTACTCCTCGGCGGTGCGCAGCAGTCCCTCGCGGGTCTGCATCACGGCGAGGGTGTGCTCGAAGGTGGCGATGTAGCGGACCAGGTCGCCGGAGTTGGCGGCCTCGAAGTACCAGGCGGCAAGCGCGTCGGGGTCGGTGGTGGGCAGGGTGTGGCCGACCTCGTCCGCCAGCTCCACCACGGTGGCGGGGCGCAGTCCGCCGTCGAGGTGGTCGTGCAGCACGGCCTTGGGGAGGCGGCGGAGAGCGGCGGCTTCTATGCGCGTAGATGACATGTGCGGTGGTTCCTCGACGTTCGGTTGAGCGGGGTCAGGCCGTGGGCTGGAGCAGATCCCAGCGGTTGCCGTACAGGTCCTGGAAGACGGCGACCGAGCCGTACGGCTCATCCCGCGGCTCCTCCAGGAAGGTCACGCCGGCCGCGAGCATCCGGGCATGGTCGCGGGCGAAGTCGTCGGTGTGCAGGAAGAACCCGACGCGTCCACCGGTCTGGTCGCCGACCCGCCCGCGCTGGGCGTCGCCCTTGGCGCGCGCGAGCAGCAGCCCCGTCCCCTGCGCTCCGGCACCGGGTTCGACCACGACCCAGCGCGAGCCGTCGGGGCGCGGCGTGTCCTCGACGAGCCGGAATCCGAGGGCCTCGGTGTAGAAGCGGATCGCCTCGTCGTAGTCGTCGACGACGAGGGTGACCAGGGCGATGCGTCTCATCGGGGCCTTTCGGGGCGGGGTGCCGAGGAGTGGTTGACGCGAGAGGTTATACGTAAAACCCCCGGCGCGCCAGTCGACGTGTACGGGCGCGCGGGCGGCCTGATCGGCACGGTGACGTCAGAGCGCGGCGCCAGGCGTCACAGTGCGGCACAGGCGTCGCCGATCGCCTGGTCCAGGATCGTCAGGCCGAGCGAGAGCTCGTCCTCGGTGGCGGTCAGCGGTGGCGCGATACGGAAAACTCCGCCCATGCCGGGGAGCTGGACGATGTTCATGTGCAGGCCGAGTTCGAGGCAGCGCCGGGTGACCCGGGCGCCCAGCTCGTCCGAGCTCCGCTTCGACTCACGGTCCACGACGAGTTCGAGCCCGGCGAGCAGCCCCCGGCCGCGGATGTCCCCGACGACCGCGTGGCGCCCGGCGATGTCCTCGAGTCCCTGACGGAGGAACGCCCCGAGCGACCGCGCGCGCTCGTCGAGCTTGTCGTCGATCAGCACGTCGAGGACGGTGTTGCCGACGGCGGCCACCAGTGGGTCGGACACATGCGTGGTGAAGAACAGGAACCCGCGCTCGTACGCCTCCTGCTCGATCTCCCCGCTGGTGACCACGGCCGCGAGCGGGAGTCCGGCGCCGAGCGTCTTGGACAGCGTCAGGATGTCGGGGACGACACCGTCGCGCTCGAAGGCGTACCAGGTCCCGGTGCGGCACAGCCCGGTCTGGGCCTCGTCGAGAATCAGCAGCATGTCGCGTTCCCGGCACTTCTGCTGGAGGGCCGCGAAATATCCCTCCGGCGGTTCGATGATGCCGCCCGAGCTGAGAATCGGTTCTACGAGACACGCGGCCAGACTGCCGGTCGACTGGGCGTCGATCAGGTCGAAGGCGCAGTCCAGTTGGCGGCGCCAGTCCAGCGAGCCGTCGGCCGTGGTGAAGTCCGGTCGGTAGGCGTTCGGCACGGGGATGGCGAAGTTGCCGGGCGCGGGTGGGCCGTAGCCCTTGCGGCCGGTGCTGTAGGTGGCGGAGGCGGCGGCCTGCGTCATGCCGTGCCAGGACCGTGCGAAGGACACGATCTCGTGCTTGCCGGTGACGAGCTTGGCCATCCGGAGGGCGGCCTCGTTCGACTCGGCGCCGGTCGTCAGCAGCAGGACCTTCTCCAACGGCGAAGGCAAGGTGCCGGCCAGCCGGGCGGCGAGGTCGACGACGGGGCGGCTCAGCATGCCGCTGTAGAGGTGGTCGAGGGTCGCGATCTGTCGCTGCACGGTCGCGACGATCCGCGGGTGGGAGTGGCCGAGGATCGCGCTCATCTGGCCGGAGGTGAAGTCGAGGATCTTCCGGCCGTCCGCGGTGAACAGGAAGCTTCCGGCGGCACGGACGATGATCTCGCGGGTGAACTCGCCGCCGTAGCGCACGAGATGCCGCTCGGCATCGGCCCAGAAGGCTCCGGTGGACGGGAGGGAGGTGGTCGAAGCAGCCATGCCGTCGACGCTAGGTCGCGGTCGAGCAACACGTCCATCTCACAATTCCGGCCCTCCTGTTCGGTGTTTCCGCACAGCGATCCGCACCACAATGGCGGCGTGATGAACCCTTGGAGGCTGCGACTGCTGACCCAGCTGGACGCGCTGGGCACCGTCCGGGCGGTCGCCCAGGCCGCCAACCTGAGCCCGTCGAGCGTGTCCCAGCAACTGGCCGTACTGGAGACCGAGACGCGAACCCAGCTGCTGGAACGAACGGGACGGCGGGTGCGGCTGACCTCGGCCGGGCTGATCCTCGCGCGGCGGGCCCGGGTGATCCTCGACCACATGGACAGCGTCGAGGCGGAGTTGCGCGGATTCGGCGAGGAACCGGCCGGGCTGGTGCGGTTGGGCGCCTTCCAGAGCGCGATCCACACCCTGGCCGTACCGGCGGTGACCCGCTTGGCGCGCGAACATCCGCACCTCGATGTCGAGTTGCGCGAGTTGGAGCCGCACGCCAGCATGCCCGCACTGCGGGCGGGCGACGTGGACGTCATCATCACGACCACGGACTTCGACGAGCTGCCGTTGGGTCCGGACCTCGACCTCGTACCGCTGGCCACCGACCCGATCCTGCTGGTCGTCCCGCCCGGGCACCGGGCGGCAGGCCGTGGCCCGGTGGACCTCGCGGCCCTGGCGGACGAGCCGTGGGCGTTCGACATGCCGCAGTCGTACATGGCGAATCTCGCGCTGCGACTGTGCCGTCAGGCACGGTTCGAACCGCGGGTGGTCTGCCGGTTCAGCAACTACATGATGACCCTGCAGCACGTCGAGGCCGGGTTGTCGATCGCGCTGCTGCCCGGCCTGGCGGTCGACCACAGCCGCTATCGCGTCGCCACCCGGGAACTCGCGACACCTGTGACGCGGAACATCACGGCGGCGATCCGCCGCGGCTCACCACCTCGCGCGGCGGTGCGCGTCGTGCTGGACGCGCTGCGTGACCATCCGGCCCCAGGAAGCGTCGAGTTGCTCGGGCCACGCGACGTCCGGTAGTCGTCGGGATCACGCCTGGTCTGCCCCGTGGCGGCGGAGCAGACCGGCCGGTGATCGGCAGTTGGTGGGACCGCCGCTACGGGGCGAGGGTCTCCCCGAAGCGGGCGTCGGGCGCGGGTGCGCTGAGTGTGGCGCCGTTGAAGGACCAGGATCCGGTCGCGGTGGGGCCGTTGGCCGTGCCGGGGAAGACCCAGGCGGCGCCGTCGTTGGTGTCCTCGCGGGGTGCGGAGGCGATCAGTTCGGCCTTGCCGTCCTTGTTGGCGTCGATCAGCCGCAGGGCGCCGCCGAACCAGTCGCCGTTCTCGTTGTCGCCGGGAACGGACGGTGTGCTCTGGCTGAAGCTGGTCAGGCCTCGCGGTGTGAGTCCTCCGGCACTCCCCCGCATCACCCACACCGTGCCCGGGTCGGTGAGGGTGTTGATGTCGTTGGCGGGAGCGCCGAGCGCGGCGTCGGCATAGCCGTCGCCGTTGACGTCCGCCACGGTCACCGCACCGCCGAAGCGGTCACCGGCCTTGTCGTCGCCGGACGCGCCGATGGTCGTCTGGGTGAAGTGCTGGTCGGCCTCCGGACCGCCCAGGCCGCCGGGTCCGCCGAGGAAGACGTCGACGGTGCCGCCGTCGAGGAACATCTCGATCTGCTCGTGCCAGTCGGTGGGGGAACCCATGACGACGTCGGCGTAGCCGTCGTGGTTGATGTCACCGGTGGCGCCGACCGGGCCACCGCGCAGGGTGCCACCGTCCGTCAGGCCGTCGGAACCACCGCGCAGGTACCTGGCCTGGCCGAAGGTCTCGATGGGATTGACCGTTTCGTAGGTGGTGAAGGTGCCGAGCAGGACCAGGTCGTCGTCGTTGCCGCTCTTGTCGTAGTCGCCGGGGGTGAGGCCGGTGGGGGTGAAGTCCTCATTCCACCTCCAGTTCACGGGAGTGGCCTGGACGGTGTGTCCGCCGTCGGCGCCGGCTGCGAAGACGTAGGTCTGCAGAGCCTTGCTGCTCAGGAGCGCGAGTTCGGTGCCGGAGCCGTGGAAGCGGCCGGCGGCCAGGCCCAGTCCGAAGCGTCCGCGGGTCGTCGGGGTGCTGTCCTGCAGCGTGACCGCGCCGGTGGCCCGCAGCCCGTTCGCGGAGCCCCACAGCACGACCGCCGCCCCCGCGTCGACGGTGGTGCCGATGTCCTTGCCGGGCATCCCGACGACGAGGTCGGCGTAACCGTCGCCGTCCAGATCCCCGGAAGCGGTGGTCCGCCCGAAGCCGTCGTCGGTCTGGGCGAGACCCGGTATGCCGGGGGTGCTCATGCTGAACGTCGCCCGGCGGGCGGTGGACAGGCCGCTGGCGGAGCCGTACAGCACGGCGACATAGCCGGCGCCCTTCTGGGCACTGACGGTGCCGCCGGGTGCGGAGATCACGGCGTCGGCGTAGCCGTCGCCGTTGAAGTCGTCGTGAGCCGCCTGCGCGGCCGCGGGAGCGGCGGGCGCCGGAGCGGCCGTCGCGGTGATGGTGGCGCCGATCGTCAGTAATACGGTCGCGGCGGCGGGCCCGGACAACAGGCCCCTTCGTGTCATGGAGGTTCTGGTGAAACGCGTACTGCGCACGTCGTGGCTCCTGTGATCTCGGCGTGGCCGGTCGGGCACGGAGTCGCGGGGGTGCGGCGGGGGCCCGTTCCCCGCTGCCGCGAGGTTGGACCGGAGACCGGGCACAAGGGTTGTGCTCGCTCGCACCCCAAACGGCAGCCACCCGGGCATACACGCGCCCGACATCCGCCTCCCGCGCGGGAGTTGCCTGGGGGCAATCTGCCGCACCCCTCTGACCTGTCTCACGGGAGCCAAAACGGCCGTGAGCGCCTGGTGGTCGGGCGCCCGACTGCTCCCCTGCGGTACGCCAGCACCGCGATCACCGCGACCGCGAGGTGCACGCGGCGCTCAAGGGCGCGGGACATTCCGCAGATTGGCCCGGGTCAGTTGGATCATGCGGCCGACGCCGCCGGCGAGGACGGCACGGCTCGCGGACAGGGCGAAGCCGGTGACCTGTTCGGAGGTGATCTTGGGCGGAACGGCGAGCGCGTTGGGGTCGGTGACCACGTCGACCAGTGCCGGGCCGTCGTGGGAGAAGGCTTCGCGCAGGGCGTCGCGCACCTCCCCGGGCTTCTCGACCCGGATGCCGTGCGCTCCGGCGGCGGTGGCGATGGCCGCGTAGTCGGTGTGCGGGTACGCGGTTCCGTGCGGAGGCAGGCCGTCGACCATCATCTCCAGGTCGACCATGCCCAGAGAGGAGTTGTTGAAGAGGACCACCTTCACCGGGAGGCCGTACTGCACGAGCGCGTTGGCCATCGAGCCGTGCACGAAGGAGCCGAGGATGCGGCGTCGGCCGTTCGGGGTCAGATAGCGGGCCGCCCAGACGCAGCACATCCCCGTGTCGACGGTGAAGACCGCGTCGTCGGCCGCCTCTTCGTCGAGCACTGAGGCCAGTACTCGGGGTGGATCGGCGTGTGCTTCTCGACGTTGCGCGAGTAGGCGCCGACCGCGCCTTCGAGGAGACGGCCTCGGCGGCCGCGTGGCGGACGAAGCCCTCCTGGGCGCTCGTGGCCGGCGCGGACCAGGCGATCAACCCCGAGGTCGAGCGCTTCGGCGCCAAGCGGGCCGGGGCGACGATCGTCGAACTCGACGGCGCCTCGCACGCCGTGGCGATGTCCCAGCCCAAGGCGGTGGCCGACCTGCGACCTGATGGTGTCCCAGGTGATCAGGACGGGCGAACTCCAGGCGTGGTTCCTCGCGGAGCACCTTGTCGACGCCCCGCTGGTACGCGCCTGAGAGCGTGCGACGGCAGAGGCGCCACCGGCAGTCGCAGCGCCACTACGGCACACCACCTGACGGGAGATCAGAAACCGCATGAGTGCAGCAAACGGAATCGATCCGAGCGTCCCGCCCAGCGGCACAGGCTGTGTCAAATGCGACACTTCCGACGGCTGGTGGTTTCACCTGCGGAGCTGCGCCCAGTGCGGGCACATCGGCTGCTGTGACGACTCCCCGCACAACACGCCACCGCCCATGCCGAGGCCACCGGCCATCCCATCCTCCAGAGCTTTGAACCCGGCGAGAGCTGGTTCTGGAGCTACGACACCTCCGAACTGTACGAGGCAGGCCCGGACCTGGCTCCGCCCCACAGCCACCCTGCCGATCAACCCGTACCCGGACCGGCGGGACGCGTCCCGGCGGACTGGGCCGACCGTCTGGGCTGACAGACCATTCGGTCAGGCGCAGCAGCCGCCAGGTCTTCGAAAGGCTCGTTCTACTATGGCGTTGCGTACTGCAGTGGAAAGGGAGCGATGATGCGGCGGCTGGGGGATCTCGAGGCGGAGATCATGGATCGCCTCTGGCGATGGCAGCGTCCGGCGACGGTGCGGGAGATCGTCGACGACATCAACGAGGAGCGCCCGCTCGCCTACACCACCGTGATGACCGTGACCAACATCCTCTACACCAAGGGCTGGCTGCTGCGGAGCAAGCAGGGCCGGGCCTGGCTGTACACGCCGGTCCGCAGCCGTGAGGAGTACGCGGCGGCGCTCATGGAGGACGCGCTCGGCGCGAGCGAGGACCGTCCGGTGGCTCTCGCCCACTTCGTCCAGCAGATGAGTCCCGACGAGATCAGCGCCCTGCGCAAGGCATTGCGCGCGGCGGGGCGGCAGGCCGAGTCGTGAACGCGGTGCCCGCGCTGCTCGGCTACGCGGCCGGAGTCGGTTTCCTCGCACCGCGGCTTCTGCTGCGCAGCGCCTGGCCGCACCGCGCGCCGGCCCTGGCCATGGCTGTCTGGCACGGGCTGACCGTGTCGTTCACCATCGCTGTCGCACTGGCCGCACACCACCTCGCCAGCCCCACCGAGCACCTGCATGCCGACCTGATCGGCGTGCTGCATTCCTGCGGCCTCACCACCGCGGCCGCCGCGCCGGACCCGACCGTCATCGACCGCTTGGCGATCGGCCTCCCGCTCTTGGTGGTGCTCCTGGTGCTCGGCTGCTTCGTCTTCGAAGTGCTCCATGGCCGACGCGCTCGCACCCGTCACCGGGAAGTTCTGGACATGGTGGGCCGGCGCTCGCAGCACTTGGGCGCCACGATCCTTGAACACGAACTGCCCGCCGCCTACTGCCTCCCGGGACACAACCCGCGCGTCGTCGTCAGTGCGGGCGCCCTGCGGCTGCTCTCCCCCGGGCAACTCGGCGCCGTACTCGAACACGAGCGTTCACACATCGCGGGCCGCCACCATCTGGCGCTGGCCGCCACCGAGGCGTTCGCCCGGGTCTTCCGACGACTCCCGCTCGCCCGCCATGCCAAGGAGCAGACCGCAGTGCTCCTGGAGATGATCGCCGACGACCGGGCACTGCGCCGCCAGCCTCGCGAGGTGCTGGCCACGGCCATGTACGAGATGGCGGCGGCCAAGGCCGCCCCCGCGGGCGCGTTCGCGGTGGGCGGCCCGAGCGCTGTGGTCCGAATGAGGCGGGTACTCATCCCGCAGCGGCGACCGCATGTCGCGCTCCTTGGATCGGCAGCCGTCGCAGCGGCCGTGGTGCCGGTGCTCCCGCTGCTGTTCGGCTGCCTGCCCACCATCGGGTAAACCGGGCGCAAACGCCCCTCTTTCTCGGCGTCGATTGCAACTTCATCTACGAAGCTACTAAGTTTATCGCGTATTTGATCGAGACCCACGGCACTGCACGGAGAACGGTGCCTTGCCCACGTGGGCACACAGAGGAGTTGTCGCCAGATGGGAACCCACCGCCGACCGAAGCCGCCGAGCCATCCCCGGCTCGCCGTACTGGCCGCTTCGGCGGGAGCGTTCTCCCTGCTGTCCACGGCACAGAGCCAGGCCCAGCCGAAGCCCTCCATCGAGAAGGTGCGCGAAGAGGTCGAGGAGCTCTACCACGACTCGGAGGCCGGCACCGAGGAGTACAACACCGCCCAGGGGAAGAAGGCCGCCCTGCAGAAGGCCGCCAACAGGGCACAGGAACGGGTGGCCGAGCAGCAGGCCGAGATCAACGAGATACGCAGCGAGATGGGCCCGGTAGCCGCCTCACAGTACCGAGACGGTGGCCTGGACCCGAGCGTGCAGCTCTTCCTGTCGGCCGACCCCGATGACTACCTGGAGCAGGCGGAGCTGCTGGATCGTACGAGCTCCCGGCAGATCTCCCTGCTCAAGAGCCTTCAGCAGAAGCAGCGGGAGCTCGCCCAGACCCGCGCCGAAGCGACGAAGAAGCTCGACGCGGCCCGCAAGGCCCAGGAGCAGATGAGCGAGAAGAAGCAGGAGATTCAGAGCAAGCTTCGCAAGGCCCAGAAACTCCTGAACAGCCTCACCGCCGAGCAGCGGGTTGAACTCAAGGCCGCGGAGGCCCAGGCCGACCGCGCCTCCGGCAGCAGCGACAGCGCCGCCACCTACAACGGTCCCGCCAGTGGCCGCGCCCGTACCGCGCTCGAGTTCGCCTACGCCCAGCTCGGCAAGCCCTACGAGTGGGGATCGACCGGCCCGAACTCCTACGACTGCTCCGGCCTGACCGGCGCCTCCTGGCGCGCCGCCGGTGTCTCGCTGCCCCGCACCGTGAACCAGCAGTACAGCGCCGGCCGGCAGGTCGCCCGCTCCGACCTCCAGCCCGGCGACATCATCTACTGGTACAACAACAGCCAGCACAACGGCCTGTACATAGGCGACGGCAAGGCCATCCACGCACCGCGCACCGGCAAGAACATCGAGATCACCAACCTCGACTCCATGCCGTACTTCGCCGCCACGCGGCCCTGAGCACCCGGGGCGGCTTGTCCCTCCAGCCGGGTCACCGGGACCCAGAGTGACCACGATGGTCCTGGCCTCGGCGCCAACCGGGATCCGGGCCGCTGCCTCCGTGAGGGGCGCGGTCCGCCCCGGGCGGGGGATAGAGCCACAGTCGCAGGAGTCGGCTGAGGCGCGGCATCAGCACATAGGTCAGCGTAGGCAGCAGTACCACCGGGAAGACGACCGCGCGCAGCGGCAGCGGCCAGCCGGTCGTGTAGGGCACGAGCAGCGACTGGATCAGCAGAACGAGCGGATACGCCGCGAGGAACGTGGTCAGCACCATCTTCCAGCGGGGCGGTGACTGCACCGTCGTGCCGGGCAGGCTGAACCACGTCTCCATCCCGGTGGTCGACTGCCGCTCGCCGCTGATCTCGGTGGCGATGTCCTCGATCCGCGCGTGCCAGTCCGCCCGCTCCCGGGACGTCAGCCACTGCGACAGCCGCTCCGGGTCGGCGAAGTGCACCACCGCGTGAAAGCGGTGCCCGTCCTCGGGGCGCAGCCAGGCGACCCCCTGGTTCCCCGGGAACCGCGACGCGCTGCGGGTGATGCCATGCGTCCACCGCTCGAACTCGGCTTCCTTACCGGGGCGTACCTGCCAGGTGAAGACGGCCGTGACCGGTTCGGTGCACTGGGTGCTGTGATCCGTACGGACGGCTCTGTGGTTCATACCGACCCGCGTGCCACGGACCGCTCCACTCATGCCCCGCGCAGGCACCGTAAAGCTCCAGCAGGGGCCGGCCGACCAGGCCGACCCCGCTGCCGGACTCTGCCTCGGCGGTCAGGTCTGGTAGGCGACCAGCGCCATCATGCCGACCTCTCCGTGGTAGGCGTTGTGGCAGTGCAGCATCCACTGCCCGGGGTTGTCGGCGTCGAAGATGACGGACAGCTTCCTCTTCGGCAGCACGATCGAGGTGTCCTTGCGCGGGCCGCTGTCCCCGAGCTGGTAGGTGTGGCCGTGCAGGTGCATCGGGTGCCACATCTGCGTGGTGTTGACGAAGTCGAGCCGCACCCGCTGCCCTTCTTCGATCGTGAGCGGATTCGCGGCCGGGTCGGCCATGTCGTACGCCTTGCCGTTGATGGCCCAGTTGTACTTGTCCATGCCGCCGGTCAGCTCGACGCGGTGTACCCGGTCCACCTTCCTGGACGGCAGACGGACGTCACCGGCCGCGCGCAGCTGGGCCGCCGTCAGAATCCTGCCGTTCAGCTCCTTCGGGCGGACGGTCGCCGTCGGCGCGCTGCCGGATCCCGTACGGACCAGGGCCATGCCGGTGGCGTTCTTGCCTTCGGCCAGCGCGACGAGCGGAAAGACGCCGTCGCCGAGGGTGACCAGGGCGTCGTACCGCTCCCCCATCCCGATCAGCAGGGCGTCGCCCTGCTGCTGCTCGACGGGGAAACCGTCGGTGTGGGTGACGGTCAGCCTGTGGCCCCCGAGCGCCACCCGGTACGCGGTGTCGCCTCCCGCGTTGATGATGCGCAGCCGGACTCGCCTGCCGGGTTTGCCCTGGTAGACGGCGGGGTCGGCGGGGACCCGGCCGTTGACCAGGTGGTACGCGTACTTCACGTCGCCGGCGTCGCCGCCGAGCAGCTCGCTCTCGGCGCCCATGAGCATGAACTTCGTCGACATCCCGCCGGAGGAGGGCGCGGCGGACGGGGATGCGGCGTCCTCCCCCATGTCCATGCCCTCCATGCCCTCCATGCCCTCCATGCCGCCCATGCCCCGCCGCAGCTCGGCGAGGACTTCGTCGGGGGTGCCGGTGACTCCGTCGACCCAGTCGTCCAGGACGATGACCCACTCGTCGTCGTACGACAGCGGCTCCTTGGGGTCCTCGACGATCAGGGGCGCGTACAGGCCCCGGTCGAGCTGGACGCCGACGTGGGGGTGGAGGAAGTACGTGCCGGGGGCGTTCGCGATGAAGCGGTACGTGAAGCTGGCGCCCGCGCGGACAGCCTGCTGGGTGACCGGGGGCACGCCGTCCATGTCGTTACGCATGGCGATGCCGTGCCAGTGGATGGACGTGGTGGTCTTGTTCGGCAGTTGGTTGGAGAGTTCGGCGGCCAGGGTGTCGCCGACGGACAGCCGGATCTCCTTGCCGGGGACCTGGCCGCCGAAGGCCCAGCTCTTGGCCATGACGCCGCCACCGAGGTCGAGCATGGCGGGCGCGGCGGTCAGGGTCGCCTGCTGCGTCCTGCCGGTGCCCTTCCGCTTCTTCTCGGCCGCGGCGACCGCCGAGCCGGAGGGGTTGACCAGGGTGGGTGTCGCGTTGGAGCCGCTGCTGCAGGCGGCGAGCGCACTGGCGCCCGCGACGCCGAGCCCGGCGCGCAGGACGGAGCGGCGTTTGATGTTGTTCATGGGTGTCCTCGATCTCAGATGCGCATACGGAAGTTGGCGTGCTGAGACGGCTACTCGGCAGGAAAAGGGCGCGAGGAAGCCGTTGGGCACGGCCTAAATGCGCAGCTGAGAGAGAACGGACAGGTCCGGGGGCGCCCGGTTCACTGTCCCGGCGGCCTTGAGCCCGGTAGCGACAGCTCCGGGCACGGCAAGACCCCACGGCACCGGACTCCGTGCCGGTGGCGCCGGCTTCACGACCTCGAAGCTCGCGGTCGCGCAGTGCTGCATGGTCATGCCGGAGCAGGGCGGACTGTCGGCACTGCTCTTCGCCGGAACGGCGACGGTCTTCGGCTCTGCGGCCTGCGCTGCGGCGCCGCCGTGCTCCTGCCCGGACATGGCCGTCGCCGGTCCGGCATGGCTGCCCGACATCACCATGCCGGGCGTCATCACGTGTGCGGCGGACGAAGGGGCAGAGCCGATCGCTGCGGCGGCGGTCTCGTGGTGAATGAGTACCGCGAGCGCCGCGAGGAGAGCGATGACGGCGGCACGCGCCCAGCGGACGACGCCGTGCGAGGCGTAGGTCCGCGGGGCCCAGGCTCCCGGTGCTGTCATCGCTTCCCTCTGAGTTCCCGATGAGACGACTGCCGCCAATATACCCGTGGGGGGTAAGCAGCAGTCCCGGAACGGCCTCTGTCGCGCCCCCAGTGGTGGCGCCCTCAGCCCTCACCCCTGAGGCACGGACACCGCTCCCGGCGCAGTACGGCCCTCCCTCTGCGCCCGCTGCTTCCGCTGCCCGAATGGAGTGACGCCCCGCGGCTTGTACACCGCAAGGGCCACGGCGAGCAGCAGGACGACCAGCGCGAGTACGGAGTGCAGGGCGGGCGAGAAGTTGCGCACCGAGGACAGCTCGGCCTCCGGGTCGGCCGCCATGTGCGCCATCGACCTGAAGGTCCCCATGTAGATCAGCAGTACGGCGGTGGCAACCACGTTGATCAGGAGTTTGAACAGGACCCAGTAGTGCCGCAAGAGGCCCCAGGGCGTACCCAGCGACTGGACGATGCCGGTGAGCAGCGCGGCGAAGGACAGGGGGACAAGGGCGTACCGGGCGGCCGGCTCCATCACGAGGTAGACCCCGCGCACCGTCGCCGGATCCTGGCCGGTCAGGCCGATCACCGACAGGGCGAGAAAGGCAAGGACCACGCCGAGCCAGCCGACCGAGGACGTGACGTGCACGATGAGAGCCAGTTTGCGCAGGCGAGGCGGCATCGTCATCCGCTGCCTCCTGCTGCCGGACCGGCGGTTTCGGCGACGCCGACGAGCGGAGCCTGTCCCCCGAGGTGACGGCCCGGACCGTGGTTGCCCGGAATCAGCAGCATGACCACGACGAGAAGGACCACGACCAGCGCGACAAGCCCGGACAGCTTCACCCAGCGCGGCACTCCCCCACTCGGGCCGCTGGCGGAAGCCTCATCGGTCTTGTCGCGAGCGTCCGGCTCCTGGGACGGATCCACCATCAGGGGTTCTCCTTGTCTCGCCCAGGCCCGGGCGGCGTGGCGTGCGAGTGACCCCAGATTTATCGATACACATTGTCACTGTCAAACCACAGTGCCGCACCATCGGCATCGCGTACGCTTTCCGCGTGCCGAAGCTGTGGAACGAGACGATCGAGGCGCACCGCCGGGACGTGCGCGACGCCATCCTGGACAGCACTGCCGCTCTGGCGACCGAGAAAGGCCCGCTGTCGTTGACGATGTCTCAGATCGCGGAGAAGGTCGGTATCGGGCGGGCCACGCTGTACAAGTACTTCCCGGACGTCGAAGCGATCCTGCATGCCTGGCACGCGCGCGAGATCGCCGGTCACCTCGCCCAACTCACGGAAGTCCGGGACCGCACCGAGGGCCCCGGTGCCCGCCTCGAAGCGGTGCTGGAGGCCTACGCCGTCATCACCCACGCATCGCACGGCCACCACGACACGGACCTCGGTGCCTTTCTGCACCAGGACAGTGGCAACCACCTTGCCCACGCGCACCAGCACCTTCACCACATGGTTCAAGAGCTGGTGACAGAGGCAGCACGGGCCGGCGACGTCAGGGGCGACATCCCACCGGCCGAGCTCACGCGCTACTGCCTCAGCGCCCTCGCGGCAGCACGGACCCTGCCGTCCGAGGCTGCCGTGCGGCGCCTGGTCACGGTCACCCTCGCCGGCATGCGCCCTCCACAGCACTGAGGCCCTCAAGGAACTCCCTTGTGCTGAACGCCTCTTGTCTCCGCCACGTACTAAGGGCATCCGTAGATAGCAGCCAGAGGACGATGCACGTCGACGTGCTCGCGAATACGGCGGGCGACTGTCGGTCGACGCGGAGGGCACTAATGGGAAGTCCCGCTATGACCTGGACGCTGGCGGCGGTGGCCGCACTCGTGGCCGCCGTGAGCGCAGCCCGACTGGCCGCCGCCGACAGCGGAGAGGCCCGGTTCGCAGCCGGAGGCGATGTCCTCATGGCCGGCGGCATGGCCGCGATGTTCCTGCCCGCGACGGCCGCCAGTTTCGGGGACCACAGTCTCTGGTGGGTGACGGGGTTCGCCGTCGTCGGACTCGGCGGCGTGGCCCTGTCCGTACGCCACGGTCGGCTGCACGGCTGGCGACACGGCCGCCGGTGGGCGCATCACATCATCGGCAGTGCCGCCATGGTGATCATGACGCTGGCCATGCCGGGCACCGATTCCGGGCCGGTGCTGGCTCTGGGCGGGCACTCGATGGCCGGTATGGGGCATGGGCACGGATCCGCCGGGACAACCCACGGCCACGAGATGGCAGGCATGGCCGGGAACGCGGGCAGCGCGGGCCACTCCTCGGGGATGACCGGCCACGACATGACGACCGGCGCCACCGAAAGCGCCGCAGCGGGAGGATCGGCCTCTGCGTGGCGTGTCGTATTGCTCGCCCTGGCCGTGTACTTCCTGCTCTCGATCGTCGCGTCCGTATGGGCGCGGCTCCGCGGCACCGACCAGCGAGCGGGTACGAGCCGCGGTGCGGGCAGGGGTCGCTGGGCACGGCGACTTCTCGCCCTGCCCGACGCGATCGTGGTGTTCCTCGCCTCCCTGGCCATCTCCGTCTGGGACATGGCCCGGTCGGGAGGCAACAAGCGCCGGGCACATGCGGCAGGGGGCAACCGGAGCCGCCGTCGCCCGCCGGGCACGTCACCGGGCGCGGCCCTGACGGCCCATGTCGGCATGGGTGGCACGATGTGCGCCATGCTCGTCATGATGGCCGCCTGACCGCCCGTCGCCGCCCCTCCCGCGTCACGCCGCTTCGAGTCCCGCCAGGCTCTTGACACTGCGGCGCTCGACCGATCAGTGGCCGCCGCTCGACGTGACGGCCAGGCGCTTCTTGAACGTTGTGCCGCCGTCCTTCGACTCGAACACCCCAGTCTCAGTGGCGGCGAGGACGTGCTCGGGCGCGACGGCGGTGAGTGCCTGCGGCCGGCCGCCCGGCACAGTGGAGATCTTCTTCCACGTGATGCCGCCATCCGCACTGCTGTTCAGGCCACCGGAGGTATCGATGCCGTAGAGGGCGTCCTTCGTGCTCCAGGAGAGGAAGGCCATCACAGGCTGCTGCGCTGGGGCGAAGGTCTTCCCGCCGTCGCCGCTTCGAACGACTCCGTCCTCGGTCGTGGCCAGGATGACGCCGGGGTCCGTCGGGCTGACTGCTATGTCCAGGGCTTCGAGCCGGGCCCCGTCCTTCCAGGAGATGCCGTCCTTGGTCGTGCGGACCAGACCGTTGGTCGAGTCGTAGCCGTAGACCGTGCTGTGGGCGAAGTCCAGGGCGTGGAAGTCGGACTTGCCGGACAGGGACAGGGACTTCCAGGTCTTGCCCGCGTCGGTGCTCTTGATGAGCCCTTTGTTGCCGCCGGAGGTCGGGTGGCCGCTGGCGTAGAAGGTCTTGTCATCGGCCATGGTGAAGCCCATGAAGTCGTCCTCGCTGTCGCCCACCAGTTCAGGTTCCCCCTTGGCGCCGGGGGTGTAGACGCCTTCGTGGGTGGCGACGTAGAGGCGCTGGTCGGTGAGGTCCAGACCGAGACCGTGGATATGGCTCACCGTCGTCCCGGCGGTGGACTCGCCGGTCGAGTCCTCGCTGTCTCCACTGCCGGAGCAGGCGGCCAGGGTGAGGGCGAGAGCCAGGGCAGTGGCTGCCACGGCGGCAGGGTGCTTGTTCATGATTCCTCGCGGGTGTACGGGAGCGCCGGAGCGGCGACGGCCGATGCGGACATGGCGGCATGGGAAGAAGACCGCCCGGGCTCCTCGGTGCGAGGCTCGGAGCCCTGGGCGGTCAGGGGGTGGTGCGGATCAGATCCGGTCGAGGATCTTCTCGAACTTCTCGACCTCGGCGGACTGGGTCTTCACGACGTCGGCGGCGAGCTTCTTGGCCGTGGCGTCACGACCGTTCTTCTGCTCGTCCTCCGCCATGGTGATCGCGCCCTGGTGGTGCTCGATCATCATCTCCGCGAACATCCGGTCGAACTCGGCGCCCTTGGCGGCCTCGAGCTTCTTCATGTCCTCTTCGGACATCATTCCGGACGTCCCGGATCCGTGGTCCATCCCACCGGATCCGTGGTCCATGCCGGGCATGCTCTCTTCGGCGGACTCCGGCTTGCCCCAGGCCTTCAGCCAGGACTTCATGGTCTGGATCTCGGGATCCTGGGCCTTCTCGATGTCCGCGGCCAGGGTCTTGATCTCCGCGTCGGAGGCCCGGCCGTCCGCGAGCTCGGCCATCTCCAGAGCCTGCTCGTGGTGCGGGATCATCATCTGCGCGAACATGACGTCCGCGTCGTTGAAGGCGCCGGGCGCCGGGGTGTCACCCGCCGTCGTCGGGGTGGATGTGGCAGAGGCGGAGGTGCCGCTCCCGTGGTCCATGCCCTCCATGTCGTCCCCGCCGCAGGCGGCGAGCAGCAGTCCACCCGCCGCGACGGTGCTCACGATCGCCATACGACGACGAAGACGGCGGCGCGGGACAGAGTTGTGGGCAGTCATGTGCGAAATACCTCGTTCGATGAGTTCTGTCAGTGGTTGTGGGGACAGCGCGGCGTGCGCGGGCATGACACGGCCCGCGCTGCGGTCCGGCCTATATCCGCAGCACTGACAGCTGAACGAGGAGAGGTCTGGGGGGCGGCGGGCTGGGGCACAGCACGGCCATCGCCCGGGCAAGCAGGGCCGTCAGCTGCTCGTTGCGACGCGATGCCGCGCACAGGAACAACCAGAGCAGCCATCCGGTGAGCACCGCCACGCACACGGACAGCACATCCATGCTGATCGTGGGCTCATCCACCGCCGACGACGACGCCGGTGCCGCGTCCCCGTGGTCCGCCATCGCCTCATCAGACCCTGCGAAGGTCTGGGGGTCGGCAGCCCCCTTGGCCATGCCGCCCTGGTGCGGGCCTACGGCGGCATGGAGAGCGCCGTCTGTCGCCGAGCCTGAAGAGTGCTCCGGATGGCCCATCGTGTGCATGGCGAACACGCCGAACGTGAGCACGACTACCAGCAGGAGGTACCCGAAGGCCCCACCCACACGCAGCCGACTGCTCACACGCAACATGCCGGACATACTACTAAGCCGATTCATAGGTCGGCCACCTATCGACTGGGCGCGTCATCGCGCGAGCGGTCCGCCCAGCATGTCCAGGGCCGCCCCGCCCAGCAGCCCGAGGACGACGGACCCGATCGCCGCCGCGTAGGCAACGACGGCAGCGGATCCTGACCTCGTAACCGGATCACCCACGGGTCCGCGTGCGAGAAACGCCGGGGCGATCCAGCGCAGGTAGTAGAAGAGCGAAGCCACCGTGTTGACGGCCGCGACGACCGCCAGCCACGCGTAGCCGCCGTCGAAGGCCGCGCTGAAGGCTTCCAGTTTGCCGAGGAAGACGGCGGTCGGGGGTGTGCCCACCAGACCCAGCAGGCAGACGACGAGCGAGGCCAGCAGGGCCGGGTGCGTTCGGGCCAGGCCCCGGTAGTCGTCGATGGTGTGGGCTGCGGGGAGCGCGCAGACGACGGCGAAGGCGCCGAGGTTGGTCAGCGCGTACCCGGCCAGGTAGTACAGCAGCGCCTCCTGATCGAGGTCGGTGCGTCCGGCGACGGCCACCGGAAGCAGGAGATAGCCGACCTGGCTGATGGTGGAGTACGCGAGGAGCCGTTTGACGTCCTGTTGGAAGAAGGCCGCCAGGTTGCCCAGTGTCATCGAGGCCACCGAGAGCACCGCCACCAGGTCGGCCCATGGCAGGTCGGCGTCCGCGAGCGGCACGGCGGCGAGTCGGTAGAACGCCGCCAGGGCGCCGATCTTGGGAATCGTGGTGAGGAAGGCGGCGACTGGCGCCGAGCTGCCCTGGACGGCGTCCGGCACCCAGAAGTGGCCGGGCACGCCGCCGGCCTTGAACAGGACACCGGCGAGCAGGGCGAGCGTGCCGACCGCCACCAGTCCGTTCGGTGCTTCGGCGAGTTCGGTGCGCAGCATGGGATACGCCGAAACTCGCCCGGCGGCGAGGAGGACGGTGATGCCGGCGAGCATCAGCACGCCGAGGAGCGCGCCGACGACGTAGAACTTCAGGGCCGCCTCGGTGCCGGGGCCGTCCTTGCGGAACCCGGCGAGCGCGTAGGCGGGCACGCTGGCCAGCAGGTAACCGGCGGCGAGGAGGAGCAGGTCCTGGGCTCCGGCCATCATCAGGGCGCCGACGGAGGCGAGTTGGAGCAGGACGTAGAACTCTGTCTCGCGCGGGTCGGCGTGCAGGCGCGGCATGGCGAGCGCGAGGACCAGCAGCGTGGCGCCGAGGATGACGATCCTGCTGGTGGCCGTGAGCGTGTCCAGGGCGAAGGACTCGCCGAAGGCCGTCTCCACTGGCTTGGCCGCGGCCATCGCGGCGGCCATGATTCCGACGGTGCAGGCCGCACCCGCCAAGGCTCCGGTCAGCCACTGGCGGCGGCGCGGCAGCCACGCGCCGAGCAGCAGACCGAGCACGGCGGAGGCGGCGAGTACGACCTCGGGCAGGAGGTCGAGGGGGTTCTCGTTCATCCCGGTCATCTCGTTCATCGCGCGAGCAACTCCAGCACGGTGCGCGAGGCCGGTTCGATGACGTCGAGGACGAACCGGGGAGCAAGGCCGAGGACGACGCCCAGGGCCAGCAGCGGGACGATCGCGAGCCCTTCGTGGACGCGGATGTCGGGGAACGGCCGGGCGGCACCGGGCGCGGCGACGGGCAGCCGCAGCGGACCGAGGAAGACCTGTTGCAGGGCGCGCAGGAACAGACCCGCGGTGAGCAGGATCCCCAGCACGGCCAGGCCCGTGGCGACCGGCTGCGGCCCCAGGCTCCCGGTGAGGATCTGGAACTCGGCGATGAAGCCGGAGAAGCCGGGCAGCCCGAGCGAGGCGAACGCGGCGACGCCGGTCAGTGCGGCGAAGACGGGCGCCCGCCCGGCGACACCCGAGTACGCGGACATCTCGTACGTCCGCCCGCGCTCGTACAGCACGCCGGAGAGCAGGAACAGCGCCCCGGTCAGCAGCCCGTGACTGACCATCTGGAAGACGGACCCGGTGACGGCGAGCCGGCGGGCCTCCTCCTGCCCGGCGCCGACGGCACCTGCCGCGCCGATCGCGAGGATGATGTAGCCCATGTGGTTGACGGAGGTGTAGGCCACCATCCGTTTGAAGTCGGTCTGGGCGAGGGCGACCAGCGCGCCGTACAGCACGGACACCACGCCGACGACGACGAAGACGAGGGCGTAGTCCCGCCAGGCGTCGGGCAGGACGGGCATGGCGATGCGCAGGAAACCGTAGGCGCCCATCTTCAGCAGCACCCCGGCGAGGATCGCCGACCCGGTGGCCGGGGCGTCGGTGTGGGCGGGCGGCAGCCAGGTGTGGAAGGGCACGGTCGGGGTTTTCACCGCCAGTCCGACGGCGACGGCGAGGAGGACGAGGGCGCCGTATGTCCCGCGTCCGGCCAGTGGGTTGGCGTCAGTCAGCTCGACGATGTCGAAGGTGTGGGGATCGGCGGCCAGGTACAGGCCGATGAAGCCGAGCAGCAGGGCGAGGGAGCCGATGAAGGTGTAGAGGAAGAACTTCAGCGCGGCGCGGGCGGCGCCCTTGTGCCCCCACCCGGCGATGATGAAGTACATCGCCACGATGGACAGGTCGAAGAAGACGAAGAACAGGATCAGGTCGAGGGCCACGAACAGGCCGAGGCACGTGGTCTGGAGGATCAGGAACAGGGCCGCGAACTCCCTGGGCCGCCGGGTCTCGCGCCAGGCGTACGCGGCACAGGCGAGGAACAGCACGCAGGTGACGGCCACCAGGGGCAGGGACAGGCCGTCGACTCCGACGTGGTAGCTGATGCCCGCGCTGGGAATCCAGCGGGCCCGGGTCTCGTACTGCATGCCGCCGTCGGCCCGGTATCCCGCCCAGACGATCACCGTCAGGACCAGCTCGGCAGCGGCGGTCGCTACCCAGGCCGTCAGGAACAGCACGCGGGGCGCGCTGCGCGGCACGCACAGGAGGAGGGCCGCCATGGCGGTCGGGAGCAGGACGATGGCCGTGAGCACGGCGGTCACCTCACGAGGACGAGGACGACGGCGAGGACGGTGAAGGCGGCGACCGCCTGAGCGAGGTACTGGTGCAACTGCCCGGTCTGCGGCCGGCGCGCCCAGCGGCCGAGCGCGCGGGCACCGCCCGCCACGCCCTCCACCGTGCCGTCGACGAGCCGCTCGGCCTGGGCGTTGGTCCACTGCGCCAGCCGGACCGAGCCGCGGGCCGTGCCCTCGACGGCGCGGTCCAGCACCCGGTCGTCGACGGCGGCGAGGGCGTCGGCGAGGCGCATGACCGGGCCTACGAGGAGGGTTCGTGCCGCGTTCTCCAGGCGCAGCCAGTCGGAAGCCCAGGCAGTGATCCGGCCCGGGAGGGCGAGGAGTTGGGGTCCACGCATCCAGACCAGAGCGGAGACGGCCGGCGCGAGCGCGCCGGACAACACCAACTCCCAGGCTTGTGGGCCCGGTTGTCCGCCGCCGCCGAGCACCCGGTCGACCGCGTCCCGTACGGGCGGGAAGGACGTGACCGTCAGGGCGGCGCAGGCGACGGCCAGGGTGACCAGCGGCAGTCGGGTCGCGTAGGGCAGCGACTCCTCACGGTTGTCCGGTCCGGGAGCGGGCTGCCAGACGAACCACAGCGCCTTCGCGCTGTAGACCGCGGAAATCACCGCACCGGCCAGCCCGACGACGTACAGCGCCGCGTTGTCCTCAAGGGCGCCGGCGAGGAGTACGTCCTTCGCCGCCCACAGCGCCAAGGGCGGGACCCCGGCCAGAGCCAGGGCCGCGACGCTGAAAGTGATCCCGGCCGTACGGTACCGCCGGGCCGTGCCCCGCAAGGCAGGCAGCGCCTTGGTACCCAGGGTGGTCAGCCAGGCGCCCGCGACGAGGAAGGCCAGGCTCTTCGCGGCGGCGTGCGCGACGAGTTGCAGGGCTCCGCCGGTGACCGCACCGGCTCCCGCAGCGAGCACCATGAAGCCGATCTGGGCGCAGGTCGAGGCGGCGAGCAGTTGCTTGAGGTCGGTCTGCGCCACGGCGACCAGGCCGAGCACCACCGCCGTCACCGCACCCGTCCACGCCACGAGGGGCCCGCCCCAGCCGGAAGCCGACAGAAGTGGCTCCAGCCGCAGCAGCAGGTACGCCCCGGCCACTACCATGGTCGCCGAGTGCAGCAGGGCCGAGACAGGGCTCGTGCCCTACTGCACTCGGCGAC
>NZ_JBQQBS010000047.1:0-80286 GCF_052245395.1 Streptomyces sp. 4N124
ACGGAAGTCTGGCAACCCATCTGACCAGGGGTGTGAGTCCCACGGCGGACATCCGTGGACACTCCCGGACCAAGATCGGACAACTCGTAATGCGTAGGTCTCGGGTTCGAATCCCGAAGGCGGCTCTTTCGAAGCCCAGCCCAGACATCGTCTGAGCTGGGCTTTTGCGTTCAGTGGACGCGGGGGCCGCAATCATCTCCACGTGTGGAACGGCTCATCGGCGTTGCGTCCTGCCGTCAGCTCGTCGGCAGGTTCACAAGCTCCATGCGGCCTCCCGCGAGAGCGACGACAGCGGAGACCAGGGCCTGTAGACAGGTGAGTTCGGCCTCCTCGTCGGGCAGTGAGAGGTGCTGCACCGAGAGGCCGTCGAAGCCGGCCAGGAAGAACCGGGCGAGGGTCTCCGCCGGCTGGGCGAGCTGGTGGCCGGTGCGCTCGGCCGCCTCGGTCACCAGCTTCGTCGTCACGGCCGTCACCTCGCGGTTGTGGCTCTCAAGGGTCTCCTGCAGCCGTGGTGTCCGGAGCGCGAACATGGACAGTTCGGTGAGCAGCTGGTGGGTGGTCGGCTGCTCGCGCACGGTCCGCCACAGGGCGGCGGCGAATGCCGCGACTGTCTCCTCGAAGCCGGCGTCCGCTTGCGCCGCCCGTTCGACCTGTGCGATCAGATCCTGGGTGAGCTGTTCCATGACGGCCCGGTACAGATCTTCCTTCGTGCCGAAGGTGTAGTGGACCGTTGCCTGGGCCACGCCCAGCTCGGCCGCGATGGCACGAGTGCTTCCGGCAGCCACGCCCTCCCTCGTCATGAGGTCGATGGCGGCCTTGATCAGCTGAGGGCGGCGCTCTGCCGCAGAAACATGAGCCATGGAAACATCATACTGACTTAGTCTAGTGAGCAAGTCGTTCGATCAGGCGGCGGTGCAGCGGCGGTGCAAAGGAGGCTGGGACATCAGGACGCCGCCCCCAACCCCGCATCCCGCGCCAGCAGCGCCGCCTGCACCCGGTTCTCGCACTGCAGCTTCGTCAGGATCCGGCTGACGTACGTCTTCACCGTCGCCTCGCTGACATGGATCCGCTCGCCGGCGTCGGCGTTCGAGAGTCCCTCCCCGAGGAGCGCGAGGACCTCCAACTCCCGTTCGCTGAGCGACTCCAGGCGTCGCCGCGCCTCCTCCGCGCGGGCCGCCGTCCGGCCCGAGGCGAGCGAGTCGACGACGTGGCGGGTGGCGCCGGGGGAGAGGTACGCGTCCCCGGCCGCCGCAGCCCGTACCGCTTGGATCAGCTCGCCCGGTGCCGAGTCCTTCAAGAGGAATCCCGCGCCGCCGTGGCTCAGTGCGCGCAGTACGTTCTCGCGTTCGCCGAACGTCGTGAGGATCAGCGGGCGTACGGACGGCGCGGCCCGCCGCAGCTCGGCCAGGGCACTCAGCCCGTCCAGCAACGGCATCTGGATGTCGAGCAGAGCCACGTCGACGGCGTGCGCTCGGACCAGGTCGACCGCCTCGCGGCCGTTGCCGGCCTCTGCGACGACGTCGATGTCGTCGGCGGAGGTGAGGATCATCCTGATGCCCGCCCGGATGAGCGGTTCGTCATCCGCGACGAGGACCCTGATCACAACTCTCCCGCAAGGCTTCCGGTAGGGACGCGTAGGACGCCCCTACCTTACTCACGCCACAAGAGACGCCGTATGGCTACGACTTGACCGTGTACGACTGCTTCTCGATCAGCTTTCCGTCCTTGAAGCAGAACCGGAACATGGGCTCGTCGTCCAGGTTGTCCGGTATCTCCGTCGACATCAGGACCAGGCAGTCGGCGTCCTTCGGCTTCGCGGGCCCCTTGTCGCGCAGGCCGTCGGTCAGGAACGACTTGCCGTCCGGCAGTTTGTCTCGTACGGCCGTCTCGGTGTCGCCGACCTTCACGGACTTGTAGACGGATGGTTCGATCATGGCCCTGTCGCTCTCGTTCCACAGTTTGGCGACGCCCCAGACGGCCAGCGCTCCGAGACCGACGATGATCACGAGTGCGGCGCCGCACCCGATGGCGATGCTCTTCTTCTTGCTTCCCATGGCGAGGTCGAGCTCCTTCTGCTTCTCCGGCGGACCGGACCAGTCGATGACCGCTCCACCGTTGCCGGGCCGCGCCCCCTCGCTCTGCCCCCGGAAGTCGTTCGTCGCTTCGACGAACGTCGTCGCCTGCGGCGCCGCACCCGTCGGCTCCGGGCTCCCGTACGGCAGGACGCCCGCGACCCGGAACCCTCCGCCCGCCGCCGGCCCGGCATGCACCATGCCGCCGACCAGCCGGGCCCGTTCCTGCAGCCCGGTCAGCCCTTGCCCGCCGCTCACCACGAGCCGCCGCCCGCCATCGGCCGTCGCGGGCACCGGCCCGTTGGCGACCTCGACCACCAGCGAGTCCGGCTCATACCGCAGCTCTACGACGATCGGGGCGCCCGGCGCGTGCTTCAGCGCGTTGGTCAGCGCCTCCTGCACGATCCGGAACGCCGCATGGTCCGCGGCGGGTGCCAGCGACCGCGCCTCGCCCGCCCGCCGCAGCTCTACGTCCGCCCCCGCGCCCCGCGACGCCTCCACCAGGCCGTCGATCCCCGCCACGCCCCGGGCCGTGGGCGCCGCCTCGCTCTCGTGCTCCTGCGCGTGCGTACCGTCGCGCAGGATGCCGACGGCCTCGCGCAGCTCGTGCATCGCGGCCACGGACGCGTCGCGCAGCACCCCGACGGCCTCGCGCTGCCCGTCCGTCAGCTTGCGGTCGACCTCCAGCGCGCCGGTGTGCACGGCGATCAGCGCCAGCTGGTGGCCGAGGCTGTCGTGCATGTCCTGGGCTATCCGCTGGCGCTCCCGCAGGCGCGCATGAGAGGCGATGATCTCGCGCTCACGCAGCAGTTGGGCGTTGTGCTCGTGCAACGCGTGCATGAGGGTGCGGCGTTGGGTGCGGTAGCGGGCGGCGAGGCCGGGCACGACGGTCGTCGCCACGAACGTGAGCGTGATGAACAGCAGCGTCTGGGCCGCGGGGAGGCTGGACTCCGTCTGGAGGACGGACAGCGCCGCATTGAGGACGTACGAGAGGGTGAACGCCGCCAGTGCCCACCGCGGTGCCTTGATCCTCGGGCCCGCCGACCAGCCCGCGACCATCAACAGGAGCCAGAAACCGGGGAGTTCGGCGGCGATCGCGCCCGTCAGGACGAGCACGCTCGCCGGGAACACCCGCCGCAGCAGGGACATCGCCGCGGCGGCCAGCGCCACGGCGACCGTCGCCACCGGGCCGTTGTCCAGCACGCCCAGCGTCGCCGACAGGGCCACCACCAGGGCGAGGACCGTCTCGCCGACGATCCGCCGTCGGGACCACATCCCCGCCACGACCAGTCGTTTCCAGGCGTCGCGGGCCATCGTCGTCAGATTCACACGCCCAAGGTAGGCGCGGACGACCTTGCCCACAGCATCCGTTCGTCGCACCCGCGTCCGACGAAAGTCGCACCGTGCGCCCGGACGGCGCTCACTTCCGGCAGGTCGGATTTCCGGTGGGCAGCCGCCCGGACTCCAGGTAGGCGTTCACCTTCGCGTCGACGCAGGCGTTGCCGTACTCGCCGAACACACCGTGCACGATGGCTCCTCGCAGGGTCAGCAGGCGGGAGCCGGTCAGCAGGCTGTGCATCGCCCTGCTGCCCCGGTAGGTGGTGGCGGTGTCGCCGGTGGCGGAGACGATCAGGGCGGGGGTGTCGTTGGCGATCGTGGTCGGCTGCTCGCGGGGCGGCCCGGGCCAGAAGGCGCATGGAGCGATGTTGTTGGTCATCGGTCCGAAGAGGGGGTGGCGGGCCCGGCTGCGTTCGACGTCGCGCCAGTAGACCTCGGGATCCCCGGGCGCGGCCACGTCGCCGCAGATGATCGCTGCCGCGGGGCTGGCGAGAGACGAGCTCGAGGCGTCGAGCGCGAACCGCAGGAGACCCGCCAACTCCGGGGTCGGTTCGACGGTGCCCCCCTTGGCCGCCTCGTCCAGCACGCCCACGGCGCGTGCGAACGCGGAGCGCTGCTCCTCCTGGTCGCTGCCGCTGCTGTTCGAGATCAGATACGGCAGCACGTGCTCGTCGATGTCGTACGCGCCGACGCGCAGCGGCCGTTCCGTCGCCGCGTCGACGATCCGCTGCACGGTGGCGAGCACGGCGGACCGGCTCGCGCCCAGGCCGTAGGTCCCGTGCCGCGCCGCGGTCCAGGACGCCCAGGCGCGCAGCGCCCGTTCCGCGGGGATCTCCCTGCCCTGCAACAGGCGGGGGCCGTACGTGCGTGGATCGCCGGCGCTGTCGAGGACCACCCGGTCGGTGCGGCCGGGGAACATCTGCGTGTACACGGCGCCCAGATAGGCGCCGTAGGAGTAGCCGAGGAAGGAGATCCGGCGCTCGCCCAGCACCGAGCGGACGATGTCCATGTCGCGGGCGGTGTTGCGGGTGGTGACGTACGGCAGCACATCGCCGTGCCGGGCGGCGCACCGCTCGGCGAGGTCCTTCTGGAAGGCGACCTGGCGGTCGAACGCGGCCCGGCTGTGCCCGGCCGAGCGGATCCAGATGCCGGCGGGCCAGCCGCAGTCGAGTGCCTCACTGCGGCCCACGAACCTCGGGTCCATACCGATCACGTCGTACCGTGCGGCCGTCTTGCCGAGGTGCGTGCGGGTCCTCAGCGGCATGCCGAGCGTCGGCTCGGCGGGACCGCCGCTGTTGAGCATCAGGGTGCCGATCCGGTGCTTCCGGTCGGCCGCGGGTAACCGGGACAGGGCGATCTCCATCGTCCGGTCCGTCGGGCGGGTGTAGTCGAGCGGCACGGTGACCCGGGCGCACCGGGCTCCGGCACGGTCCAGGGCGGTCCCCTCCTCGTCGTCCGGTCCCTGCCGGCAATCGGTCCAGGTGATGTGCTGGCGGTGGTAGGCGGCCAGTCCAGTGGCGGGGTCCTCGGCGGCGTGCGCCGCGGTGCCCGAGGCGGCGAGCGCCAGGACGCCGACGGCTGCGCCCAGGCGCTTCGCCAGGACGCCCCGAGTCAGTGCGCGTGTGCGTGTTTTGCATGTTTTCGTCGTCATGCCGGTGAAGCTAGGTTCGGCGTGCCCGGGGGAACAATGGTGCGTACCGGCTTGCGGTCGGAGGTGGCGGATGAGTAGCGATGGTGGCGCGTATTCCGGTACGCCGCTGGTGAGGAAGCTCGGGATCAAGGCGGGCCGGCGGGTCGGGCTGCGGCGCGCACCGGACGGTTTCGCGATCCCGGGGCTGCCGGACGACTGCGAGCTCATCGCCGGTGGCCCGCGCGGAGCCCATGTCACCGTCGCCTTCTACCGCGAGCACGCCACGCTGCTGGCGGAGGGGGCCGCGCTGGTCGGCGACCTCGCCGACGACGCCATGCTGTGGATCGCCTGGCCGCGCAAGGCCGCCGGGCACGTCAGTGACATCACCGAGAACGCGTTGCGGGACGTCTTCCTCCCGCTCGGCGTCGTCGATGTGAAGGTCGCCGCGCTCGGGGACGACTGGTCGGGGCTGAAGTTCGTGCGCCGCATGGAGAATCGGCGTGCGTGAGGGCCCTCGCGACGGGCTGGTCATTTCGCGTCCGCATAACACTCCACGACCGCCGTCGTGAACGGAAACCGCACCGGCGTCTCCCCGAACGTCAGCCGGCCCGCGAGGTCCGACGCCTCCCGGATCGCCGCCACGACCGTCTCGGCCTCCTCCTCGGGACAGTGCACGATCACCTCGTCGTGCTGGAAGAAGACCAGCTCCGCCGCCATGTCCGCACAGGCCTGCCGCAGCGCGGCGAGCAGCAGCAGGGTCCAGTCGGCGGCACTGCCCTGGACGACGAAGTTCCGGGCGAAGCGGCCACGGGCGCGGGCGTTGGTGGAGGCGTAGCCCGGCACCCAGGCGTCGTCGCCGGACGGTGCGTCGGCCGGATCGTCCTGCGGAATCCCCGCCTCCTCCGTGCCGGCGTCGGTCGCTCCGGCCGCCGGGGGACACGTACGCCCGAGCCAGGTCCGGACGAGCCGCCCCTCCTCGCCCTCCCGCGCCGCGTCGTCGACATACGCCACCGCCTTGGGGAAGCGGCGTCTGAGGGCGGCGAGGTTCTTCAGGCCGTCGCCGGACGTCTGCCCGTACACCGCTCCGAGGACGGCGAGCTTGGCCTGGGCGCGGTCTCCGGAGAAGGCGCGGTCGGACACCGACTGGTACAGGTCGGTCTCCCGGCCGGCCACCTCCATCAGACCGGGGTCGCGGGAGATGGCGGCGAGGACGCGCGGCTCCATCTGGTCGGCGTCGGCGACGACCAGCCGCCAGCCGGGGTCGGCGACCACCGCGCGCCGGATGACCTTGGGGATCTGCAACGCGCCCCCGCCATTGGTCACCCAGCGGCCGGTGACGGTCCCGCCCGCGAGGAACTCGGGCCGGAACCGGCCGTCCCGGACCCAGTCCTGCAGCCAGGACCAGCCGTGGGCGACCCAGATGCGGTACAGCTTCTTGTACTCGATCAGCGGCTTCACGGCCGGGTGGTCGACGGACTCGATCTCCCAGCGGCGGGTCGATCTGACCTTGATCCCGGCCTGCGCGAAGGCCTTGATCACATCGGCCGGCAGATCGGGCCGCACCCGGCGCCCGAACGCGGCCGACACCTCGTCCGCCAGCTCCGCCAGCCGCCGCGGCTCCCCGCCGCCCGCGTACCGCTCGCCGAGCAGTTCGTGCAGTACCCGGCGGTGGACGTCGGCGCTCCACGGCAGCCCTGCCCGGTTCATCTCGGCGGCGACCAGCATCCCCGCCGACTCGGCGGCCGTCAGCAGCCGCATCCGCTGCGGGTGTGCCGCCCGGTCGTGCCGGCGCTGCTGCTCGGCGTAGACCTCGACGAGGTCGGCCAGCGGTACGTGCACGGACTGCGGTTCGAAGAGGGGTGACTGGGCGCCGGGTTCGGCCGAGCGCTGGGGTGGATCCGGCGGTACGGGCCCGCGGCGCAGCCGGGCCAGGGCGGCGGCCGCCGAGCGGGGTTCGCCGGACCGCCCCTCGTGGCCGAGCAGGAGGGTCTCGGCGTCCTCGATGTCGTAGCACCGCTCCACTCGCACCCCCGTGGCGAGCAGGCGCGGATAGACCTCGGCGGTGGAACGCCAGACCCAGCGCGTGACCTCCGGCCGGCCGCGCACCGCCGCGGCCAGGTCCGGCTCCCGCACGACCGGTCCGGCGGGCAGCCCGTCCGAGCCGAGGGGGGCGAGCTCGGCGCCACCGTCCTCGGCCGGAGCGAGTGCCCACCGATCGGTCATGCTGCGAGTGTGGCACCAGGGTCTGACAACGGCCTCAGCCTTGCGTTTCGCCCTACTCGGAGCCCTACTCCGAGCCCTCCCCGGAGCCCTACTCCGAGCCCTTCTCGGAGGACTCCTCGGCGGCCTTCTTGGTGGTCTCCTCGCCACTCTTCAGGAACTGGGAGAGCAGCCCGACGATGTACTCCTCCACCGCCTGCTTGGTGAGTCCGAGGCCGGACAGGACGCCCGTGCCGTTCTCAAACTCCAGCAGGGCCAGCAGGATGTGCTCGGTGCCGATGTAGTTGTGGCCGAGGCGCAGGGCCTCGCGGAAGGTGAGCTCCAGGACCTTCTTGGCGTCGGAGCCGTAGGGGACCAGGTCGGGGACCTTGTCTGCGGCGGGCGGCAGCGCTGCGGTGGCTGCCTGGCGTACGGAGTCCAGGGGGATGCCGTGCGCCGTGATCGCCTTCGCGGCCAGGCCGTCCGGGTCGGCCAGCAGACCGAGGACCAGGTGCGCGGGGCGTCCCTCGGGGTTGCCGGCCGCGATGGCCTCGTTGTGTGCGGCCATCACCGCGTTGCGGGCACGCCCCGTGTAGCGGCCGAAGCCCGACTGCGGGTCGAGGTCGGCCGACTCCTTCGGCACGAAGCGCTTCTGTGCGGCCTGCCGGGTGACGCCCATGCTCTTGCCGATGTCGGTCCAGGAGGCGCCCGATCGCCGGGCCTGATCCACGAAGTGGCCGATCAGATGGTCGGCCACCTCCCCGAGGTGATCGCCGGCGATCACCGCGTCCTGGAGCTGGTCGAGGGGCTCGTCGTGGACCTTCTTGATGGCTTCGATGAGTTCGTCGAGACGTACGGATGACGTGGTCGGGTTCGTCGACATGTGTCAACCGTAGGTTGCACCCTCAAGGAGCGTCAACCCCGGGTTGACACTAGTCGCGGTCCACGCGCGCGTGCCCCCATGGCACGATCGCCGGGTGAGCAGCAGCACCGTCGAACGCGCCTTCCAGGCAGCCCTGTACGGCGACACCGACACCGCCCTCGACACCGGCGCGTCCCTCCTCGCCGCCGACCCGAGCGCGGACGCCGAACTCGCCCGCCGCGGCCAGGAGTTCGTGGCGACGGCCTGGCGACGCGGCTGGCAACCCGCCGACGTCGTACGGATCGTGCGGCGCGAGCTGGACGACGTACACGTACGCCTCGTATCGGCCCTCATCCGCGCGCAGGTGTCGTACGACCGACCGCGCGGCTCCCGCTGGACCACACAGCTCGACGAACTGACCGCCGAAGCCCCGCCCTCCACCGACCGCTTCTCGCACGCGACAGCCGTCCTTGAGCTGTACCGGCTGCTGCTGCGCCTGCCCACGCTGGAGCCCCTGGACGAGCCCTCCACCGGGCACCCCAAGACCGAGTCCCGCATGCTCACCCGCATCCGCGCCCTGCTGGCGAAGGCGGAGGCGACCGGTTTCCCGGAGGAGGCGGAGGCGCTCAGCGCCAAGGCGCAGGAGCTGATGGCGCGGCACAGCATCGACGAGGCGCTGCTGGCGGGCCAGACACCCACCGCGGACGTGCCCGGCGCCTGCCGGATCGGGGTCGAGCCGCCGTACGAGCAGGCCAAGGCGGTGCTGCTGGACGCGGTCGCCACCGCCAACCACTGCCGGGCCGTGTGGAACGAACCTCTCGGCTTCTCCACCGTCGTCGGCTTCGAACCCGACCTGGAGGCCGTCGAACTCCTCTACACCTCACTGCTGGTGCAGGCACAGACCGCGATGACGAAGGCGGAGGCCGCCCAGCGCGCCGGCGGACGCAGGCGGACCAAAACCTTCCGGCAGTCCTTCCTCGCGGCCTACGCCCACCGCGTCGGCGCCCGCCTCGCAGCCGCCGCCGAGACCCAGGTGACCGGCGACCTGCTCCCGGTCCTCGCCTCGCGTGAACTCGCCGTCACCGGCCGCCTGGACCGCATGTTCCCGGAGACGACCACGACGCGGCTGCGCGGGGTCACGGACGCGGCGGGCTGGACGGAAGGGGCTCAGGCGGCGGACCGGGCGCAGGTCGGCCGCCGGAAGCCGCTGCGCTGAGCCTCGTCAGTCGCCCGTCTGCTGGAACCCGCTGAGCGCGGCGTCCGGCACGGCACCGCTCTTGAGGGCGACATCGCCGTACTCCCAAGGGAAGTCACGAGGGCTGGTGTCGCCGGGGAGGTAGATCTTCAGCGTCTTCGCGGCGAGGCTCTTTTCCCCGCCTTCCTCGCCCCGCACATAGGTGAGCGTGAAGGACACCTCGGCATCCTTGGCGAGCGTGAGCTTCTGGGGCTTCGCGGCCTTGTCCACGGGGACCTTGCCGACGGAGTCACCGGTGTCCAGGCCGGCGGCAGGCAGGCCGTCCACGGTGCACTCGGCGTCGCGGTTGATGATCGTGACGGCGATGTTGCCCGTGTCTCCGACGGCGGGTGCGCTGTTGGCGGGCCCCATATTCATGGCGACGTTGTGCATCTTGCAGGGCTCACCGGGTTTCGTGCTCTCCGTGACTTCTCGCTCCTCGGCGCTACTACTGCTGCCGCCGTCGTCGCAGGCGGTCAGCAGCAGGGCCGCGGCGAGGGCGGTGACGGCGAGAGGTGTGGCGCGCATGGTCTTCCTCGGGGGCGTGGGCGGTCGCGTGCATGGATCATCACGCATGGAGGCGTCGCGCGGTTGCCGGCCCCCGCTCACAGAGGAGCCGTCGGTGATCAGCCCAGGCTCGCCGTCGGCAGCCCCGTAGGCAGCTGCCCGCCCTCCGCCTTGGTGTACGTCTCCGCGCCGAGCCCGTCCTCCCATGTCACCTTGAGCGTCTTCCCGTCGACGGAGTCGACCATCCCCGTCGCCCGGTCCTTGCTGCCGTCGGTGCACTTGAGGTGGATCATCCGCATGCCGGACTCCTCGCCCGCGGTCCCGCTGCACACGGTCCCGCCGGTCGCGAAGAGCCCGGCCTCCGTGCCGGTGATGACCAGCGCGACGGCCTTGCCGTCGGTCGTGGCGAGCCAGCTGCCCGTCAGATCGCCGGACGCGGACGCCGACCCGCCGGTGCCGCCGCCCGTGTCCGCCGTCTCGGTCGAGGAGGCGGAGGCGCTGGGGCTGGGCGCGGAGTCGTCGTCCGAGCCGCCGCCACCGCAGGCGGTCAGCACCAGCGCGCCCACCACGCAGGCGACCGCGAGTCGCACGTTCGTCACCGAAGTCACTGCTGGCTCCCAAGCTCTGGCCGGAAGGTCCGCAGCAAGCTACCAGTACTTACCAGTAGGGGACTTACCAGGAGGACTTCCGGACCCCCGGCAGGTACCCCGCGTGCGCCTGTCCACGCAGGTTCACCCGGGACAGCCCGAAGGTACGGAAGTAGCCGCGGGGCCGCCCGTCGACGCTGTCGCGGTTGCGTACGCGGGTGGCGCTGGCGTCGCGCGGCTGCCGGCGCAACTCCTGCTGGGCGGCGAGGCGTTCGGCCTCCGTCGAGGACGGCCGGCGGATGATCTCCTTCAGCTCGGCCCGGCGCTCGGCGTACCGCGCGACGATCTCCTGCCGCTTGTCGTTCTTCGCGATCTTGCTCTTCTTCGCCATCAGACCTTCACTCCCCGGGCGCGGATCCGGGCCACGGCGGCCTCGATGCCGATCGTGTCGATGGTCTTGATGCCCTTCGTGCTCAGCTTCAGCCGGACGTAACGGCCCTCGCTCGGCAGCCAGTAGCGCTTGGACTGGATGTTCGGGTCGAAGCGGCGGGAGGTCCGCCGGTGCGAGTGGGAGATCGTGTTGCCGAAGCCGGGCTGGGCGCCGGTCAGCATGCAGTGGGCGGACAAGGGTGACGCACCTCTCTCGACGGGCTTGCGTAAATGGAATTCATTTTCAGTAAGATAGCAGCATGGCACGCAACGAACTCCGACCGGTCATCAAGCTCCGGTCCACGGCGGGGACCGGCTACACGTACGTGACCCGCAAGAACCGCCGCAACGACCCGGACCGTATGACCCTGCGCAAGTACGACCCGGTCGTCGGCCGTCACGTCGACTTCCGAGAGGAGCGCTGAACCACCCCCATGCGCAAGGAAATCCACCCCGAGTACGGCCCTGTGGTCTTCCGTGACCGTGCCGCGGACTACGCCTTCCTCACCCGCTCCACGATGACCAGCGAGAAGACCATCGAGTGGGAGGACGGCAACACCTACCCGGTCGTCGACGTCGAGATCTCGAACGTCAGCCACCCCTTCTACACCGGCACCGCCCGCGTCCTGGACACCGCAGGTCGCGTCGAGCGCTTCGAGCGCCGGTACGGAAAGCAGGGCTGATGCTCTCCGTCGTCATCGTCGGCGGGCTGCATGCCGACGCCCGCAAGGCGACCGTGGAGCGGTTGCTCACCGACGTGCCCGGCAGCGTCGTACTCCATCACGACCTGGCGACGGCCGTCGCCGGCACGGTCGTACGGACCGTGCGCGACGCCACCGGCATCCTGTCCGCCGGTGAGGCCCCGCTGGTCAACGACTGCGCGTGCTGCGCGCTGCGGGAAGACCTCGTGCCCGAACTGCTGCGCCTGCGCGACGCCGGAACGGTCCGGCTCGCCATCGTCGAGCTGTGGGAATCCGTGGAGCCCAAGGCCATGGCCGAGGTGGTCACCGGCGGCGGGCTCACCGTCACCGGCGTGATCACCGCGGTCGACCCGGCGCTCGTGCTGCCGTACCTCGGCAACGGCGACGACCTGGCGGAGCGCGGCCTCGCTGCCGCGGCCACCGATCAGCGCACGGTCGCGGACACCTTCGCGCGACAGCTGGAGTACGCCCCCGTCCTCGCCCTCGTCGACTCCCCGGAGGCCGACGACGAGGACCGCGAGCTGCTCGCCCAGCTGCACCCGACGGCCCGCCAGGTCCCGATCGGCCACGGTGACCTGGCGGGCGCTCAGGGCGATCGCACGCCGGACGCTGCCGACGACGGCCTGACGGTGCCCGCCCCGCGCCGTCGCCTGACGCCCCTCGCGCAGGCGGCCCTGGCGGGCTTCGACGTCGAGTCGGCCGCCGCCGCCCAGCACCCGGCGTGCGCGCTGCTGCCCGCCGACGCGGACGCGCACGGAGTCTCCACGCTCGTCTGGCACCGCCGCCGGCCCTTCCACCCCGAGCGGCTGTATGCGGCGCTGGAGGACCTGACCTGCGCTGCGGCCCGCAGCCGGGGCCGGTTCTGGCTCGCCGACAAGCCGGACACGCTGCTGCACTGGGACGCCGCGGGCGGTGCGCTGTGCGTGGAGAGCGCGGGCCCCTGGCTCGCCGCGCTGCCGGACGCGGCCTGGGAGATGGTGCCGCCGGTGCGTCGCGCCGCCGCCGCGCTGGACTGGCACCCGGAGCACGGCGACTGCTGCCAGCACCTGGTCTTCACGTCCCCCGGCCTCGACCGGGACGGACTTCAGGAACTGCTGGAGTCCTGCCTGCTCACCGACGCCGAGTACGCCGCCGGGCGCGACGCCTGGAAGCGGCTGCCGCCCGCCTTCGACACCCTCCTGGAGGTCTGAACCCCCATGGCCCGCAAGCCCGAACGCAAGCCCGCCAAGAGCCGCCCCAACCCCCTGGACCAGGCCAAGGTCGAGTACATCGACTACAAGGACACCGACCTGCTGCGGAAGTTCATCTCCGACCGCGGCAAGATCCGCAGCCGTCGCGTCACCCGCGTCTCCGCCCAGCAGCAGCGCCTGCTGGCCCGCGCGATCAAGAACGCACGCGAGATGGCACTGCTCCCGTACGCGAGCCGCTGAGGCTTCGCGCTCCCTCAAGACACCGCCGGCTCTGGAGACACTCGGCGTCGACGCGGGGCCTGCTCTCCCCAGCAGGCCCCTGCCTCGTTTCTGAGCCCCCGGCGGTGCGGTGCAGGACCCCGATCTGCTCGTGCAGTGGCACGATCCCCCAGGCGATGGAACAGGAAAGGCGCGGAACGCGTCTGTTCCTAGGACACGAGTAATCCGATCCGGACGATCCGACGCGGCTGATGGTGCGGAGGATCATGGACGGGGGATGGCGGTCGCATGTCATGCGATCCCCGGGGCAGACGCTGGAGAGCTTCGGTAAAGGGGCCGCCAAAGCTGTAACCGCAGGACCACCGCGCGTGCACGTGCATCTGCCCATGCATCTGCACAGGAACACGGTTATGATCCGGGTCAAGTTGACCACTGCATCAATGGCCTCACCAGCCAGTGCACCACCGGGGAGCGACCTGTGGACCACGACGTGTACGACGTTGCCGACGCGTCCGGCGTGTACAACGGCATGGCCGCCACCCAACTGCACGGGGTGGCCTGGCAGAAGAGCAGGCACAGCAACTCGCAGGGCTCATGCGTGGAGTTCGCGCGGCTGCCCGGCGGCGACGTCGCGGTGCGCAACTCGCGCTTCCCGGACGGTCCCGCGCTCGTCTACACGCGTGCGGAGATCGAGGCGATGCTCCTGGGCATCAAGGACGGCGAGTTCGACCACTTGATAGCGGGCTGAGACCCGGTCCGGGCAGCGGACCGGGATCCGGCCGACCAGGCGACAACTCAGGGTGGTTGTCCCCTGGCCTTGCGTAACGCGCGTAGAACCGCGGCCCCAGAGAGGGCCGCGGTCGATCACTCGGCCGCGCTCGGCGCCGACAGCAGGAACAGCGCCCAGACGACCTTGCCGCCCATGGTGCCGGCCAGCGGATGCCAGCCCCAGCTGTCGCTGAACGAGTCCACCAGGAACAGGCCGCGCCCGGATTCCGCCGAGAAGTCGTCCGAATCGCGCGCGACCGGGCTGTCGTCACTGGGATCACGCACCGCGCACACCAGCCGCTCGGTCCAGCGCATCAGATGCAGCCGCACGGGCGGTATCTGCTCCGTGACGCGAGCAGGAGCCGGCAGCGCATGACGCAGGGAGTTGGTGACCAGTTCGGAGACGACCAGGCACACGTCGTCGAAGCGGTCGCCCAGTTCCCACTGGTCGAGCGTTCTGCGGGTGAACTGCCGCGCCTCGCGCACCGCTTCGTAGCGGGCGGGCAGGGCACAGGAGGCGGCGTTGGACACGGCCGCGGGATCCAGCGGCGGAAGGCCCTGCCGTAACGGCTCGAGCATGGTCGATCCATTCGTCCCCATGCGAGGCACTCCCGGGAATCGCGGTCGTTGCGATGCAGATGCAGCGGTGACGCGGGACCATGGTTTCGGATGCGCCAACCAGATGCAAGGGCAGATGCACGTGCACGCGACCGAATTGGACCCTCCCGTACCGCTTCTTGGTCATTTTTTCTGCCCACTTCCCTCCTGTTGGTAGCCCCTCCTCCCTTGAATCCGAGTGGAATCTTTGGCTTCTTTCCATCTCTGTAATCGGACGAGTACTGCTCGGAGTGTTTTAGTGGCAGACTTCGGGCCCTGAAGACGGTTGGGGAGGCTGGCGAACGTGAGCGCGGGAGAGCCCGGATCGGTGGTGCGGCGGATGCTGCTCGGCTCGCAACTCAGGCGACTGCGTGAGACGCGTGGCATCACGCGCGAGGCCGCGGGGTACTCCATCCGTGCCTCCGAGTCGAAGATCAGCCGGATGGAGCTGGGCCGGGTGAGCTTCAAGACGCGGGACGTCGAGGATCTGCTGACGCTGTACGGCATCACGGACGAGTCGGAGCGCACCTCGCTGCTCTCACTCGCCAGGGAGGCCAACGTGGCGGGCTGGTGGCACAGTTACTCGGACGTCCTGCCGAGCTGGTTCCCCACCTATGTGGGCCTGGAGGGCGCGTGTTCCCTCATCCGCGCCTACGAGGTGCAGTTCGTGCACGGACTGCTGCAGACCGAGGCATACGCCCGCGCGGTCGTCCGGCGCGGTATGAAGGGCGCGAGCGAGGCGGACGTGGAGCGGCGGGTGGCGCTGCGCCTGGAGCGGCAGAAGTATCTCGTCGACGAGAGCGGCCCCGAGTTCCACATCGTCCTCGACGAGGCCGCCCTGCGCCGTCCGTACGGCGACCGCGAGGTGATGCGCGGTCAGCTCCAGCACCTCATCGAGGTCTCCGAGCGGCCCAACGTACGACTGCAGATCATGCCGTTCAGCTTCGGCGGTCACTCCGGTGAGTCCGGCGCGTTCACGATCCTCTCCTTCCCGGAGTCCGACTTGTCGGACGTGGTCTACCTGGAGCAGCTCACCAGCGCGCTGTACCTCGACAAGCACGAGGACGTGGCCCAGTACGAGAAGGCGCTGAAGGAACTTCAGCAGGACAGCCCGGGGCCCGGCGAGAGCCGCGATCTTCTCCGGGGTCTCCTTCAACTCTCTTGAAACGCAAGTACGATGACTTGTGATCAGACCGTGAAGTCGATCGACGGTGATGGCAGTCGATCGGTGTCTGCTAGGGATTGAGGGATCACATGTCGTCCTACTTCACCGACCTGGCTCAGCAGTACATCGACGGTGAGTGGCGCCCGGGCACCGGCTCCTGGGACATCATCGACTTCAACCCGTACGACGGCGAGAAGCTGGCGTCGATCACCATAGCCACGGTCGACGAGGTCGACGACGCGTACCAGGCGGCGGCCCGCGCCCAGAAGCAGTGGGCCGCGACCAATCCGTACGCGCGCCGCGCGGTCTTCGAGAAGGCCCTTCGCGTGATCGAGGAGCGCGAGCAGGAGATCACCGAGGTGATCATCGCCGAGCTCGGCGGCACCCATCTGAAGGCCGGCTTCGAACTCCACCTCGCCAAGGAGTTCCTGCGCGAGGCGATCCACCTGGCGCTGCGCCCCGAGGGCAAGATCATCCCCTCTCCGGTGGACGGCAAGGAGAACCGCGTCTACCGCGTGCCCGTCGGCGTCGTGGGCGTGATCAGCCCCTTCAACTTCCCGTTCCTGCTGTCCCTGAAGTCCGTCGCCCCCGCCCTCGCGCTGGGCAACGCCGTCGTCCTCAAGCCGCACCAGAACACCCCGATCTGCGGTGGCTCCCTGGTCGCGAAGATCCTCGAGGAGTCGGGCCTGCCGGCCGGTCTGCTGAACGTCGTCATCACGGACATCGCGGAGATCGGCGACGCCTTCATCGAGCACCCGATCCCGAAGGTCATCTCCTTCACCGGCTCCGACAAGGTCGGCCGCCACGTCGCCACCGTCTGCGCCGCGAACTTCAAGCGCTCGGTCCTCGAACTGGGCGGCAACAGCGCGCTGGTGGTGCTCGACGACGCCGACATCGACTACGCGGTCGACGCGGCGGTTTTCAGCCGGTACGTCCATCAGGGCCAGGTCTGCATGGCCGCGAACCGTGTGCTGGTGGACCGCTCGGTCGCCGACGAGTTCACCGAGAAGTTCGTCGCCAAGGTCCGGACCCTCAAGGTCGGCGACCCGAGCGACCCGCAGACCGTCATCGGCCCGGTCATCAACTCCTCGCAGGCGGACGTCCTTTCGGCCACCGTCGAGCAGGCGATCGCCGAGGGTGCGACGGCCCTGGTGCACGGCACGACCACGGACAACCTGGTCGAGCCGTCCGTCCTGACCGGCCTCCCCGCCGACTCGGCCCTCCTCAAGCAGGAGGTCTTCGGCCCGGTCGCCTTCCTCGCCACCTTCGACGGCGAGGCCGAGGCCGTACGCCTCGTCAACGACACGCCGTACGGCCTCAGCGGCGCCGTGCACACCGGCAACATCGAGCGCGGCGTGAACTTCGCCAAGCAGATCGACACCGGCATGTTCCACGTGAACGACGGCACCGTCCACGACGAGCCGATCGTCCCCTTCGGCGGTGAGAAGAACTCCGGCCTCGGCCGCCTCAACGGCGAGACCATGCTGGACTCGTTCACCACCATGAAGTGGATCTCGGTGCAGCACGGGCGGAGCGGGTTCCCGTTCTAGGTTTCCCGGACTGAGGCGGGCCCTTGCGGACAGAAGCTGACCGCAAGGGCCCGTAGCTTCATCGGTGTCAGGGGGAAGAGCCCCCGGGTCCCGATGAAAGGCGACGGTCATGGTCACTCACGTTTCGGCCGAGGCGCACGGCGACGAGCGCGGAGCCCTGCTCTCTTTCCTGGAGGAGCAGCGCGGCGGCATCCGGCGGGCGGTGCTGGGGCTGAGCGACGAGCAGGCGTCGAGCAGGCCCAGCGCGAGCGAGCTGTCCCTGGCCGGGCTGCTCAAGCATGTCGCCGAGGTGGAGCAGGGCTGGATCGCGCGGGCCAAGGGCGAGCCGCCGGCGGTGAAGCGGGACGAGTCGAACTGGCACGAGTGTTTTCAGCTCGTGGCCGGCGAGACCGTGGAGTCGCAGCTCGCGTACTGGGAGAAGGTCGCCGCCGAGACGGAGGCGTTCGTTCGCTCGGTACCCAGCCTCGACGACACCTTCCCGCTCCCGAACGACCCCTGGTTCCCGCCCGACGAGCGTGTCTCCATGCGCTGGCTGGCCCTCCATCTGATCCGCGAGACGGCCCGGCACGCGGGGCACGCCGACATCATCCGCGAGTCCCTGGACGGTGCCACCGCCTTCGAACTGGTCGCCAAGGAGCAGGGCACCTCCTGGGGCTGACCCTCATCGGCCTAACCTGGACCGCATGTCAGCGATCCGTCTCCTCGTGCTCGGTGCGGTCCGTCAGCACGGGCGGGCCCATGGGTACCAGGTGCGCAACGACCTGGAGTACTGGGGCGCGCACGAGTGGTCCAACGCCAAGCCCGGCTCGATCTACCACGCCCTGAAGCAGATGGCGAAGCAAGGCCTGCTGATCGCGCACGAGATCGCCCCGTCCACGGCGGGCGGGCCGCCGCGCACGGAGTACGAGATCACCGAGGCCGGCGAAGAGGAGTGTTTCCGGCTGGTGCGCGAGGCGCTGACCTCGTACGACCAGAAGATGGACATGAAGTCCGCGGCCATCGGCTTCATCGTCGAGCTGCCGCGCGCCGAGGCGGTGGCACTTCTGAAGGAGCGGATCCGGGGGATCGAACAGTGGCGCTCCTCCGTCACCGAGCACTACGTCCCCGAGGACGGCCCGGAGCAACTCGGCCACATCGGCGAGATCATGAACCTCTGGATCCACACCGCCGACGCCGAGGCCGAGTGGACCCAAGGGCTGATCGCCCGGATCGAGGGCGGCGCCTACACCTTCGCCGGGGAGGGCGAGCCGTTCGTCGGTGTCCTCGCCGAGGGCCAGGAGAACCCGTACGCGACGAAGCAGCCGCATCCTGAGGACAACCGTTAATCAAGTTTGACTAACCGAGTTCGGGGTACTACCTTCGAGCTTGTAGTCAAGTTTGACTAGCGAGGGAGTCCCAGTGGCCGACACGGCGATCACCGTCGAAGGCGCACACAAGAAGTACGGCGACAAGAAGGCACTGGACGGGCTCGACCTGACGGTCGGGCGCGGCACGGTGCACGGAGTGCTCGGTCCGAACGGCGCCGGCAAGACGACCCTGGTCCGCATCCTGTCCACCCTGCTGCGCCCCGACAGCGGCCGCATCGAGGTGGCGGGACACGACGTGCTCACCGAGGCCCAGGCGGTCCGCTTCCGCATCGGCCTGCTCGGCCAGCACGCGGCGCTCGACGAGGAACTCGGCGGCCACCAGAACCTGGAGATGTTCGGCCGCCTCTACCACCTGGGCGCCCGCCACGCGCGCGTGCGGGCCGACGAGCTCCTGGAGCGCTTCGGCCTCGCGGACACCGGACGCAAGGCGGTCAAGCAGTACAGCGGCGGCATGCGGCGCCGGCTGGACCTGGCCGCCTCCCTGATCACCGACCCGGAGGTGCTCTTCCTGGACGAACCCACGACCGGCCTCGACCCGCGCGGCCGAGCCGAGGTGTGGACCGCGGTCCGCTCGCTGGTCGGCGGCGGTACGACGGTCCTGCTCACCACCCAGTACCTGGAGGAGGCCGATCAACTGGCCGACCGCATCTCGGTCGTCGACTCCGGCCGGGTCATCGCCGACGGCACGGCGGACGAGCTGAAGCGGCTCATCGGCGGCGACCGCATCGACGTCGTCCTGCGCGAGGCGGGACAGCTGGGAGCCGCCGTGGCCCTGCTGCCCGTACCCAAGGACGACATCTCCGTCGACCCCGACCGCCGGCTGCTCAGCGCCCCGGTCACCGACCGGATGGCGGCGCTCTCCGGGGTCGTACGGGCCCTGGAGTCGGCCGGGATCGAGGCTGAGGACGTCGCGCTGCGTCGCCCGACGCTGGACGAAGTGTTCCTGCATCTGACGGCGGACCGAGCGAAGGAGGCCGTATGACCACATACGCACTGACCGACTCCTGGACCATGACCCGCCGTGAACTCGCCCACTGGGCGCGGCAACCGGTCCAGATGATCGTCGGGCTCGTCTTCCCCGTGATGCTTCTGGTGATGTTCGGCTACCTCGTCGGTGGCGGCCGGGGCGTGCGCGGCGACTACATCGACTACCTGATGCCCGGCATGCTCGCGCTCACCATGGCCTTCGGCCTGGAGAGCACGATGCTCGCCGTCACCCAGGACCTCAACAAGGGGGTCATCGACCGCTTCCGTTCGATGCCGATGGCCAACGGGGCGGTCCTGGTGGGCCGTTCGACCGCCGACATGTTCCAGTCGGCGGTCGGCCTTGCCGTGATGATCGGCGTCGGCCACGCGCTCGGCTGGCGGGCGAACGGCTCGGTGGGAGGCTTCCTGGGCGCGGTCGGCCTGTTGCTGCTGTTCCGGTTCGCGATGCTGTGGATCGGCATCCACCTGGCGATGGTGGCGGGGAAACCGGAGATGGTGATGGCCGTCCAGATCCTCGTCTGGCCGGTCGGCTTCCTCTCCAACGCCTTCGCCACCCCCGACTCCATGCCCGACTGGCTGGGCACGGTCGTCGAGTGGAACCCGATGTCCCAGACCGCGACCGCGGTACGGGACCTCTTCGGCAGCCCGGGCGGCGAACCGGGCCACGTCTGGGCAGCGATCGTATGGCCACTGGCCCTGCTCGCGGTGTTCTTCCCGCTGGCGGTACGGCGGTTCGGGCGGCTCAGTCGCTGACCGCGTGGGCGCGACCAGCCCCCACCGGCCGCGGCAAGCGAACCGCACTCCAGCGGAGCGCTCAGTGGTGGAAGCCGGTGGCTGTCTCCCTGTCGTGTGTCAGGGGGTGCGGCTGCCGGCGCAGCTCCGGCAGCAGGCGGCTCAGGTCCTCGATGAACAGCGGTTGTCGTGGGTGCGGGCGGGAATCGGACTTGCACCTCACGCAACGTGAGGCCCCAGCCTGGAGCGCGTACCCAGAAGGGAGTGGAAACCGTGAGCTACTCGGTGGGCCAGGTGGCCGGATTCGCCGGCGTGACCGTGCGCACGCTGCACCACTACGACGACATCGGTCTGCTCGTCCCGAGCGAGCGCAGCCACGCGGGGCACCGGCGTTACAGCGACGCCGACCTCGACCGGCTGCAGCAGATCCTGTTCTACCGCGAACTCGGCTTCCCGCTCGACGAGGTCGCCGCCCTGCTCGACGACCCGGAGACGGACCCGCGCGCACACCTGCGCCGCCAGCACGAACTGCTGACCGCCCGGATCGAGAAGCTGCAGAAGATGGCGGCGGCCGTGGAACACGCCATGGAGGCACGCAAGATGGGCATCAACCTCACGCCCGAGGAGAAGTTCGAGGTGTTCGGGGACTTCGACCCGGACCAGTACGAGGACGAGGTGCAGGAACGCTGGGGCGACACCGACGCCTACCGGCAGTCCCGGCAGCGCTCGGCGTCCTACACCAAGGAGGACTGGCTGCGGATCCAGCGCGAGGGCGACGAGATCACGCGGCGCTTCGTCGCGCTGATGGAGGCGGGCGAGTCCGCGGAGTCCGAGGCGGCGATGGACGCCGCCGAGGAGCACCGCCAGTGGATCTCCCGCAACCACTACGACTGCGGATACGAGATGCACACCTGCCTCGGCGAGATGTACGTCTCGGACGAGCGGTTCACGCGGAACATCGACCAGGCCAAGCCGGGCCTCGCGGCCTACCAGCGCGCGGCGATCCTCGCCAACGCGGCCCGGCACACCTCGTAACCCCCTGGTCCGGGCGTTGCCCTACTCCCGGGCCAGGACCACCGCCGTCCCGTACGCGCACACCTCCGTGCCGACGTCCGCGGCCTCCGTCACATCGAAGCGGAACGCCAGCACTCCGTTGGCTCCACGCGCGCGTGCCTGCTCGACGAGCCGCTCCATGGCCTGGTTGCGGGTCTGCACCAGCGTCTTCGTCAGCCCTCGGAGCTCGCCGCCGATCATCGACTTCAGCCCGGCGCCGATCTGACTGCCCAGGTGCCGCGACCGCACGGTCAGCCCGAAGACCTCGCCCAGAACCTCCTGGACGCGATATCCGGGGATGTCGTTCGTCGTCACGACCAATACGTCCGGCTGGGGCCCTTGGCCGCCGCCGTAGTCTTCGATGCCCATGGCCCACAGCTTCGCCTCAGTCGCCGCACAGTGCATCCTGGAGACACGGGTGGAACCTGGGACGGACACCGTGCGTTGATAGCTTTGTCCGGCCGCACCGGCCACCGCACTTCCCAACCCCTCAGGAGCCCGGAACCGTGACGACGCTTGCCCTCGGACCGAGCTGGCTGGACCCGAACACGCTGCTGGACAACTTCGGGATCTGGGGCCTGCTCCTCATCGTCTTCGCGGAGTCGGGTCTGCTCATCGGCTTCTTCCTGCCGGGTGACTCCCTGCTGTTCACGGCCGGTCTGCTGATCACCTCGAAGCAGCTGGACTTCCCCCTGTGGGGCGCCATCGCCCTGATCTGCGTCGCCGCGATCCTCGGCGACCAGGCGGGCTACATGTTCGGCAAGAAGGTCGGCCCGTCGCTGTTCAAGCGCCCGGACTCCCGCTTCTTCAAGCAGGAGAACGTCACCAAGGCCCACGAGTTCTTCGAGAAGTACGGCCCCAAGTCCCTGGTCCTGGCCCGCTTCGTGCCCATCGTGCGCACCTTCACGCCGATCATCGCCGGCGTCAGCGGCATGCGGTACCGCTCGTTCCTGATCTTCAACGTCGTCGGCGGCATCCTGTGGGGCGCCGGCGTGACCGCGCTCGGCGCCTGGCTCGGCGACATCGACTTCGTCAAGAAGAACATCGAAGCGATCCTCATCCTGATCGTCTTCATCTCGGTGGTCCCGATCATCATCGAGTTCCTCCGGGCCCGCTCGAAGAACAAGAAGACCCCGCCCCAGCAGCCGCAGCCCCCTCAGCCCCAGGTCATGGACGACGCCACGACCCAACTCCGCCGCATCTCCCCCACGGACCAGGGCCAGCAGCAGTACGGCGACTACTACAACCAGCCCCAGCCCCAGCCCCAGCAGTCGTACGCCCCGCAGCAGTACCCCCAGGGCCAGGGTTACCAGCAGCAGTACCCGTACAACGACAACGGCTACCCGCAGAGCTGAGGGTGCGTGCAGCGCCCCGATAGGGGCGCGGGGAACTGCGCGACAAGCCACAACGAGCCCGCAGTCGCCCACGGACAGAAGCCCCGAGCTCGCAGACGCCCGGCGCTCAGAACCCCCGCGTCCTCTTGGCCGCCCGGCGCCCCGCCCCAGCCCCGCCGGGAATCCGCAGGAACAACCGCGAGATCTCCGACCCCAGATTGACCCCAATGGCGATGGCCATCGCCAACGACGCGGCCTTGGCCAACGAAACCAACCCCTCGTCAATCTGGTTCTGCGCAATCGACAACAACCCGAAATACGTGGCCGACCCCGGCAACAGGGGCCCGATCGCCGCGGTCGTAAAGGGCAACGCGGAAGCGAACCGATACCGCGACAACAACTGCCCGAACAGCCCCACCAACCCCGCCGCCACGGCCGTGGAAGCGACCGGCGACAGATCACCCGGGTAGTGCATCGCGCCGTACACGATCCAGGCGACACCCCCATTGAGGGTCACCCACAGCACGGTGGATCGTTCCTGCTGCAACAGCACCGCGAACGTCAGCGACAACAGCATCGACGCACCGATCTGCCACAGCGGCCGATTCGTGTCCCCCAGCGCCGCGTCCGGATTCAGCTCCGCACCCAGCTTCACACCGAAGTACAGGACCAGGAGCACCCCGACCACGATGCCCACGAAGAAGTACATGACCTCCAGCAGCCGCGCCGCCGCGGTGATGTAGAACCCGGTCAGCCCGTCCTGCACGCCCGCCACCAGCGCCCGCCCGGGCAGCAGCGCGAACAGCCCACCGGTGATGACGGCGGACGCCTTCACGTCCACGTGGGCGACGGTCAGCGCGACCCCGATCGCCGCCGGAGGCATCGCGGCGACGGTGAACTGATAGAACTCCGGCAGCCCACGCCCCGCGCACAGCCACGCCAGCCGGTCGCCGAGCATCGCGCCGAGCATGGCCGCGACGAACACGATCAGGTCACCGCCGACGAGCACGGAGGCGGCCCCCGCGAGCAGCCCGCTGGCCAGGGTCAGCACCCAGGTCGGATACGGGTGCCGGTTGCGGCGGATCTCGGCGAGCCGTCGGTACGCCTCCTCCAGGGAGATCGCGATCTCCGGATCGCTGAGGTCGTCCACGAGCTGGAACACGGCCGCGAGCCGCGTGTAGTCAGGGGCCCGGCGCCGCACGGTCCGGGACGCCGTCACCGGATCGTCGACCAGGGACGGCTGGTAGGAGATCGCCAGCAGCGTGAAGGTGACGTTCGGCTCACAGCGGTCGAGCCCGTACGACCGGCAGACCGCGAACATCGCCGTCTCCACGTCCTCCGCGCCCTCACCGCCCGCCAGCAGCAACTCGCCGATACGCAAGGTCAGGTCGAGCACGCGCGGGACGGCCGGGCCCTCGTCCTCCGACTTGTGCACCGCCTCCGGCGCGGGCCGCTCGGCCACCGGCAGACGCAGCATCGTGCGCATCCGGTCCTGCCAGGGCAGGTCCTTCGTCAGGCTGACGGCAGGGATACCGCTCGGCGGTGTGAACGCGGGCGGCGCCTGCCGCGCGCGGTACATCTTCGGCGTACTGAACGCCGACCCCTCCGGCTCGTCGAGCGCCGGCGGCGGCACCTCCAGCCCGTCCGGCACCGCGAACTCGGACGTCGTCTCCGACTCACCGCCGGTCTTGGGCGTGGCCAGCCCCTGAGGGATCGCGAACTCCGACGTGACCTCGGAGTCGTAGACAGTCCTCGCTTCGTCCGACCGCGGCTTGCGGTCCTCCGCGTCCGTCACTGCGTAGCGCTCCCTGTACGACCCGTATCGCAGCCCTCAGTATGCGCACAGATACGCGAAGGGGCCGCACGCGCGTGCGGCCCCTTCAGCGACGGCAGGATCAGTGACCGCCCTGGTCCTTGAAGCGCTTGTAGGACCGCTCGATCTCGGCCTCGGCCTCGGTGCGGCCCACCCAGTCGGCGCCCTCGACGGACTTGCCGGGCTCCAGGTCCTTGTAGACCTCGAAGAAGTGCTGGATCTCCAGGCGGTCGAACTCCGACACGTGGTGGATGTCACGCAGGTGCTCAACCCGCGGGTCGTGCGCGGGCACGCACAGCAGCTTGTCGTCGCCGCCGGCCTCGTCGGTCATCCGGAACATGCCGATCGCGCGGCACTGGATCAGGCAGCCGGGGAAGGTCGGCTCGTCCAGGATGACCAGCGCGTCCAGCGGGTCGCCGTCCTCGCCGAGGGTGTTCTCGACGAAGCCGTAGTCGGCCGGGTAGCTGGTCGAAGTGAAGAGTCGACGGTCCAGGCGGATCCGACCGGTCTCGTGGTCCACCTCGTACTTGTTCCGCGAACCCTTCGGAATCTCGATCGTGACGTCGAACTCCACCGGTGGCTCCTCCATGATCAGCACATAGTTCTGGTGGTTAAGTGTCCCTCACGCAGGTGTGTGATCGCGAAAGGGGCTGGTGGTCGTGCCAGAGCAGAGGCCGTGGCGGGTCGCGAAACCGCATGTGGTGCGGATCGCGAACGCCGTACGACCGCGTCTCGCACGAGCAGCGGACGCCGTACGACCGCGCGTCGCACGGGCCACGGCAGCCGTTCGGCCGCGGGTCACGCGGCTGGCCCGGGCCGCGAAACCGCAGGTCGCGCGGGGTACGGGGCTGAAGACCTGGCAGTACACCACCGGTGCCGCCATCGCCGGACTGGCCCTGGCCGCCTCTGTGGTGACCGCGGCCGGCCCCTGGGACTCCACCGGTCAGCGTACGGCCGAGCGGGACCGGGCAGCCGCCCAGGAGCCCACGGGTGGCGCAGATCACGGTCGTAATTCCGGTACGACAGCCACGGCACCCCGGCCCGCCCCCAGCGCCGCGTCCGTGCTCACCGGCCTCGGCGGTACCGCCAACACGGTGAAGTCCGCGCCGAACGGCAAAGCTCTCGCCGCCGTCCTTGACCCCCTCCTGAACGACGCCGCCCTCGGCTCCCGGCACAGCGCCGCGGTCGTCGACCTTGCCACCGGCAAGCAGCTCTACGCCTCCGGCGCCGGCGAAGCGCTGACCCCCGCCTCCACCACGAAGATCGCCACCGCGGTCGCCGCCCTCTCCGCGATGGGCGCCGACCACCGCCTCACCACCCGCGCCGCCCTCGAACCCGACACCAAGGAACTCGTCCTCGTCGGCGGCGGCGACCCCACCCTCACAGCCCGCGAGGACGCCGAGGGCTGGGCCAGCCTGCGCACCCTGGCCGACAAGACGGCCGCGGCCCTGAAGAAGCGCGGGCTGCGCGAGGTGACGCTCTCCTACGACACCACGCTGTACGCCGGTCCCGAACTCCACTCCATCGGCGAGAACCCCAACCTCGCCCTCGTCAGCGCCCTGATGGCCGACGAGGCCCGCACGGACGACTCGACGAGCGGCCAGGTCAAGCGGGTGCCGGACCCGGCGGCGGACGCGACCCGCACGTTCGCGGACTTCCTGAAGGACCGTGGCATCAAGACGACCGCGCCCGGCCCCTCCAAGGCCACGGGCCGTGCCGACACCCTCGCCACGGTGCAGTCGCCCCCGCTGTCCGCCCTGGTCGAACGCATGCTGACCAACAGCGACAACGACATCGCCGAGGCCCTGGCCCGCCAGACCGCCGTCGCCACGGGCGAGGAAGCGAGCTTCGACGGCGCGGGCAGGGCGATCCAGGCCCGGCTGAAGAAGCTCGGACTTCCCGTGGCGGGTGCGCACTTCAAGGACGGCAGTGGCCTGAGCCGCGACGACCGCCTCACCGCAGGCCTCCTCACCGGCCTCCTGGCGAAGTCCGCCGACCCGGCCCACCCCGAACTCCGCCCCGCCCTCACCGGCCTCCCCGTGGCAGGCTTCACCGGCACCCTGACCAGCCGCTACACCGACGGCGCGGCAGGCATCGTACGAGCCAAAACCGGCACCTTGACCGGCGTCAACGCCCTGGCGGGAACGGTGGTGGACCAGGACGGACACCTGTTGGCGTTCGCGTTCCTGGCATCGGACACGACCGATCCTGGGGCGGCGCAGAAGGCACTGGACACAGCGGCGACGGCGCTGGCGAGTTGTGGTTGCCGCTGACCTGGCGGCCCGTCCGACCTCCGTCGGCCTGCCCCAAGTGGGAACGCTCACGTACCGTTGACGCATGACGAGCATCGGTGGTGCCGAGATGGTCGACTGGAATCTCGCGGTGGCGACCGCGACCCGGCTCGTAAGGCCGGGCCCCGAGGTGAGCCGCGACGAGGCCAGGGCCGTCGTCGCAGAGCTGCGCCGGCATGCCAAAGCCTCCGAGCAACACGTCCGGGGCTTCACCCGAATGGGCACGGACGACGCCCATGACACCCCCGTACTCGTCGTCGACCGCCCCGGCTGGGTCCGGGCGAACGTCGCCGGGTTCCGGGAAATCCTCAAGCCGCTGCTCGACAAGATGCAGGAGCGGCGCAGCAGCACCCCCGGCGGAGCGGTCCTCGGCGCCGTCGGCGGCAAGGTCACCGGCGTCGAACTGGGCATGCTGCTGTCCTTCCTGGCCTCCCGCGTCCTCGGCCAGTACGAGACCTTCGCCCCGGCCACCCGCGAACTCCCGGCGGGGGAGAACGGCGGCGGCAGGCTGCTGCTCGTCGCGCCGAACATCGTGCACGTGGAACGCGAACTCGACGTACAGCCGCACGACTTCCGGCTCTGGGTGTGCCTGCACGAGGAGACGCACCGCACGCAGTTCACGGCCGTGCCCTGGCTGCGGGACCACCTGGAGGGCGAAATCCAGTCGTTCTTGGGCGAGACCGACGTCGACCCCATGACCGTCCTGGAGCGCATCCGGGAAGCCGCACAGTCCCTCGCGGGCGGACGCCCCGAGGGCGAGGAGGACGACGGCGGCCGCTCCCTCGTGGAGATCGTGCAGACCCCGGCCCAGCGGGAGATCCTCGGCCGCCTCACCGCCGTGATGTCCCTGCTGGAGGGGCACGCCGACTTCGTCATGGACGGCGTCGGCCCGGCCGTCGTGCCGTCCGTCGCCGAGATCCGCGAGAAATTCCAGCAGCGCCGCGCCAAGGGCGCCTCCCGACTGGACCTGGCCCTGCGCAAGCTGCTGGGCCTGGACGCCAAACTCAGGCAGTACCGGGACGGCGAACGCTTCGTACGCGCCGTCGTCGACGAGGTCGGCATGGACGGCTTCAACCGCGTGTGGACCTCCCCGAACACCCTGCCGACCAAGGTGGAGATCGCCAAACCGGCGGACTGGATCGCGCGGGTGCATCGCAAGGCCGAGTCGTGAATCACCGCCGTACGTGGTGAAAGGAAGCCGTGCGTGGTGAAAGGAATTCGGCCGACGACGGGTGAACGCTCCTCCAATCACCCGTCCGAGGGACCGTGAGCCCTGGGTAGGCGTGCAATGCTCGGGGAACGGCCCGTCTCTGTCACCATCTACACACTCTGAGTGACCGAGCAGGGCTCACCCCCCGAAAACTTCATGAAGGGAACCGGACATGGGTCCCCATCCTGCGGTCGCGGCGATACGCCTGGCGGTTCGCCGCGTCCTCCACGACATCCTCAACGAACACAGCCACCCCACCACCGAGACCGCGGACGAGCGCCCGTCCTCGCCGCTCGTGCTCGTGGCGTGCTCCGGCGGCGCCGACTCCATGGCCCTCGCCTCCGCCCTCGCCTTCGAGGCCCCCAAACTCGGCATCCGCGCGGGCGGCGTCACCGTCGACCACGGCCTGCAGCCCGGCTCCGAGGCGCGCGCCGCAGAAGTCGTCCTGCGCCTCACCGAACTCGGCCTGGACCCGGTCGAGTCCGTCGCGGTGCGCGTCGGCCGCGAGGGCGGGCCCGAAGCCGCCGCCCGCGACGCCCGGTACGCCGCCCTCGACGCCGTCGCCGTCCGCCACGGCGCCGTCGCCGTCCTGCTCGGCCACACCCGCGACGACCAGGCCGAAACCGTCCTCCTCGGCCTCGCCCGCGGCTCCGGCATCCGCTCCCTGTCCGGAATGGCCGCGGTCTCGGGGGCCGGCGGCCGTTACCGGCGGCCCTTCCTCCACCTCGACCGGCAGACCGCCCGCAAGGCCTGCATGGTGCAGTCCCTGCCCGTCTGGGACGACCCCCACAACGCCGACCCGGCCTACACCCGCTCCCGGCTGCGCCACGAGGGCCTGCCCGCCCTGGAGAAAGCGCTCGGCAAAGGCGTCGTCGAAGCCCTCGCCCGTACCGCCCAGCTCTCCCGCGACGACGCCGACGCCCTCGACGCCTGGGCCAGCCAGGCCGAGGCCGCCGTCCGGGACACCGCGGGCCGCCTGGAGTGCGCGAAGCTCTACGCCCTGCCGCCCGCCGTACGCCGCCGGATCCTGCGCCGCGCCGCCATCGAGGCAGGCGCCCCCGCCGGTTCGCTCTTCGCGCGCCACATCGAGGAAGTCGACCGGCTGATCACCGGCTGGCGCGGTCAGGGGGCCATCAATCTCCCCGGCAAAGTCGTCGCCCAGCGGCAGGGTGGCAGACTGGTGATTCGGCAAGGCTGAATCCTTGCCCCCCTTCCGGGGGGTGGGCGGCCGGTGGGACGACCGAAAGTGATGCGGGTGGACGCGAAAGACATGGGTGCCGACCTCAAGTCGGTACTCATCACCAAGGAAGAGATCGACGCGAAGCTGGCCGAGCTGGCCGCGAAGATCGACGCGGAGTACGCGGGCAAGGACCTGCTGATCGTCGGCGTCCTCAAGGGCGCGGTGATGGTCATGGCGGACCTGGCGCGTGCGCTGTCCACCCCGCTCACGATGGACTGGATGGCCGTCTCCTCGTACGGCGCGGGCACCCAGTCCTCCGGTGTCGTACGGATCCTCAAGGACCTCGACACCGACATCAAGGGCAAGCACGTCCTCATCGTCGAGGACATCATCGACTCCGGCCTGACCCTGTCCTGGCTGATCTCCAACCTCGGCTCCCGCGAGCCCGAGTCCCTGAAGATCTGCACCCTGCTCCGCAAGCCCGAAGCCGCCAAGGTCGCCATCGACGTCGAGTGGGTCGGCTTCGACATCCCCAACGAATTCGTCGTCGGCTACGGCCTCGACTACGCCGAGAAGTACCGCAACCTCCCGTTCGTCGGTACGCTCGCGCCTCACGTCTACGGCGGCTGAGCCACTCGGGCCAAGCCCTGTAAGACGATCGGGAACCCCAGCGGGTTCAGCGGCGTTGGAGCATGCAGACGGGATTGCCTGCGGCCCTGTGCGGCTTCGGCCCACAATGCTGGGGTACCGTCAGAAGAACTGTCTTATCAAACTCACTATGGCAGGAGGGACGGGGCGGCACCGCTCCGTATGGATGGACGTGAAGCGATACTTCCGTGGGCCGGTCATGTGGATCGTGCTGGCCGTCCTTGCCGTGGTCGTGTTGATGCAGGTCGTCGGCTCGTCCGGCGGCTACAAGACGGTGGACACCGGCCAGGTCGTCCAGGCGATCAATGAGAACAAGGTCGAAGCGGCCAAGCTGACCACCGGCGACGAGCAGACCATCAAGGTCACGCTCAAGGACGGCCAAAAGATCGAGGGCAGCTCGAAGATCCAGGCGAGCTATATCGGCGACCAGGGCGTGACCATCGCCGGCACGCTGCAGCAGAAGTACCAGGACAAGCAGATCACGGACGGCTACACAGTCTCGCCGTCCAAGCAGAACCCGTTCGTCGGGATCCTGCTCTCCCTGCTCCCCTTCGTCCTCATCGTGGTCGTTTTCCTGTTCCTGATGAATCAGATGCAGGGCGGCGGCTCCCGAGTGATGAACTTCGGGAAGTCCAAGGCGAAGCTCATCACCAAGGACACCCCGAAGACGACGTTCTCGGACGTCGCAGGCTCGGACGAGGCCGTCGAGGAGCTCCACGAGATCAAGGAATTCCTCCAGGAGCCGGCGAAGTTCCAGGCCGTGGGCGCCAAGATCCCGAAGGGCGTACTGCTCTACGGGCCTCCTGGCACCGGCAAGACGCTGCTCGCGCGCGCTGTCGCGGGTGAGGCAGGCGTGCCCTTCTACTCGATCTCCGGTTCCGACTTTGTCGAGATGTTCGTCGGTGTCGGTGCCTCCCGAGTCCGTGACCTGTTCGAGCAGGCCAAGGCGAACGCCCCGGCGATCGTCTTCGTCGACGAGATCGACGCGGTCGGCCGCCATCGCGGCGCCGGCCTCGGCGGCGGTCACGACGAGCGTGAGCAGACGCTGAACCAGCTGCTCGTCGAGATGGACGGCTTCGACGTCAAGGGCGGCGTGATCCTCATCGCCGCGACGAACCGGCCCGACATCCTCGACCCGGCCCTTCTGCGCCCCGGCCGCTTCGACCGCCAGATCGCGGTCGACCGCCCGGACATGCAGGGCCGTCTGGAGATCCTCAAGGTTCACCAGAAGGGCAAGCCGGTCGCTCCGGACGTGGACCTGTCGGCGGTCGCGCGCCGTACGCCGGGCTTCACGGGTGCGGATCTGTCGAACGTGCTGAACGAAGCCGCGCTCCTCACCGCGCGCAGCGACAAGAAGCTGATCGACAACCACTTCCTGGACGAGGCCATCGACCGCGTCGTGGCGGGCCCGCAGAAGCGGACCCGGATCATGTCGGACAAGGAAAAGAAGATCACCGCGTACCACGAGGGCGGCCACGCCCTGGTCGCGGCGGCTTCCCCGAACTCCGATCCGGTCCACAAGATCACGATCCTGTCGAGAGGCCGCGCCCTCGGCTACACGATGGTCCTGCCGGACGAGGACAAGTACTCCACCACCCGCAACGAGATGCTGGACCAGCTGGCCTACATGCTGGGCGGCCGGGCGGCGGAGGAACTGGTCTTCCACGACCCGACGACGGGCGCTGCGAACGACATCGAGAAGGCCACCGCAACGGCCCGCGCGATGGTCACGCAGTACGGCATGACCGAGCGTCTCGGCGCCATCAAGTTCGGCGGCGACAACACCGAGCCGTTCCTCGGACGTGAGATGGCTCACCAGCGCGACTACTCGGAAGAGGTCGCCGCGCTGGTCGACGAAGAGGTCAAGAAGCTCATCGAGACCGCGCACAACGAGGCCTGGGAGATCCTGGTCGAGAACCGCGACGTCCTGGACAACCTGGTCCTCGCGCTGCTCGAGAAGGAGACGCTGAACAAGGAGCAGATCGCCGAGATCTTCGCCCCCATCGTCAAGCGTCCGCCGCGCCCAGCCTGGACCGGCTCGTCCCGTCGCACCCCGTCCACCCGCCCGCCGGTGCTCTCCCCCAAGGAGCTGGCACTGACGAACGGAGCCAACGGCGCGACCCCGGCGATCACCACCGCCAAGGCCACCACCTCGGCGGAGCCCGTCCCGGAACCGGCCCCCGAGGAGCGTCCGGAAGGCTGACCCTCCCGGCCTCGGTGGTCTCACCAGGCCCGGAATGATTGCCGCGCCCCCCTGGTTTTAGCCTGGGGGGCGCGGCATCTTCGTATGCCTATGCACGACATCTAGGAACGAGGCACGACATGACCGACCCCGTGACGCTGGACGGCGAGGGCTCCATCGGCGAGTTCGACGAGAAGCGCGCCGAGAACGCGGTGCGCGAACTGCTGATCGCGGTCGGCGAGGACCCGGACCGGGAAGGGCTCAGGGAGACGCCGGGGCGGGTGGCTCGGGCGTATCACGAGCTTCTGGCCGGGCTGCGGCAGGAGCCCGAGGATGTTCTGACGACGACGTTCGATCTGGGCCACGATGAGATGGTCCTGGTGAAGGACATTGAGATCGTCAGCCTCTGCGAACATCATTTGCTGCCCTTCCACGGCGTAGCTCACGTCGGCTACATTCCGGCCGAAACGGGCAAGATCACCGGCCTGTCGAAGCTCGCGCGCCTCGTTGAGGTGTTCGCCCGCCGGCCTCAGGTGCAGGAACGACTCACCACGCAGATCGCCGACTCGCTCATGCGGATTCTTGAGGCGCGGGGTGCGATCGTCGTCATCGAGGCCGAGCACATGTGCATGTCGGTGCGCGGCATTCGCAAGCCGGGTGCCAAGACGACCACATCGGCGGTGCGTGGGCAGCTTCGGGATGCCACGACCCGTGCCGAGGCAATGAGCCTGATACTGGCGCGCTGACCGTCACGCAGCCGAGGCTGCCCCTGGGGTGTGGTCGTCGTCGTCCTCCGGGAGTTTGCAGACCCGCTCCAGGAAGATGGCTGCCGCTATGACGGCGATTCCGGCCACGACGGAGAAGCCGGCGTAGATCGCCTGGTCGCGGCGGGCGGGGATGTCGAGGGATTCGAGGAGGAAGACGCCGGTGCCGCCGTACATGCCGGCGACGAGGGCGGCGACCAGGGCGCTGGCCTGGCCGAAGACGACCGCTCGGGCCGCCATGAGGGGGTCGACGCCCTTGGCCTCGGGGCGGCGCTCGCGCTGGGCCTTGAGGCGGGCGCGCAGCGAGAGCGCCGTGGCGAGGAGGACCGCGGCGATCACGGCCAGCACGATGGGCGCGGCCAGCGGGACGCTGGGGAGCGTCCCGATCGAGTTCCAGAGGCGGGCGCCCGCCCAGGACAGGATGCCGGCGACGACGAAAACGCCGGCCAGCACCCTGATGCGCAGCTCTCTCACGGTGTCCCTTCAGCTCCCCGGATCGGTGCCGGTCCCGCGGTTGAGGTGACCCGGCCGGTCCGCGCTTGTAGTCGTGTCGACCTTAACGACTATTCAGGCAGCCGGAGTTCCAGGTCCTTGCGGGCGGCGACGCCTTCTCGGGTGACGTTGTCGAGGAGGTCGGCGACCGCGCCGCGGCCGGGGAGCTGGGCGCCCGGCTCCAGGTCGTACCAGGGGGCCAGGACGAAGGCGCGTTCATGGGCGCGGGGGTGGGGGAGGGTGAGCTGGGGGTCGTCGGAGACGACTTCGGCGTACGCGACGATGTCGACGTCGAGAGTGCGTGCGCCCCAGTGCTCGTCCCGGACGCGGTGGAAGGCCTCCTCGACCGCGTGCGCCCGCTCCAGAAGGGAGGACGGGGGGAGGGTGGTCTTCAGGACCACGACCGCGTTGAAGTACGAGGGCTGGCTGCCGGGCTCCACGCCCCATGGCTCCGTCTCGTACACCGGCGAGACCGCCTTGATGCGGACGCCGGGGGTGTCCTCGAGGGCGTCGATGGCGCCCTGGAGGGTCTCCAGGCGGTTGCCGAGGTTGGCGCCGAGGGAGATCACGGCCCGTTTGGGATTCTGCAGGGTGGTGTCGGCGGCGTCGACCTTCTCGACGACGGAGGCGGGTACCGGCTGTACGGTCGGGTCGCTGTGACCCTCGGTGAACGATGCGGTCATACTCGGCTCCGGGTGATGGTGACGGTCACGTCGTCGAAGGGGACCGTGATCGGCGCGTCCGGTTTGTGGACGCAGACCTCGATCTCCTGGACCCCTTCGTGCTTCAGACAGACCTGGGCGATGCGCTCGGCGAGGGTTTCGATGAGGTCGACGGGCTCGCCCTCGACGACGGCCACGACCTCCTCCGCCACGATGCCGTAGTGCACGGTCTTCGCCAGGTCGTCGTCGGCGGCGGCCGGCCGGGTGTCCAGGCCCAGGACGAGGTCCACGATGAACGTCTGGCCCTCTTCGCGCTCCCTGGGGAACACACCGTGGTGCCCGCGGGCCTTGAGGCCGCGCAGCGCGACACGATCCACGCGAATCACTCCTGCAATCGTCGGTAACGGCCGATGTGCACCGGGTGCGGGCGGCGCACCGGCCTCAAACGAATCTACCTGCGGACACTGACAGGGCCGGGCCATGGGGGTCCGTGCCCGAGTCGGGCCTCGCAGCTTTCATCGCGTGTTTCCCCGGGGGAACCCGGCGGCTCACGGGTTGGTAGCCGCCCATACCCGGGGCTCAGTGATTCCAACCACTTCTCGCATCCCCTTGGTCCCCAAAGGTGCGCCTACCCACTCAGGCGGGTGTGTCGTCGCCTTCCTCCTCGTCGGTTTCGGCCAGAACCGGGGAGGCGTGGTGCGACCAGAGCTTCCAGCCGGCGGGGGTGCGGCGGAACACGTTCGTGGCGACGACGAGCTGTCCGACCAGGGGGCCGAGTTCCTCGTCCCCCTCGGGGGCGGGGCCGCCGCTGAGGATGTTCTCGGTGCAGGTCACCAGGGCGGTGTCGCCGGTGACGGAGACATGCACATCGGTCAGGAAGAACTGGATGTAGTCGGTGTTCGCCATGATCAGCGCGTACGAGCGCAGGACCTCGCCGCGGCCGGTCAGTACCGGCCAGCCGGGGTGCACGCAGGCGATCACGCCGGAGTCCGCCGGGTCGTGGTAGGTCTCGTCGACGCCGAGGTCGGACGGGGTGAGCCAGAGCGAGGACAGCACTTCGAAATCGCCGCGTTCCATCGCTTCGTAGAAGGCGGTGTTGGCGAGCTCGACCTGCTCGACGTCGGTGTGGGGGGCGCTCACCGGGCTCCTTCGGTGCCGCGCGCTCCTTCTGCGCCGGGGGTGCGCGCTCCCTCCACGGCGCGCGCGACTCGTACGGCGTCCGCCGTGGCGCGCACCTCGTGTACGCGGACCGCCCATGCGCCGGCGTGCGCCGCGAGTGCGGAGACGGCTGCCGTGGCGGCGTCACGCTCGCGTGCGGGCGGGGGTGCGCCCTCCGGGCCGGCCAGGACGCGGCCGAGGAAGCGCTTGCGGGAGGCGGCGACGAGGAGGGGATGGCCGAGGGCGTGCAGGCGGTCGAGGTGGGCGAGGAGGACCAGATCGTGTTCGGCCTCCTTGGAGAAGCCGAGGCCGGGGTCGACGACGATGCGGTCGGGGGCGATGCCGCCCGCCAGGACGGCGTCCACGCGCGCGTGGAGTTCGTCGATGACTTCGGTGACGACGTCGGCGTAGACGCCCTTGACGGTGCTGCCCTCCAGGAAGCCGCGCCAGTGCATGACGATGAAGGGGGCGCCCGCTTCCGCGACGACGGGGATCATCGCGGGGTCGGCGAGGCCGCCGCTGACGTCGTTGACGAGGGCGGCGCCGGCCGCGAGGGACTGCTGGGCGACGGAGGCGCGCATGGTGTCCACGGAGACGGTGACGCCCTCGGAGGCGAGCTCGCGTACGACGGGGATGACCCGCCTGAGTTCCTCCGCCTCGTCGACACGGGTCGCGCCGGGGCGGGTGGACTCGCCGCCGACGTCGATGAGGTCCGCTCCCTCGGTGACCAGGGCGAGGCCGTGCTTCACGGCGGCCGTCGTGTCGAACCAGCGGCCGCCGTCGGAGAAGGAATCGGGGGTGACGTTCACGACTCCCATGACCGCGCAGCGGTCCCACTCGGGAAGACCGGCGACGTGCCCGCGTCCGCTCTGCTTGCTCATACGTTCAGCGTAGGCCCCGGTGGGGCCGCCGAGGTCCGGCGGCCCGAGCGGAAGCCCCGGGCTTGGCGGGCGGGGCTTCCGCTCGGGCCCGTCTATGCCGCGCGGACGTCTCCCTCCCCGACCGCGTGGGCGCACGGGCGCGCGGTGATCGTGCGGCGGCGCAGGAAGCGGGGGAGGGGGAGGGGGAGGGCCAGGTTGACGAAACCTTCCGCCTGCATGGCGGCGAAGCCGATGCGCGGGAGGTCGGCGGAGGCGCGGTAGACCACGAAGCGGGGCTCCCAGCGGGGCCGGAACTTCGCGTTGAACTTGTACAGGGACTCGATCTGGAACCAGCGGGAGAGGAAGACCAGCAGGCCGCGCCAGGCGCGCAGCACCGGTCCCGCGCCGATCTTCTCGCCGCGTGCCAGCGCCGAGCGGAACATGGCGAAGTTGAGCGACACGCGCGCGATGCCGAACTTCGGGGCCGCCTGGAGGGCCGCCACGATCAGCAGTTCGTTCATGCCGGGGTCGGCGGAGCGGTCGCGCCGCATCAGGTCCAGGGACACCCCGTCGGTGCCCCAGGGCACGAAGTGCAGGATCGCCTTCAGGTCGCCGTACTCACCGGGCTCGTCGTCCGCCTTGTGGGCGGTGGCGATGAGGCAGTCGCCGTCGGCCGCGTCGCCGATGCGGCCGAGGGCCATGGAGAAGCCGCGTTCGGTGTCGGTGCCGCGCCAGTCGTCGGCGGCGCGGCGGATGCGGTCCAGCTCGGTCTCGCCGAGGTCACGCACGCGTCGTACCCGGGTCTCGTAACCGGCGCGCTCGATGCGCTTGACCATCTGACGCACATTGCGCATCGCGCGGCCGGTGAGGGAGAAATCCGGGACGTCCACCACCGCCTCGTCGCCCAGTTCGAGGGCGTCGAGGCCGGTCTCGCGGGTCCAGACCTCGCCGCCGGTCTCGGAGCAGCCCATGACGGCGGGCGTCCAGGAGTGCGCCTTGGCCTCGTCCATGAACCGTTCGATGGCGCCCGGCCAGGCCTCCACGTCGCCGATCGGATCGCCGCTGGCCAGCATCACCCCGGACACCACGCGGTACGTCACCGCCGCCTTGCCGCTGGGGGAGAACACCACCGCCTTGTCGCGGCGCAGGGCGAAGTGGCCGAGGGAGTCGCGGCCGCCGTGCTTCTCCAGGAGGGCGCGCAGACGGGCCTCGTCCTCGTCGGTGAGGCGTGCGGCCGGGTGTTCGGGGCGGAAGGCGAGGTAGATGGTCGTGACGGCGGTCAGCAGGCCGAGGGCGCCCAGGCACATGGCGACGGTCCACGACGTGGTGCCCCGGTAGTCGACCGGGCCTTCGAAGCCGAACAGGCCGTAGAGGACGTGCGTGAGGCGGTCGGCCAGGCTCGGGTCGCCGACCAGGGTCTTGGGGTGGGCGTTGACGATGAGCAGCCCGAGGAGGAGCGAACCGGCGCCCATGAGGACGAAGTTGGCGAGCGCGCGCCATCGGCTGCGCGGGTCGGGCAGGGCCCTGAACTGGTCGCGGTGGCGCACCAGCGGCGCCAGTAGCGCCAGCGAGATCACCACGCCGACCACGGAGTGGCGGTACGTGAACTGCGCCAGCGCGCCGAACGGCAGCAGAGCGACGGCGGCCCGCCAGGCCCGGCGCTTGCAACGCCTCAGACCGTGGGCGAGCAGCAGCAACAGCACGCCGGCGCTGAGCGAGAGCGCTGCCGCGAACGGGCCGAACGAGCCGGGCAGCACCTCGGCGAGCGTGTGCATACGGCTGTGCCTGAACCGTGGGAAGACGCCCGCGGCGATGTCCAGCAGGCCCACGAGGGCGCACGCTCTGGCGACGAGGACGGGAACGGCTTCGGGGCGCGGGCCGCGCAGCACGTGCCGTACCCGGTGTGTTCGCTGCGGAACTCCACCCGACATTTCCACATCTGTCCTGACAGACATCGCATCCCGTAGTTCTGCGAGAGACCTTGGATCCGGTACCGATTCGGGCATCCGGCGACATTGCGCCCTCTAGGACGGTGTCTCGGAGGGAGAGGTTCACTCGTCTCCTCAAAGCTGTTGAAAAGGCCGGGGAAAGCCCCGGACAAGCCCTTGCGAAGACGTGCGGGGCGAACTGGAGAGCGCAGGCAGGGAACGGTTCATGGGTCTCACGAGCAACAAGGTGCTGGCGCTGGCGGTCTGCACCGCCGTCCTGCTGTTCGCCGGCACGGTGTGGCTGTGGCCGCGGCTGGCCCGGCGGACCTGGCGGGCCGTCAGCGGCCGGGTCGCCCTGCTCCTCGCCGTCCAGCTGACGCTCTTCGCCTCGGTCGGCCTCGCCGCCAACCAGGCCTTCGGGTTCTACGCCAGCTGGGCGGACCTGCTGGGACAGGAGACCGACGAGGGTGTGGTCGTCGACCACACGCCCGGCGGCCCCGAGGGCGACCCGCTGCGAGTCGTCGACACGGGGAGCGTTCCGGGGGCGGGCAGCCCCGGCGCGCGCGCCGGGGGCCGGATCCACGAGGTCGAGATCCTCGGTCGTACGACACACATCGCCACGCGCGCGTACGTGTACTTGCCGCCGGAGTACTTCCAGGCGCGATACCGCACGCGCACATTCCCCGCGGCCGTCGTCCTCACCGGCTATCCGGGCACCGCCAAGGCGCTCGTGGACAAGCTCGACTATCCGCACACCGCCCGTGGACTCGCCAAGGAAGGCCGTATGCAGCCGATGATCCTGGTGATGCTGCGGCCGACCGTCGCACCGCCGCGGGACACCGAGTGCGTGGACATCCCCGGAGGACCGCAGACGGAGTCGTTTTTCGCCAAAGATCTGCCGGACGCCGTGGGCGGGCACTACAGGGTGGGTGGAAAAGCGGGGAGTTGGGGCATCATCGGCGACTCGACGGGCGGTTACTGCGCACTCAAGCTCGCCATGCACCACCCCCGGGTCTACGCCGCCGGGGCGGGCCTGTCCGCGTACTACAGGGCGCCGATCGACCCCACCACGGGCGATCTCTTCCACGGCGACAAGACGCTGCACAGCCGCGCCGACCTGTTCTGGTACCTCAAGAACATGCCCGCGCCCGACACTTCACTGCTCGTCAGCAGCAGCAAGGTCGGTGAATCCAACTACAAGGACACGCTGAAGTTCATAGAGGGTGTCAAGGCGACGAATCGGACGCGGATCTCGTCGATCATCCTGGAAAGCGGCGGGCACAACTTCAACACCTGGCGGCGGGAGATTCCGGCGACACTGGAGTGGATCAGCGGGCGATTGGGCGACCGGTGAACCCGAAACCCTCTTGAGCCGTATGAATGACACGGGATGGCTGTGTTTTTGCGGGGCGGGCCACCAAGATTCCCCTACGCGCGGTAAGTTTCTGGCCATGCCACGTGGACGTCACCGCCATTCCCCGCCCTTGCACAGGATCCTGCCTCCGTCGGCGATCGCAGGCGTCTCGGTCGTCTGCGCGCTGGGCCCCTGGGTGTTCTCGGAAACGACGGTGCTCCGCGGTCTTGCCGCGGCCGCCGCGGCGACGGCGGTCATCGGCGCGGTCGTGCTGCGTCGTTGGGACACACAGGCCGGCAAGCAGGTCGCCGACCTCACGCGCGCGCGTGCGAGCGACGAGTGGCGGCACGAGGAGCGCGTCGCCGAACTCGAGACGGATCTCGAGGAGTCCCGCGAACTGCGCGTCAAGCTGGAGCAGCGGCTGCGCGCGAAGCGTGCGGAGCTGGCCGGACTGCGCAACGAGCACGCCGCGCTCCTGCGCCGGTACGCCACCGCGGAGACCGAGCGCGCGACCGCCCTGGAGGGCCGCCGCCTGCTGGAGATAGAGGCCGCGCCGGCCCGTGCGCTTCCGCCCGTGCCGTCGCAGGCGTCCGCTCCCGAGGAGGAGACCGACGCGGTGGCTGCCTCGGGTGAATCCGCCGAGCCGGTGGAGGCGGCCGAGGACGAACAGGTGGGACAGGCAGAGGAGGCAGAGGAAGCAGAGCAGGTCGAGCCTGCGGCTCCCGCGGTGTTCTCTCCCGAGGGGTCCAAGCTCTTCCTGCGCGCCAAGGTGGCGTTGGCGAAGTTCGACGCGGACAGTGCGCCCAAGGATGACGCGGACAGCGCGCCCAAGGGGGGCGCCGAGGCCGCGTCGAAGGGTGACGCCGACAGTGCCCCCAAGGGCGGCGACGATGCTCCCAAGGGTTCCCCCGACGACGACGGTTCGCCCAAGGGCGGCGCTCCGGGCGGGCAGGAACCGGTGAAGGCCGGGGCCGGGGAGGCCGCGCAGGAGGACGAAGCGCAGGGGAAGCCCGAGGCGGTCGACGGGCACGAGCGCGCGGCCGCCACCTCCATGGGCAAGTCGGCCCCGTCCGCGCAACAGCCCTCCGGGCACTACACCGTGCCGACCGCGGTGGCCGTCGTACCGGCGTCGCCCGTGCGGCGTCCGTCGATTGAGGGCGGTTTCGACTTCTTCGGTACGAAGACGGAGTCGGAGTCCGAGTCGGCCGCGCTGGAAGCCGTGCAGAACGAGGATCTCGCCGACGTCGTGGGCCAAGAGGCGCTCGCGCTCCACAAGGCGGAGGCCGAGGCGGAGTTCAAGCCGGCGGACGCGGAGTCGCGCGGTGTCGGGCAGGTCATCGACCTGACGGCGCACGACGAGACGGAGCAGATCGACGTGCAGGGGCTGCGGAGCGCGGTTTCCTGAAGCCGCCCGCAGCCGGGCGGCTCATGCCATCCACCGGTCCGGCCGCGCGTCCCTGCGTCCCGTCCGTGACCGCTCAGCCTGCCCGCGCAGCAGCTCCGCCGCCTCCTCGGCGTCCCGCAGCCGCGCTGTGACGGTCTTGTTGGCCCCCGTGTCCACGTGCACGTCCGCAAGCCGCCAGGCGCGCTTCCAGGGCCCCTGAGCCAGCCGTACGCTCTGCACCTTCGCGTGCGGTACGAGGGCCAGGCTCCGGCGCAGCAGGCCGTGCCGGGAGGCGAACACGGTGTCGGTGACCGCGATGCCGTAGCCGCGCCACCACAGGGGCAGGCACCGGCCGGCCCGGCGCGGCGGCCGGGACAGGGACGGCGGCACCGTCACCCCGGGCAGCACGCGCGCGATGACGGCCTCGGCGATCTCGCGCGGCGCGACCGGCAGCAGCAGGGAGTTCGAGGAGCCGGCGACATCCAGCTCGACCCGCACCCAGCCGCGCCTCCGCCACAGCAGCGGCTCCACGATCCGTACGGTCTGCACCCGCCCCGGCGGCACTGTCTCGTGGACGCGGTCCAGCAGGCCGCGGTCGATGCGCAGCCCGTCCGGGGACTCGGCGACCGTCCAGTCGTACTCCGCGACGAACCGTCCCACGCTGCTCGCGCCCGCCCCGCCCAGCAGCGGCAGGGCGACCGCGAGGACCGTCCACACGCTGTGGGTGGCGAGCCATATCAGCGGCGGTACGACGAGCGCGGCGGCGAGGGTGCCCCAGGTCGCGCCGGTCAGGACGAGGGAGACGGCGAGTACGCCGGGGGGTGTGCGCAGCAGCTCCTGCGCCGGTGCTTCTCCGACTTCGTGCGCTGTCTCGGGCGCGAAACCCGCCGCGCGCGCGAGCAGTTCGGCGCGCAGCGTGCGCGCCTCGTCCGCACCCAGGAAGGCCAGCTCGTCCTTCTTGTCCGTGCCGACGACGTCGAGTTTGAGCTTGGCGACGCCGGCGACGCGCGCGAGCAGCGGCTGGGTGACGTCGACGGCCTGGATGCGTTCGAGCCGGATGTGCGCGGCGCGCCGGAACAACAGGCCGGTACGGATGCGCAGTTCGGTGTCGGTCACCGCGAAGTGCGTGAACCACCAGGTCAGAAAGCCGTACAGGGCGGCGGCCGGGACGATCACGGCGAGCGCGATCAGCAGTGTGGTCGTCGTCAGCCTGGTCAGCTGGCGCTGCGTCTGGTCGGGGTCGTGCAACGCCCACCCGATGATCACGGCGACCGGCGCCCACGCCCGCCGGAGCGGTGTCACGGGATGCAGCCGCCGCTCGGTGACGGGTTGCTTCTCGCGTACGGCGCCGTCGACGCCCGGCGCCGTCACAGCCCCGCCGATCGTGCCTCGCCCAGCTCGGTGAGCCGGTCGCGCAGCCGTTCCGCCTCGACCGGATCGAGTCCCGGAATCGTCGCGTCGGTCGCGGCGGCCGCGGTGCGCAGCTGCACGCTGGCCAGCCCGAAGTGCCGTTCGACGGGCCCGGAGGTGACCTCGACCAGCTGCATCCGCCCGTACGGGACGACGGTCAGCTCACGCCACAGCACACCCCTGCTGATCAGCAGGTCGTCGGCGCGCTCGGCGTACCGCCAGGAGCGCCAGTTGCGCTCGACCATCACCCAGCCCCATATCAGCAGGGCCAGCGGCAGCAGCGCGAACGCGGCCCACGCGGGACCCGCGAACAGACCGGGCAGCAGACCCGTGGCCGCCGTCAGCAGCCCCAGCCACACCACCAGCAACAGCCTGCGCATCCGCAGCAGCCCGGGCGGCAGCCCGATCCATGCCGGCTCGACCCCCGCCGCCTCCGGGTTCTCCCGGCTCCCCGTCTCCATACGGCAAGCGTACGTAGGGGAGACTGGGGCCATGACTCCCACGACGGAGACCACGGTCGGTATCGGCGGTGCCGCGGAGAGCACCGACATGGTGCTCAACATCGGGCCCCAGCACCCGTCCACGCACGGCGTGCTGCGGCTGCGGCTCACCCTCGACGGCGAGCGCATCACGAGCGCGGAGCCCGTGATCGGCTATATGCACCGCGGCGCGGAGAAGCTCTTCGAGGCGCGCGACTACCGCCAGATCATCATGCTCGCCAACCGCCACGACTGGCTGTCGGCCTTCTCGAACGAGCTGGGCGTGGTCCTCGCCGTGGAGCGCATGCTCGGCATGGAGGTCCCCCCGCGCGCGGTGTGGACACGCACCCTGCTCGCGGAGCTGAACCGGGTGCTCAACCACCTGATGTTCCTCGGCTCGTATCCGCTGGAGCTGGGCGGGATCACTCCGATCTTCTACGCCTTCACCGAGCGCGAGGAGCTCCAGCACGTCATGGAGGAGGTCTCCGGCGGGCGTATGCACTACATGTTCAACCGTGTCGGCGGCCTCAAGGAGGACCTGCCCGCGGGATGGACCACGCGCGCGCGTGCCTCCGTCGCGGCCCTGCGCTCCCGTATGGACCGCTTCGACGACCTGGTCCTCGGCAACGAGATCTTCCGCGGGCGCACGCGCGGGGTGGGCACCCTCGCGCCGGAGACCGTCCACGCCTACGGCGTGAGCGGGCCGGTCGCGCGCGCCTCCGGCGTCGACTTCGATCTGCGGCGCGACGAGCCGTACCTCGCGTACGGCGAGCTCCAGGACACCCTCCAGGTCGTCACCCGGCAGGAAGGCGACTGCCTCGCCCGCTTCGAGTGCCTCCTGGCGCAGACCCACAACTCCCTGGACCTCGCCGACGCCTGCCTGGACCGGCTCGCCGAGCTGCCGCCCGGCCCGATCAACCAGCGGCTCCCCAAGGTCCTCAAGGCGCCCGAGGGCCACACGTACGCCTGGACCGAGAACCCGCTCGGTATCAACGGCTACTACCTCGTCAGCAAGGGCGAGAAGACGCCGTACCGGATGAAGCTGCGGTCGGCGTCGTACAACAACATCCAGGCGCTGGTGGAGCTGCTGCCGGGGACGCTGGTGGCGGACATGGTGGCGATCCTGGGGTCGCTGTTCTTCGTGGTCGGGGACATCGACAAGTAGGAGTCCCTAGGAAGCAGGAGCGCCTAGGAAGCAGGAGTCCCTAGGTGAGCGGGTTCTCAATTCCAACCGGCTGCACCAGCCATCCGAAGTCGCCGAGGCCGCCGACCGCTGTGAGTTCGGCGCCCTCTCCCGCGTTCGCGAGGGCGCGCACGTAGGCGGTGGGGTGTGTGGTCGCCAGGGCGAGTGGGGGGCGTGCGCCTGCGATGCCCAGGGCGCGCAGCGCTTCGCGCTGGCGCACGAGGAGTGCGCCGGGGTGTGTGCTCGGGGATGCGCCGGAAAGCGCGTCGAGGGGCGCGCACGCGTCCAGCGCGACGTGGGCCGTTATGTCGCAGGACCCGTCCGGCACGGGCCGCGTCTCGCGTCCTTCCCGGAAGCCGGTGAGCGTGCCGAACGGTGGGCGGGCGTCCGCCGTGTGCACGTAGTCCACGGCGACCGCGAGCCCTCGGTCGAGCGTCGCGACCGCCGCCGCCCAGGCCTCGTCCCGGGGCAGCCCGATCTCGGCGCGCAGTCCCGTCTCGGCCGACAGTGGCCACCACCGGCGGAGCCACTCCGCCTCCGCACCAACGACGCGCTCACCGAGCAGCTCGGTCCCGTCCTCCCGGACGAGCACCAGCCGCGGTGTGCCCGAGGAGTCGACCTCGGCCACCTCCACGGGCACGTTGTCCAGCCACTCGTTGGCGAACAGCAGCCCGGTCGCGCCCTGCGGGGGTGCGCTGAGCCACTCGATGCGGTGGTCGAGGCCCGCGGGGCGGTCGGCGACCTCGACGGCGTACGCGCGCGTGCGGGCGGCCACGCCGGCGGGCAGCGCGGCCAGCACGCCGGTGACCAGCTCCCCGCGCCCCGCCCCCATGTCGACGAAGTCGAGCGCCTCGGGCCCGCCCAGCGCCTCGTCGACCAGGCACAGCAGCCGCGCCACGGCCCCGGCGAAGAGCGGCGACGCGTGCACGGACGTACGGAAGTGGCCGACCGGGCCCTCGGGCCTGCGGTAGAAGCCGTCCGGCCCGTACAGGGCGGCCTCGGCCGCCGCCCGCCAACCGCGCCAGTGCCCCGCTGTCTCGTCCGTCACGCCGTCAGGTTAAGCGCACAGAGGAACGGAGCCTCCACCTTGCGGAGTATGCGCGCCCGATGCGGATCGGCCCTCCGGTTGACCCCTGCACGCATCTTGCTTCCCTACGCTGGGTTACGTGCAGCGCCTCTATGACTTCCTCCGCAGGCACCCGACATGGGTCGACAGCTTCTGGGCCGTCCTCCTCTTCGGGATCTCTGTGGTGAGCGAGGCCGTCCGGCAGGAGGGCGGGCAGTCGGCTCCGGGCACCGACTCCGAGGCGGCCATCCTCCCGGTCCTGCTCCTGTTGTGCCTGGTCATCGCGTTGCGCCGGCGTATGCCGGAGAAGATGCTGCTGCTCGCCATCGGCGTGGGAGTGGCGCAGCTGGCGCTGAACGTGGCGACGACACCCGCCAACTTCGCCTTCCTGGTGATCACCTACACAGTGGCCGCGACCGGCGCCCGCTGGGCCTCCCGGCTCGCGCTGGCCGTGGGCCTGACCGCTGCGCCGCTGGCGCAGGTGCGCTGGCCGGAGAAGGAATCGAGCGTCCTGGGCAGTATCGCCCTGATGATCTTCATGACGGTGCCCTTCGCCCTCGCCTGGGTGCTCGGCGACTCGATCCGCACGCGCCGCGCCTACTACGAGCAGCTGGAGGAGCGCGCCACCCGGCTCGAGAAGGAGCGCGAGGCGCAGGCCAAGGTCGCGGTCGCCGCCGAACGCGCCCGGATCGCGCGCGAGCTGCATGACGTCGTGGCGCACAACGTGTCGGTGATGGTGGTCCAGGCCGACGGCGCCGCCTACGTCCTCGACTCCGCACCCGACCAGGCCAAGAAGGCCCTGGAGACGATCTCCTCCACCGGCCGCCAGGCCCTCGCCGAGATGCGCCGTCTGCTGGGCGTGCTGCGCACCGGCGAGCACCAGGAGAGCGGTGAGTACGTCCCGCAGCCCGACGTCGAGCAGATCGACGAGCTGATCGAGCAGTGCCGCACCTCCGGCCTGCCCGTCGACTTCAAGGTCGAGGGCACCCCCCGGCCACTGCCCAGCGGCGTCGAGCTCACCGCGTACCGCATCGTGCAGGAGGCGCTCACCAACACGCGCAAGCACGGCGGGCCCAACGCGGGCGCCAGCGTGCGCCTGGTCTACTTCGACGACGGCCTCGGCCTGCTGGTCGAGGACGACGGCAAGGGCGCCCCGCACGAGCTGTACGAAGAGGGCGGCGCCGACGGCCAGGGGCACGGCCTGATCGGGATGCGCGAGCGGGTCGGTATGGTCGGCGGCACCCTGGACGCGGGCCCGCGCCCGGGTGGCGGCTTCCGCATCAGTGTGCTGCTCCCGCTCAAACCAGCGCACTGACATCGACGCGCGCCCCGGGTTGACACCTGTCACGCCCCGGCGGACGCAGGCCCGACGAGACATCAGACGAGACAGACGAGAACGGAAGAGGCCCCGATGACGATCCGCGTGATGCTCGTCGACGACCAGGTGCTGCTGCGCACCGGGTTCCGGATGGTGCTGGCCGCCCAGCCGGACATGGAGGTCGTCGCGGAGGCGGGCGACGGTGTCGAGGCACTTCAGGTGGTGCGCTCGACCCCCGTCGACGTGGTGCTGATGGACGTACGCATGCCGAAGCTCGACGGCGTCGAGGCCACGCGCCGCATCTGCGCCGAGGACGATCCGCCGAAGGTGCTGATCCTGACCACCTTCGACCTCGACGAGTACGCCTTCTCGGGCCTGAAGGCGGGCGCGTCCGGCTTCATGCTCAAGGACGTGCCGCCCGGGGAGCTGCTGACCGCCATCCGGTCCGTGCACAGCGGCGACGCCGTCGTGGCCCCCTCGACGACCCGGCGCCTGCTCGACCGGTTCGCGCCGATGCTGCCCAGCGCGGGCAAGGAGCCGCAGCACAAGGCGCTGGAGCGGCTCACCGGCCGCGAGCGGGAGGTCATGGTGCTGGTCGCGCAAGGGCTGTCCAACGGCGAGATCGCGGCCCGGCTGGTGCTGTCCGAGGCCACCGTCAAGACGCATGTGGGCCGCATCCTGACCAAGCTGGGGCTGCGGGACCGGGTCCAGGTGGTGGTCCTGGCGTACGAGACGGGGCTGGTGCGGGCCGGCGGACACGGCTGACCGCGGATGCGCGGGCCTCGGTAGGGTCGGCGCATGCTCCTGTGGATCAACGGCCCCTTCGGGGGCGGAAAGACACAGACCGCGTACGAGATCCAGCGGCGCCTGCCCGGCAGTGTCGTCTGCGATCCCGAGCACGTCGGCTTCGGCCTGAATCGCACACTGCCGCCCCAACTGCGCGGGGACTTCCAGGACTTGGTGTCCTGGCGGCAGGGCGTCGTCGAGACCCTCGATCTCGCCCTCACCAAGCACGACGGCGTGGTGATCGCGCCCATGACGGTCACCGACTCCGGCTACTTCGGGGAGACCGTCGGCCGGCTGGGTGAACTCGGCCACGACGTACACCACTTCACCCTCCTCGCGCAGCGCGAGACCGTCCTGAAGCGGCTGCGGGAGCGCAACTTCGGACACCTCCTCACGTACGTCGGCGGAAAGAACGTCCCCCTGCGCCGGGAGAGTTGGGCGGTACGGCAGCTCGACCACTGCCTGGAGCGGCTGCACCAGCCGGAGTTCGCCGAGCATCTGTGGACGGACCACTCGACCGTGCCCAAGACCGCGGACCGTATCGCCGTGCTCGCTGGTCTGACGCTCAGGCCGAACACCGAGGGCTCGGTGCGGACGCGGCTGAGGCAGGCGCGGATCGGCATCAGGCACATCCGGTTCGACTGACAGGGCCGACGGCTACCTGAGCAGCGCCTCCAGGAAGTCGCTTCCCAGCCGGGCCATCACCGTGACGTCCAGCTGGTACAGGACATACCGCCCACGCCGCCGGGTGGTGATCAGGCCCGCCTTCTTCAGCACGCTGAGGTGCCGGGATATCTCGGGGGCCGTCATGCCGTGGATCTGCACGAGTTCGCTCGTGGTGTACGTGGTGCGGGCCAGATTCCGGCACAGCTGCATGCGCACCGGGTGGGAGAGCGCGGTCATTCGCAGGGTCAGCTGCTCGACCGAGGGTGGCGCGGCGAGCTCCGGGGAGCCGACCGGGTAGTGCAGGACCGGCTGCCAGCCGTGCCGGTGCAGCACTTGGAGATGCGGCCAGCCCAGGCTCGTCGGCACGAGCAGCAGGCTCCGGTCGCAGATGACGCTGTGGCCCTGGCGGAGCTTGTCGATGGTGATGCGTCCGGCGGCCTCGTCGAGCACCACCGCCGGGGACACCGCGGCCAGCGCCTGACCCAGCCCCTTGTGCCGCAGCAGATCGGTCTTGTGGCGGGCGTCGGCCGTGAGCTGGTGCCGCAGCCGCGACCAGGTGTCCGCGAAGAACGCCTCGTCGCAGTCCTGCAGAAACTGCCGCAACCAGGCCCGGATCCGCGGCGGATCGTCCAACAGCCGTCGGCCGAACTGCAACTGCTGCGGCCCGCGCGCGGCGGCCAGCTCCAGGGCCCGGCGGCGCAACTCGGCGTCGGCGAGCACGGGCGGGCCCGGAACCTCGTACGGCAGCGCACAGGTGAACTCCAGCGCCGCGTCCACGAACTGCTCGTCCGTCAGCTTGTCCAGCAGATCCAGTTCCTCGGCGAGCGTCGCGCCGGGGAGCGTGGCGCCGCCCGGGATACCCGCATACGGCAGGAACAGGTCTGCGAACGTCGTCCGCCACAGGAAGTCGGCCTCGCACATCCGGTCGGCCAGATACGAGTCGAGCCGGGCGGTCACGCTCGTCACCCAGCCCTGCAGGCCCGGATGGTGCCCCGGCTCGGACAGCGCGTGCAGCGCCATGCCGAGCTCGGCCAGGGGTGAGGGGACGACGGCGACCCTCTCCGGCCGCAGCCCCGCGATGTCGATGCTCACGCTCATGCCCTCATGGTGCACCCCGCCACTGACAACGCGGTCTCCGATTGACGGCGGCCGTCAAACGACGCGACGTCACGGTGGCGGCGACGCAACCTGGGACATCCGGGGCAGCCGCGGAGCCCGATTCCTACGTCCCGAGAACCCGAGAAGGCGATCCGCCATGAGCATCACCCAGTACCACGTCCTCGACACCTACCGCGCCCGGCAACTCGGCGAGCCCGACCCGCCCGCGCCCGGCGCGCACGACTGGCAGGTCATCCGCGAACTGCGCGACCACCGGCGCTTCCGCGCGGTCCTCGCGGGCCGCCCGGCCCACGGCCGGGTACGGCAGGCCCTGAGCCGGTGGCTGCGTCTGCGCCCGCGCTCTACCTGCTGACCTGCGCGATCAGCCGGGCGGCGAAGTCGGCGACCGCCGCCTTCACGTCCTCGGCCGTCCACTCCAGGCCCGCGGCCCGTACGTCGATCTCCGTGACGGCGAGCCCCGGGCCGGAGGCTTCCCAGGGCCGGGCGAAGAGCAGGGTCCTGGTCTCCTCGGCCTGCCGGACCGCGACGTCGGCGACGACATCGGCGTCGTACGGCAGCCAGACCTGGAACTCGTTGGTGTGCGGCTCCTCGGGGTGGACGCGCGTCCAGGGCACCCCGGCCGCCGCGAAGCCCTCGCGCAGCGCTGCGGCGACCACGCGCGCGTGCCGTACGTAATCGGGGAGCCGGGGCAGTTCGCGCTCCAGCCCGGCGAGGGCCGACAGCACGGTCGGGAACTGCTGGAAGACGGTGCCGCCGTACCGGTGCCGCCAGGCCTTGGCCTCGTCCACCAGCGTCCTGGGGCCGGCGAGGGCGGCCCCGCCGAAGGCGTCCAGGGACTTGTAGAACGACACGTAGACGCTGTCCGCCAGGTCCGCGATCTCGTCCAGGGGGCGGCCGAAATGGAGGGTGGTTTCCCACAGGCGCGCGCCGTCGAAGTGCACCACCGCGTCGCGCTCCCGCGCCGCCTCGACGATCTCGGTGAGCTCCTCCCAGGAGGGCAGCACGAAACCGGCGTCCCGGAGGGGGAGTTCGAGCATCAGCGCCCCGAAGGGTTCCTCGAAGTCGCGTACCTCGGCGGCGGTCGGCAGCCGGGGCTCGCTCGTCAACCGGACCGGGCGCAGGCCGCTGACCTCGCGGAACGCATTGCGCTCATGGACCTCTGGGTGGGCGAGCGCGTGCAGGGCGACCACAGGGCTGCCGGTGCGGCCCGCCCAGCAGCGCAGGGCGACCTGTTGCGCCATCGTGCCCGTCGGGAAGAACGCGGCGGCCTCCATGCCGAGCAGACCGGCGACCTTCTCCTCCAGGGCCACGACGACGCCGTTGCCGTACATGTCCGCCGTCTGATCCAGGTCGTACACCTCTTCGGCGGCCTCCAGGACCGCCAGGCGCTCCCGGAGCGTGCCGAGCACGCTGGTGCGCGCGAACACGCGCTCCGCGCCCCGGTACGCGCTGATGCGCCGCTCACGGCGTCGCTTGCGCCGCTCGTCGTCCGACTCCGGTTTGGCTTGCCTCGTGCCCTGTTCCGACGTATCGCTCATGCGACGGATCATGCCGGTCGGCGCGTGTGGCTGCCCACAGCCTGTGGACAACCGGACGCCCCGGCAACCGATCGCGTTAACATGACGAGAAATCGTCCGGTACCCAGAGCGGACTGGAACGGGAAGGCCTCCGTCGCGTGAGTACAGTCCAACAGCCAGACCCCAAGGACCGCCCCGCGCGGCTCACCGTCGGCGTCGTCGGCGCCGGTCGCGTGGGACCCGCGCTGGCCGCGTCCCTCCAACTCGCCGGACACCGCCCGGTAGCCGTCTCCGGAGTCTCCGACGCCTCCAGGAAGCGGGCCGCGCTGCTGCTGCCCGACGTGCCGCTCGTACCGCCGGCCGACGTCCTCGAGCGCGCCGACCTGGTCCTGCTCACCGTTCCGGACGACGCCCTGCCCGCGCTGGTGGAGGGCCTCGCCGAGACCGGCGCCGTACGGCCGGGGCAGCTGCTCGTGCACACCTCCGGACGGTATGGCGCGAAGGTCCTGGACCCCGCCCTGCGCGCCGGAGCGCTGCCGCTGGCCCTGCACCCCGCGATGACGTTCACCGGCACTCCTGTGGACGTCCAGCGCCTCGCCGGATGCTCCTTCGGCGTGACCGCGCCCGACGAACTGCGGCTGGCCGCCGAGGCCCTCGTCATCGAGATGGGCGGCGAGCCCGAGTGGATCGCCGAGGAGAACCGGCCGCTCTACCACGCGGCCCTCGCGCTGGGCGCCAACCACCTGGTCACGCTGGTGGCCCAGTCCATGGAGCTGCTGCGCGCGGCCGGCGTCGGTGCCCCGGACCGGATGCTCGGACCGCTGCTCGGCGCTGCGCTCGACAACGCCCTGCGCTCCGGCGACGCCGCCCTCACCGGGCCCGTCGCGCGCGGGGACGCCGGTACGGTCGCCGCGCACGTCAACGAGTTGCGCAGGCACGCCCCCCAGGCCGTCGCCGGTTATCTGGCGATGGCCCGCGCGACCGCCGACCGGGCTCTTGCCCACGGTCTGCTGAAGCCGGAGCTGGCCGAGGACCTGCTGGGGGTACTCGCCGACGGGACCAACGGGACCGAAGGGGACGCCCGATGACCACCGCCCTGCTGCGCACCTCCGGTGAGCTGCACGCACGCGCGCGTGAAGGCCGTCGCGCCGTCGTGATGACCATGGGCGCCCTGCACGAGGGCCACGCCACCCTGATCCGCACCGCGCGCGAGATCGCCGGCCCGGACGGCGAGGTCGTCGTCACCATCTTCGTCAACCCGCTGCAGTTCGGCAAGGGCGAGGACCTCGACCGCTACCCGCGCACCCTGGACGCCGACCTCAAGCTCGCCGAACAGTCGGGCGCGGACGCCGTGTTCGCCCCGTCCGTGGACGAGGTCTACCCGGGCGGCGAACCCCAGGTCCGCATCAGCGCGGGCCCCATGGGCGAACGCCTGGAGGGCGCCTCCCGCCCCGGCCACTTCGACGGCATGCTCACCGTCGTCGCCAAGCTGCTGCACCTCACCCGCCCCGACATCGCCCTGTACGGCCAGAAGGACGCCCAGCAACTCGCCCTGATCCGCCGGATGGTGCGGGACCTGAACTTCGGCGTCGAGATCGTCGGCGTACCGACCGTGCGCGAGGACGACGGCCTGGCCCTGTCCAGCCGCAACCGCTATCTGTCCCCCCAGGAACGGCGCACGGCCCTCGCCCTGTCCCAGGCGCTGTTCGCGGGTCTCGACCGGCACGCGGCGCAGGAGGCGCTACGCGCGCGGGCTCGCGAAGTGCCCGCCACGCGCGCGCGTGCCGAGGCGCTCAGCGCCATAGGGGAGTCCCGCGCGGCGGCCGACGCGCACGCGGTCGCCAAGGCGGTGCCGGGTGGCCCGTCGGCCGTTCGCGCCGCCGCCCGCCTGGTCCTCGACGAGGCGGCCCGCCTCAACCCGCCGCTCCAACTGGACTATCTGGCCCTGGTCGACCCGTCCGACTTCACCGACATCGAGGACGGCTTCACCGGAGAGGCCGTCCTCGCCGTCGCCGCCCGGGTCGGGACGACCCGGCTGATCGACAACATCCCCCTCACGTTCGGAACCTTCGGAGCCGCCTCGTGACCAGCACCGGCATACGACTGCACGCCCCGGCCCCAGGCTGGTCCATCTCCGCGGACGTGGTGGTCGTCGGATCCGGCGTCGCCGGCCTCACCGCGGCCCTGCGCTGCGAGGCCGCCGGCCTCACGACGGTCGTCGTCACCAAGGCCCGCCTCGACGACGGCTCCACCCGCTGGGCGCAGGGCGGTATCGCCGCGGCCCTGGGCGAGGGCGACACCCCCGAACAGCACGAGGACGACACGCTCGTCGCGGGCGCGGGCCTGTGCGACGAGCAGGCCGTCCGGATCCTCGTCACCGAGGGCCCGGACGCCGTGCGGCGGCTCATCGAGACGGGCGCCCATTTCGACGAGTCCTCCGCGGGAGAGCTGGAGCTCACCCGCGAGGGCGGCCACCACCGCCGCCGTATCGCGCACGCCGGGGGCGACGCGACCGGCGCGGAGATCTCCCGGGCGCTGGTCGAGGCGGTACGCGCGCGTGGGCTTCGTACGATCGAGAACGCGCTCGTGCTCGACCTGCTGACGGACGCGGACGGCCGTACCGCCGGCGTCTCGCTGCACGTCATGGGCGAGGGTCAGCACGACGGCGTGGGAGCCGTGCACGCCCCCGCGGTCGTCCTCGCGACCGGCGGCATGGGGCAGGTCTTCTCGGCGACGACGAACCCGTCCGTGTCGACCGGCGACGGCGTGGCGCTCGCCCTGCGCGCCGGCGCGGAGGTCTCCGACCTCGAATTCGTGCAGTTCCACCCCACCGTGCTGTTCCTCGGCCCGGACGCGGAGGGCCAGCAGCCCCTCGTCTCCGAGGCGGTACGCGGTGAGGGCGCCCACCTGGTCGACGCCGGCGGCGTGCGCTTCATGACCGGACAGCACGAGCTGGCCGAACTGGCGCCCCGGGACATCGTCGCCAAGGGCATCACGCGCCGCATGCAGGAGCAGGACGCCGAGCACATGTTCCTCGACGCCCGGCACTTCGGCGCCGACATGTGGGAGCACCGCTTCCCGACGATCCTCGCCGCCTGCCGCGCCCACGGCATCGACCCCGTCCACCAGCCCATCCCGATCGCCCCGGCCGCCCACTACGCCTCCGGCGGCGTCCGCACGGACTCCCACGGCCGTACGACCGTCCCCGGGCTGTACGCGTGCGGCGAGGTCGCCTGCACCGGCGTGCACGGCGCGAACCGGCTCGCGTCCAACTCCCTCCTGGAGGGCCTGGTCTACGCCGAGCGCATCGCCGAGGACATCGCGGCGAGCCACGCCGAAAACGGCCTCCACGCGCGCGAGCCCCACCCGGTGCCGTCCCCCGAGGTACCCGAACACCCCCTGCTGGAGCCCGAGACCCGGTTCGCGATCCAGCGGATCATGACCGAGGGCGCGGGCGTCCTGCGCTCCGCCGACTCCCTCGCCAAGGCCGCCGAACAGCTCCAGCAACTGCACGCCGACGCCCGCGACGCCCTCCACGAGAACGGCAAGACGGCCGAGCCCGGCGTCGACACCTGGGAGGCCACCAACCTCCTGTGCGTGGCCCGCGTTCTGGTCGCCGCCGCCCGGCAGCGCGAGGAGACCCGTGGCTGCCACTGGCGCGAGGACTACGCCGAGCGCGACGACACCGCATGGCGGCGCCACATCGTCGTACGGCTGAATCCGGACCGCACACTCGCCGTACACCCCACCGATACCGCAGACTTCCCCCCGACCCGGCAGCACCATCCGGCGCAGCGTCCCCAGGAGCAGTGACAGCAGTGGATACCCCCGACCTTCCCCTCGCACAGGACGACGGCTGCGGCGACGGCTGCGCCTGCGGTGCGGACACCGGCGACGAGTACCTGGAGTGCGGGCTCGATCCCGCGCTCGCCGAGCTGCTGGCCGAGGCCGGACTCGACCCCGTGGAGGTCGAGGACATCGCGAACGTGGCCATCCAGGAGGACCTCGACCACGGGGTGGACGTGACGACGGTCGCGACCATCCCCGAGGACGCCGTCGCCACCGCCGACTTCACCGCGCGCGAGGCGGGCGTCGTGGCGGGCCTCCGGGTCGCCGAAGCGGTGCTCTCCGTGGTCTGCGAGGACGAGTTCGCCGTCGAGCGGCATGTGGACGACGGCGACCGGGTGGAGGCCGGGCAGAAGCTCCTGTCGGTCACCACGCGCACACGTGACCTGCTGACGGCCGAGCGCAGCGCGCTCAACCTCCTGTGCCGCCTGTCGGGCATCGCGACCGCCACGCGCGCGTGGGCGGACGTTCTGGAGGGCACGAAGGCGAAGGTCCGCGACACCCGGAAGACGACGCCGGGGCTCCGGTCGCTGGAGAAGTACGCGGTGCGCTGCGGCGGCGGCGTGAACCACCGGATGTCGCTGTCCGACGCGGCCCTGGTCAAGGACAACCACGTGGTCGCCGCGGGCGGTGTCGCGCAGGCCTTCAAGGCCGTACGGGAGGCCTTCCCCGACGTACCGATCGAGGTCGAGGTCGACACCCTGCACCAGCTGCGCGACGTCGTGGACGCGGGCGCCGATCTGATCCTCCTGGACAACTTCACGCCGGGTGAGTGCGAGGAGGCGGTGGCCCTCGTGCACGGCCGGGCCGCCCTGGAGGCCTCCGGGCGGCTCACCCTGGAGAACGCGAAGGCCTACGCGGACACCGGCGTGGACTACCTAGCAGTCGGAGCCCTCACCCACTCCTCGCCGATCCTGGACATCGGCCTCGACCTCCGTGAGGCGGAGTAAGTCATGCTCCTCACGATCGACGTCGGCAACACGCACACCGTCCTCGGCCTGTTCGACGGCGAGGACATCGTCGAGCACTGGCGGATCTCCACGGACGCGCGCCGCACGGCCGACGAGCTGGCGGTACTGCTGCAGGGCCTCATGGGCATGCATCCCCTCCTCGGAGAGGAGCTGGGCGACGGCATCGACGGGATCGCGATCTGTGCGACCGTGCCGAGCGTGCTGCACGAGCTGCGTGAGGTGACGCGGCGGTACTACGGCGATGTGCCGGCCGTACTGGTCGAGCCGGGCGTCAAGACGGGCGTGCCGATCCTCACCGACAACCCCAAGGAAGTCGGCGCGGACCGGATCATCAACGCCGTGGCGGCGGTCGAGCTGTACGGCGGGCCCGCGATCGTCGTGGACTTCGGCACGGCGACGACGTTCGACGCGGTCAGCGCGCGCGGGGAGTACATCGGCGGGGTCATCGCGCCCGGTATCGAGATCTCCGTCGAGGCGCTCGGCGTCAAGGGCGCGCAGTTGCGGAAGATCGAGGTGGCGCGGCCGCGGAGCGTGATCGGCAAGAACACGGTCGAGGCGATGCAGTCGGGGATCGTGTACGGGTTCGCCGGGCAGGTGGACGGTGTGGTGCACCGGATGGCGCGGGAGTTGGCCGAGGATCCGGATGATGTGACGGTGATCGCCACGGGTGGGCTGGCGCCGATGGTGCTGGGTGAGTCCTCGGTGATCGATGAGCATGAGCCCTGGCTGACGTTGATCGGGCTGCGGCTGGTCTACGAGCGGAACGTCTCGCGCATGTGACTCGCGTCCGGCGTGCCACCGGACTGGCAGCACTGTCCCCACCGGCACTGAGCAGTCAGGGGTCTGGACGGCGGTTCTCGTGGTTGTCGCGTCCGGGTGGGTGGCTCTTGCGCCACACCCGGGTGATGTGTCCGGGATTGTCTGATTAGCGCGTATCGTCACCTCATGCCCACGCCATACGGATACCGCGGCGGCATGGCGTTCGGTGTGGAGGAGCTGCGTGTGCTCCGCCGCGCTCTCGCCCTCGCCCTTCAGCCCAGCCCGGTCTCGGCCGAGGACGTCCAGGACTGCCTTCGCCTTGCCGAGTCCCTCGACGAGGCGATGCGTGAGGGGGCGCGGATGCGGGCCTTCCTGGTGGCCGACGTCGCTCGGTACCGCACCGCCCTGCCCGGAACCGCCGCCGGCTATCTCGCGCTGCTGGGGGAGGCGCTGCGCGCGGGGTACCGGCCGGTCCCCGACGACCTCACCGCACTCCGGGCGCTGCGCGGCAACCCCGCCGCGGCCGCCCTCCTCGACCGCTGCCGAAAGCTCGCCGGGCGGGAGCAGCGGGACCAGCAGGGCGGGCGGGACCCGCAGGACGGGCGGGATGAGCCGGGCGGGACGGGCGTACGTGCCCGTCTCGCGCCCCGTGCGGGGCGACCCGCGGCGCCCCTCGCACCCGGCGCCCCAGCCTCCCGGACGCGCCTCACAGCGCTTCCCGGCGGGCTCGCCGCGGACGCGGCGGAGGACCCCGGACGTAAGCCCGAGAAGAAGCCCGCCGAGAAGCCGGCCCCCAAGCCCGCCCCCGCCCCGGCCGCCCCGAAGCCCGCTCGCCCCATCCCCACCCCGGGCGAGGTCTTCCCGCGCCGCAAACCCGCCCCGCCGCCCGCGAACCCGTCAGGGCAGCTCGTCGTCGCAGGTTGAGTGGCACGCATCGGTACAGGCAGGCGAAAACCCTCAACCCGGCACCGCCCGCTCCCCGCCCCGTGGCTACCCTGGTCGCATGGACTATGTCTCCGCGCTGCTGCCCCCGGCCGTGATGGCCGTGTTCTTCATCGGTGTGATCCGGGTGATCGTGAGGAGCCAGGGCGGGGCCAACAAGGCCAAGGAGGACGCGGCCGTCGACGCCGCCATCGCGCGCGTGGAGGGCGCCCGCCAGACCCCCTCCGGCACCGACGCCTGACGTACGGCGTACGGCTCCCGTGCCCCTCGGGCACTTTCGAGTCGTACGCCCTTTTCGTTCCCGTTTGTTCTCCCTGCGCCCGTCCCGGACGCCAATACGGAGATCTCCCACTATTGTGTCGAGTTGTGCCTCGCCCATTGGGAGAACTCGAAGACGCGGTCATGACGCGGGTGTGGAAGTGGAACCGCCCGGTGACCGTTCGAGAAGTCCTGGAAGATCTTCAGCAGGAACGGTCCATCGCCTACACCACGGTGATGACCGTTTTGGACAATCTCCATCAGAAGGGCTGGGTGCGCCGCGAGGCGGAAGGCCGGGCCTATCGATATGAGGCGGTCTCCACCCGGGCCGCCTACGCCGCCGCGCTGATGAACGAGGCCTGGTCGCAGAGTGACAACCCGGCCGCCGCTCTCGTCGCCTTCTTCGGGATGATGAGCGACGAACAGCGGCAGGCCCTGCGGGACGCCATCCGCGTCGTCGGAGACCCGGAAGAATCCGCCGAACCCACCGAAGAGGCCGGCGCCACCGATAGCGCCGAACGCGATACCGGCGGGGAGAACCCCGGCTCGGCGCCGGAGGCGGGCGGGCGATAGCGTCCGCTCATGTCAGCAGAGCGTCCCGAAGTCACCGCAAAAGCCATCACCGTCCGCCGGGCCCGCACCCGCGATGTACCGGCGGTGCGTCGACTCCTCGACACCTACGTCCGCGACCGGATCCTGCTCGACAAAGCCACCGTGACCCTTTACGAGGACATCCAGGAGTTCTGGGTCGCGGAACGGGACGACAACGCCGACGTGGTCGGCTGCGGCGCCCTGCATGTGATGTGGGAAGACCTCGCCGAAGTGCGCACTCTCGCGGTGAAGCCCGGTCTGAAGGGTGCCGGTGTCGGGCATCAGTTGCTGGAGAAGTTGCTGCACACCGCGCGCTGGCTCGGCGTTCGCCGCGTATTCTGCCTGACCTTCGAAGTGGACTTCTTCAGCAAGCACGGCTTCGTCGAGATCGGCGAGACACCTGTTGACACCGATGTCTACGCGGAGCTGCTGCGTTCCTATGACGAGGGCGTCGCGGAGTTCCTCGGTCTCGAACGAGTGAAACCGAACACCTTGGGCAACAGCCGGATGCTTCTGCATCTGTGATCGCCAACGAGATTTCAAGCGGACTGCGCTGCCCAGGTTCCCTATGTCCGAAACGCGCATGTTTCCGGACCGGGGATGACCAGTGGGTCTCTCCCAGGGGTTTGTGTTTTTCCAGCAAAAGCGGTTTGCTTTCCGACGTACTGCAGTACTGCATATAACAGGGGACGGCGAAACGGCGGACGCCGCAGACCCCAGGCCCTCAAGTTATCGATGAAAGGAAATCCGGTGGCACAGAAGGTTCAGGTCCTTCTTGTCGACGACCTCGACGGCGGCGAGGCGGACGAGACCGTGACGTTCGCGCTGGACGGCAAGACGTACGAGATCGATCTCACGACAGCCAATGCGGACAAGCTGCGCGGCCTTCTCGAGCCTTACGTGAAGGGTGGTCGTCGTACCGGAGGCCGTGCTTCGGGTGGACGCGGAAAGGCGCGCGCCGCTTCGGGTGGCAGCCAGGACACCGCGCAGATCCGCGCCTGGGCGAAGGAGAACGGTTACGAGGTCAACGACCGCGGCCGTGTTCCCGCGACCATTCGCGAGGCATACGAGAAGGCGAACGCCTGATCGCGAGGCCTATGACAAGGCCAATGGCTGAGCGCAAGCGCGCCGCAGCCGCAATCGGTGGCAGTGCGTTGCCACCGTGTCCAGAAGTCGCACGAGATCGGGGGCGCCTCCACCGCCCCCCAGAGCCGACAGCGTCGGCAGCGAGGCTTCGACCTCGCGTCCCGGCTCGGGGGGTCGCAGCCACACGGCGGCCCCCCGGAGGGCTGCGGACCGGATCGACGGCGGCCGGGCTCCCATGGCGGAGCCCCATCCCGGAGGCACGGGTGCGTCCATGAGGCCACCCTCGCCGATCGCCGACAGGTCGAGCGCCAGCGTGCCCCACTCCAGCCAGTCCAGCAGCCCGGGCAGCTCCTCCCTGCTGCCCGCGGCCACCAGCAGCCGCATCCGGTCGCCCTGCACCGCCACCGGGGAACCCGGCACCAGGTGGCGCAGCGCGGACCGGCCCGCCTCGGCCGGCACGTCCAGGACGTCGAAGCGCAGGCCCAGGGGAAGTCGTACGGGGTTCCCGGGCACCGTCGCCCATCCCAGTTCGTTCTCGTACCACCGGCGGACCTGATCGCTCGGATCGAGCGGCTGCCGGGGGAAGGGGACCGCTGGGGAAAGCGTGGAGATCGCGGGCGAAGCCGATCGGCCGGTGGCAACCATGCCAAGCGCAACTGCCGAGGGATCGTGCAGGTTACGTTGTGTGTTCAAGTGAGTGCACAGAGTGCTGGAAGAGGGGGCGTGCGGGGGTGCGGGGTGGTGCAAGGTTGTTCGCCCGTAGCGGAGGGAACCCGGTCACGCGGCATGGACTGTCAGTGCGAGCGGGTAAGACATCCCTAGTGAGAGGGGGCGACACGCAGGACAGGGCGTCTCACGTTCGCCATCGGCGTACTGATGGTGAGGGTAACTGCCTGGCCTGCGGGAACATCGTCTCGCACCATCGGGTTGGAGCAGATGTCGGCGTTAGCGGGGTCAGGAGGCCATCGACGGTGTCGGCAGTTGGAATGAGCGGTCCCCGCTTGCGGGACTAAGCTGCGGAAGGACAGGGAGGGGAAGTTCCCCCCACTGCCTGACCGCTCTGAGGAGCGATTAACGATGTTCGAGAGGTTCACCGACCGCGCGCGGCGGGTTGTCGTCCTGGCTCAGGAAGAAGCCCGGATGCTCAACCACAACTACATCGGCACCGAGCACATCCTCCTGGGCCTGATCCACGAGGGTGAGGGTGTCGCCGCCAAGGCCCTTGAGAGCCTCGGGATTTCGCTCGAGGCGGTCCGCCAGCAGGTGGAGGAGATCATCGGGCAGGGGCAGCAGGCCCCGTCCGGGCACATCCCCTTCACCCCCCGTGCCAAGAAGGTCCTGGAGCTGTCGCTCCGTGAGGCCCTTCAGCTGGGCCACAACTACATCGGCACGGAGCACATCCTGCTCGGCCTGATCCGTGAGGGCGAGGGCGTCGCCGCCCAGGTCCTGGTCAAGCTGGGCGCTGATCTCAACCGCGTGCGGCAGCAGGTGATCCAGCTGCTCTCCGGTTACCAGGGCAAGGAGACCGCCACCGCCGGCGGGCCTGCCGAGGGCACCCCCTCGACGTCCCTGGTGCTCGACCAGTTCGGCCGGAACCTCACCCAGGCCGCTCGTGAGTCCAAGCTCGACCCGGTCATCGGGCGCGAGAAGGAGATCGAGCGGGTCATGCAGGTGCTGTCCCGCCGTACCAAGAACAACCCGGTCCTGATCGGTGAGCCCGGCGTCGGCAAGACCGCCGTCGTGGAGGGCCTCGCCCAGGCCATCGTCAAGGGCGAGGTGCCCGAGACCCTCAAGGACAAGCACCTCTACACCCTGGACCTCGGCGCGCTGGTCGCCGGCTCCCGCTACCGCGGTGACTTCGAGGAGCGCCTGAAGAAGGTGCTCAAGGAGATCCGCACCCGCGGCGACATCATCCTGTTCATCGACGAGCTGCACACGCTGGTCGGTGCGGGTGCCGCCGAGGGCGCCATCGACGCCGCTTCGATCCTGAAGCCGATGCTGGCCCGTGGTGAGCTGCAGACCATCGGCGCGACCACGCTGGACGAGTACCGCAAGCACCTGGAGAAGGACGCGGCCCTGGAGCGCCGCTTCCAGCCCATCCAGGTCGCCGAGCCCTCGCTCCCGCACACGATCGAGATCCTCAAGGGTCTCCGTGACCGGTACGAGGCCCACCACCGCGTCTCCATCACCGACGAGGCGCTGGTGCAGGCCGCCACCCTGGCCGACCGGTACATCTCGGACCGCTTCCTGCCGGACAAGGCGATCGACCTGATCGACGAGGCCGGTTCCCGGATGCGCATCCGCCGGATGACCGCGCCGCCGGACCTGCGCGAGTTCGACGAGAAGATCGCCGGTGTCCGCCGCGACAAGGAGTCCGCGATCGACTCGCAGGACTTCGAGAAGGCCGCCTCCCTCCGCGACAAGGAGAAGCAGCTCCTGGCCGCCAAGGCCAAGCGGGAGAAGGAGTGGAAGGCCGGCGACATGGACGTCGTCGCCGAGGTCGACGGCGAGCTGATCGCCGAGGTCCTCGCCACGGCCACCGGCATCCCGGTCTTCAAGCTGACCGAGGAGGAGTCCAGCCGCCTGCTCCGCATGGAGGAGGAGCTGCACAAGCGGGTCATCGGCCAGACCGACGCCGTGAAGGCGCTGTCGAAGGCGATCCGCCGTACGCGTGCCGGTCTCAAGGACCCGAAGCGTCCGGGTGGCTCGTTCATCTTCGCGGGCCCGTCCGGTGTCGGTAAGACGGAGCTGTCCAAGGCCCTGGCCGAGTTCCTCTTCGGTGACGAGGACGCGCTGATCTCCCTCGACATGTCGGAGTTCAGCGAGAAGCACACGGTCTCGCGTCTGTTCGGCTCGCCTCCCGGATACGTGGGCTACGAAGAGGGCGGCCAGCTGACCGAGAAGGTCCGCCGCAAGCCGTTCTCGGTGGTCCTCTTCGACGAGGTCGAGAAGGCTCACCCGGACATCTTCAACAGCCTGCTGCAGATCCTGGAGGACGGTCGCCTGACCGACTCCCAGGGCCGGGTCGTGGACTTCAAGAACACGGTCATCATCATGACGACCAACCTCGGCACCCGGGACATCTCCAAGGGCTTCAACCTGGGCTTCGCGGCCTCGGGCGACAAGAAGACCAACTACGAGCGCATGAAGAACAAGGTCTCGGACGAGCTCAAGCAGCACTTCCGGCCCGAGTTCCTCAACCGCGTCGACGACGTGGTGGTCTTCCCGCAGCTGACCCAGGACGACATCCTCGCGATCGTCGACCTGATGATCGGCAAGGTCGACGAGCGCCTCAAGGACCGGGACATGGGCATCGAGCTCTCCCAGTCCGCCAAGGAACTGCTCTCGAAGAAGGGTTACGACCCCGTGCTGGGCGCGCGTCCGCTGCGCCGCACCATCCAGCGCGAGATCGAGGACTCCCTCTCCGAGAAGATCCTCTTCGGCGAGCTGCGCCCCGGCCACATCGTGGTCGTGGACACGGAGGGCGAGGGCGAGGCCAAGACCTTCACCTTCCGGGGTGAGGAGAAGTCGGCACTGCCGGACGTCCCGCCGATCGAGCAGGCGGCCGGTGGGGCTGGGCCGAATCTGAGCAAGGAGGCGTAACCCTCCGGGGTGAGCCTGATACGGGTGGGCCCGGACCGTTTCTGAACGGTCCGGGCCCACCCGTTTGTCATGCCGGGCGGGGCGTCACCGTGAGCTTCATGTGGGCGGGGAGGGCATCCGGGTTGGTGAGGGTCCGGGCGTCGGTGATGTTGACCGTGTGCAGGTGAGGGTGGGCCGCGAGGGGCGCGAGGTCGACGGACGCGGGTCCCCAGGCCGTGAAGTAGCGCGTCGAGGGGAAGACCGTTGCCGCCTGCTCGGTGTCGACAAGGCGGTCGATGCCGTAGACGAAGACGTAGGTGATCGCGGGCAGGGTGATGCCGGTCGCGGCGAGGTCGACCAGTTCCCGGGCGTTCAGAGTCAGCGAGGACAGGTTCCGCAGCCGTGCGACGGACTGCCAGTCCTCGGGGGTGAGGGGCACGTCCAGGTCGAGTCCGAGTTGGCGGACACCGGAGAACTCGGGGAGCGCGGACAGGCCCAAGGCGTTCGGGGGCAGGAAGAGTATCTCCAGCGGATTGCGTCGGGAGACGGACTCCAGGGGCAGCATCCCCTGGGTTCCGCGCAGGTTGAGCACCTTCAGGCCGGTCAGCTCGCGCAGCGGGGAGAGGTCCCGCACCGGCGAACTGCCCAGGACCGCCAGGTCCTTCAGGGGCAGGCCCGCTAGCGGTGCCAGGGAGTGGATGGCTGAGCACTCGTAGAGCACGAGCCGGCGCAGATCCGGGAGCCGCCGCACCCAGTCGAGGTCGTGCAGGACCGCGTTCTCCGCCAGTCTGATCCGTTCGACGGGGTGGTCGCGGAAGTTCTCCAGGATCTGGTCGGCGGTGAAGTCACCGATGAGGTCGACGTTGTCGTGGCCGCCGAGGTGGTTCAGGGCCGTGAGTTCCTTCGGCGAGTGGACGGTGATGGCGATGTCGGGCTTGTAGCGCAGGTGGTCGATGATCTCCCGCGCATAGGTGTCGGTGTCGAACTTGGACCAGAACTGGCCCAGTTGGCCGTCGACGACGCGATCGCCGGTGTCCCGGTATTTCATCATGCGCGGCAGTGCCGCGTCGCCGCCGATGAGACCGGCTGCATGGACTACGTAGGGGCGCTGCTCGGGGTCGGACACCTCGTCGTGGTTCGGAAGCAGCTCCAGGACGATGGGGCCGAGGTCGGCCAGCTCGCGGGCCTCGGCGAAGCTCTGGGGCGGGATCAGGCAGGCCGCCCGCCGCTCCACCTCCGCCCGCACCCGCGGATCCAGCTTCGCCGCGTGTTCCAGGCAGGCCATGGCCAGGAGATGCAGGCGCTTGCGGTGCTCGGGTTCCCGGTCGCCACGCTCCGTCAGCCCCCGGAGCAGCCGGGCCCGTTCGTCGGGGCGGGCATGGGCCACCGCCATGCGCAGGACGTCCTCCCACTGGTCCAGGTGGGCGTGGCGCAGCAGGAGGTCGAAGTCGCGCTCCTCCACAGCCGCGCGGGCGCCCAGATAGTCCTGGAACGTTCGGTGGACGAAGTCGATGGAGCCGGTGGCCGGTTCGCGCAGCAGACCGGAGCGGGTGAGGAGGTGGCGCAGGATCGCATCGGCGGGGCCCTGCCCGGCGACGTAGGGCATGGCGGGCAGCAGGCGTTCGAGCTGGGCGATCGCGTCGGGTCTGGCCATCTCCGAGCGGCCGTTGCGGATCAGCCAGTAGGCGAGCTTCTGGAGGAGCTCGGTCTGGGACTCCTGGTCGAGGTCGAGGCCGGCGCCGGCCATGTCGCGTTCACGGTCGCGGCGTTCCAGGAGCATGGAGAGCGCGGCGTCGTACAGCGCCTTGCGGCCGCGCGGCAGGAAGCCGCGGCGTTCGCGGTGCAGGGCGCAGATCAGGGCGCACATCAGGGGGTTGGTGGCGAGGGCGCCCAGGTCCTGCTTGGTGCGGATCGCGTCCAGCAGGGCGGTGCCGAGGGCCGGGTCGGCGTTCGCCGCCTCGTGCCAGCGGTGGACGAAGACGGCGATGCTCTCGCGGCTCATCCGGGAGAGCGTCAGTTCGGTGAAGTCCTCGGTGCCGAGCCAGTCCTGGCGTACGGCGGAGGGGCGGGACGTGACCAGGCAGAGGTTGTCCGGGTAGGCGGACAGCAGGTCGCAGAGCCAGCTGCGGGTACGGGTTCGCTCCTGGTCGGGGACCTCGTCGATGCCGTCGATGAGCAGCAGCCCGCGGCCCGCGGCCAGCACGCGGTCCGCCCAGCCCTGCGGCTGCGCGCCGGCCAGCGGCGAGCCGACGGCCCGCAGGAAGTCGGCAGGCAGCGGCAGGCTCGCGCCTCGGCGGGTGAGCGTGCGCAGCGGCAGGACGAACGGGATCCGGCCGATGAGGTGCGCGAGCTCCCCGGTGAGCCGGCTCTGCCGGGCCGTGGTGACCGCGAGCCACTGCACGAGCGTGGTCTTGCCGGAGCCCGCGACGCCGCGCAGCAGCACCCGGGCGTGGCCGGAGAGGGCCTTGTCGACGGGCTGGGCGAGGGGCTGCGCCCAGCCATCGGCGAGCATGAGCGCGCTGTCGTGCGGCTTGTCAGGCGTCGGCTCGTAGGCGTGCTCGACCTTGTGGGTCGCGTTCAGGCTGAGATAGGCGGTGTCCAGCGGCCACTGGCGGCTTTCGGCGAGATCGATGCCGTAGATGGTGAGGCTGCTGTGCTTCTTGGCGATGTGTGCGGCGTACCGCTCCTCGAAGCCGGCGTCCTCGGCGGGCTGCGAGCCGAGGCGCTCGATGAGGATGTCCGTACGGTCGATGAGATCGCGCAGCCGTCGGCTCTGCTCGACGAGCGTGCGCGCCACGAACGGCGACCGCTGGGTGAAGAAGTGCAGGATGTGGACGCAGGCGCTGTCCAGGAGGCGGGAGTAGAGGGCCGCCGCGTCCTGGCTGAGGAAGCGCACCAGGCGAGGGCCGCCGGCCTGTTCGTAGAGACGGGCGGCGAGTTGTTCGTGGCCGAGGTCGACGGCCTGTACGTCGTCGAGGTCCAGGTCGCCCAGGGCGTACAGGGTGAGTTCGAGGGCGTCGGCGACGGCGTCCCGCTCCTCCGTCATCAGCCCCTGGTCGGTGCGCCGTACGAGTTCGCGAACCAGTCGGTGCAGTTCTTTGGGGGTGAGCGTGCGCTGCTCGCCCTTGAAGCTCACCAGCGCGGACAGCCGTACCGGCTGTGTGGTGAGGCGCGCCCCCGGCCCCGGTTGCGCGAACAGCTTGCGTATGAGGGGTGCGATGGCGCTCGACGCGACACGGGCCCCCACCGTTCCCGGATCGACCATGGTTCGAGGGTACGGGTCAACGCGCTTGACGGGGGCGGGAGTTGGTGGGGCCCGCACCTCGGGCGCGGGCCCCTGGAGCGGCTACGACAGCTGACCGTCGTAGTCCGGCAGCTTGTACGTCTTCTCGGCGTGGCCGCCCGAGAGGTCGGTGGGGCTGTTGCCGATGTTGGCGATGATCGTGTAGCCCTTGTTCTCGATGTCGACGCGCTGGGCGGTCTTGTAGGCGGCGACGTTCTTGAAGAGGTCGAAGAAGTTGCGGACGTAGAGACCGGAGACGTCGTAGCCCTCGTGCTCGAGGTTGTACTCGGTGGGGGCGTAGATGATGCCGGGGCGGGCGGTCACGAAGAAGAGGTCGACGCCGTGGGCCTGGGCGTACTCGGCGACCTCCAGGACCGGCTGGTTGGCCGGCTGCGGGTAGCTGAAGCCGAAGTCCGTCTCCAGGGTGGTGTTGTCGATGTCGAAGACGATCGCCTGCTTCTCGCCTGGCTTGGTGGCGGCGATGCGCTGCTTCAGGTACGGCAGCGCCTGGTCCATCACCGCCTGGCAGTCCCGCTGCCAGGTCGTGTAGTCGACGTCCTCGGCCGCGGCGGCGGTGACGGAGGTGCTCGTGGTCGTCGCGGCCTGGGCGCCGGCGGGGACGGCCATCGCGGTGACGGCGACGGTGGCGACGGCGGTCATGCCGATACGGCGTGTCCAGGTGCCTCTGCTCATGGGGGTGGGGGTCCTCTCACGTCACACGTGCGCTGCCGGTTGTCGGGGGCATGCTCGTCGGCGGGGGTAGCGCGAGGGGAACCAAGTGGTTACTTGACGGTAACTCCGCACGAGATGCGGGTCACACCGCCGGTGGTCGCTCGGTGACAAGCCGCACAGGCGATTTGCCCGGTACTAGAGGGAATAGTGGAAACCCTCGGTTGGGCAAAAAGGACTATTGGTGCAGAGGGCTGGGAGAGTTCTGGCCTCATGGGTGGATTTGAGCCTGATGGTTGCTCTGTCAATAACCGTGAAGTTTTGCGGTGAAGTACTAGTTTCGGTCGTAGATCGGGGGTTTGGGAGTCTCTGGGGGGTGGGGGTACCAAGGGGTGTCCCATCCGGCGACTGCCTGTGCGCCGGGTGGATTTCTGTCCCCGTCCCCGTGAGGTTCTGATGTTCAAGCGCGTCTCCGCCAGCTCTTCCCGTACGTCTCTGCTCCGCACCCGTGGGGCCGTCATGGCTGCCGCCGTCGGTGCCTCGGTCGTGCTGGGGGCCGGAGTCGCGACCGCCGCGCAGGGCACGGTCGCCAAGGCCGCGCCCACCGCCGCCGCGAAGAAGGCCACGTCCTGGGTCAAGCCGGTCGCGAAGTACACCAAGTCCGCGAGCTTCGCGGCGAACGGCGCCATGTGGCAGTCCACCCATAGCGGCCAGGACTTCGCGGTGCCCAGCGGCACCGTCGTCAAGGCCGCGCACGGCGGCACGGTCGTCAAGGCCGGCGGCAACGGCGCCGGTGACGGCCCCGCCTACGGCAACGCCGTCGTCATCAAGCACGGCAACGGGACGTACTCCCAGTACGCCCACCTGTCGAAGATCAACGTCAAGACCGGCCAGATCGTGAAGACCGGCCAGCGGATAGCCCTGTCCGGCAACACCGGCAACTCCAGTGGCCCGCACCTGCACTTCGAGGTCCGTACGACCGCGAACTACGGCTCCGCCATCGACCCGGTGGCCTTCCTGCGCGGCAAGGGCCTGGCGATCTGAGCAGGTCCGAGCAGGTCTAAGCCCTGCGGGTGCCCGTGTGCGCCTGTGTCACCAGATCGATCGCGACCTCGAGGACGGCCTTGCGTTTGTCCTCGGGGTCGCCTTCGAGGTCCCGCAGGACGAACATCCCCGCGTGCATCGTGAACAGGGCGCTGATGCAGCGGACCTGGTCGACCAGGTCGGCGTCCGGGTCGATGATGATGTCGCGCATGCTCATCATGCGGTTCTTGAACATCTCGCCGATGCTCAGGTCCCGTACGGTCGCCTGGTTCTCCTGCATGAACTGGAACAGCGGCGCCGCCTCGGACAGGGTCTGGCTGTAGCGCCGTACGATCTCCTGCTTCGTCTCCAGGGTGTGCGGCTGCTGCCTGCCCCACTCGATCAGGTCCTCGATCGGCTTCGTCAGGTCCTCGAAGAGGCTGACGATGATCTCTTCCTTGGTCTTGAAGTGGTAGTAGAGCGCCGCCTTCGTGACATCGAGACGCTCTGCGATCTCCCGCAGGGAGGTCTTCTCGTAGCCCTGCTCGGCGAAGAGTGCGAGGGCCACATCCTGGATGCGCTGGCGGGTGTCCCCGCGGCGCCGCTGCTTGGTGCCGTCCATGGTGCCGCCCATCCTCGTACTCATCGACTTTCCAGAAAACTTACTTGACGCCCGGCTAGTTGCGCCTCTACCTTCCGAGTGTAGACAACTAGCCGGGCGGCAAGTAAGTAGCGGTGCCGGGGGAGTGGGAATCATGGCGGCGGCAGAGGCAGTCACAGACAAGGCGGGCGGGCAGCCCAGGAGCGTGCGGGTCGTGCTCTTCGCGCTCATGATCGCGATGATGCTCGCGATGCTCGACAACATGATCATCGGCACCGCGATGCCGACGATCGTCGGTGAGCTGGGCGGGCTCGAGCATCTGTCGTGGGTGGTGACGGCGTACACCCTCGCGACCGCGGCCTCCACTCCGCTGTGGGGCAAGCTCGGCGACATGTACGGCCGCAAGGGCATCTTCATGAGCTCGATCGTGCTCTTCCTGATCGGCTCGGCGCTCAGCGGCATGGCCCAGGACATGGGGCAGCTCATCGGGTTCCGGGCCGTGCAGGGACTCGGCGCCGGTGGTCTGATGGTCGGCGTCATGGCGATCATCGGTGACCTCATACCGCCCCGCGAGCGCGGCAAGTACCAGGGCATGATGGCCGGCGTCATGGCGCTCGCGATGATCGGCGGTCCGCTGGTCGGCGGCACCATCACCGACCACTGGGGCTGGCGCTGGGCCTTCTACATCAACCTGCCGCTGGGCATCGTCGCGCTCCTCGCCATCAGCGCCGTCCTGCATCTGCCGAAGAAGCGGGCGCAGACGCAGATCGACTACCTGGGCGCGGGCCTGCTGACAGTCGGCATCACCGCGATCGTGCTGGTCACCACCTGGGGCGGCACGGAGTACGCCTGGACGTCCGCGCGGATCATGGAGCTGATCGGCATCGGCGTCGCCGCGCTCGTCGGGTTCGTGTTCTGGCAGACCAAGGCCGCCGAGCCGGTGCTGCCGCTGCACATCTTCCGCAGCCGGAACTTCACGCTCATGTCGATCATCGGCTTCATCGTCGGCTTCGTGATGTTCGGCGCCACGCTGTTCCTGCCGCTGTACCAGCAGTCCGTGCAGGGCGCGTCCGCGACCAACTCCGGGCTGCTGCTCCTGCCGATGCTCGGCGCGATGCTGGTGACGTCGATGGTCGCGGGGCGGGTGACCACCAACACGGGGCGGTACTACGTCTTCCCGGTCGTCGGCAGTGCGCTGATGGTCGTCGGGCTGTATCTGCTGTCGACGATGGACACGGGGACCTCGCGGCTCACGTCCGGTGTGTTCATGGCCGTCGTCGGGCTCGGCATGGGCTGCCTGATGCAGATCACCATGCTGGTCGCGCAGAACAGTGTGGAGATGAAGGACATGGGCGTCGCGTCCTCGTCCACCACCCTCTTCCGCACCCTCGGCTCCTCCTTCGGCGTCGCGATCATGGGCGCGCTGTTCAACAACCGGGTCCAGGACGTCATGGCCGAGCAGGCCGGCGCGCTGGGCTCCAAGGTGACCGAGCAGTCCGCCCAGCTGGACGCGGCGAGCCTGGCGAAGCTGCCCGAGGCGGCGCGCGAGGCCTACCAGCACGCGGTGTCGGCGGGCACCCACTCGGCGTTCCTGCTGGGAGCCGTGGTGGCCGTGATCGCGCTGGTCGCGGCGGTGTTCGTGAAGGAGGTGCCGCTGAAGGGGGCGGGGCCGAAGGAGGACTCCCCGGGCGGTACGGCGGTGCAGAAGCCGGTGACCGAGACGGTCTGAGCGGGCGATGTGCGAACGGCCTCCGGGGTTGTGGACCCCGGGGGCCGTTGTGTTGTCAGTGCCGCGTGCCACCATCGGGCCATGGACAAGATGCGGCCGTTGCGCCTGGCCAAGGACGCCATGGACCGCGACTGGGCCGAGCCGTCCCTCGACCTGGACGCGGTGGCGGCGCATGCCGGGTACTCGCGCTATCACTTCATACGGGCTTTCAAGGCGGCGTACGGCGAGACGCCCGGCCAGTATCTGACGCACCGCCGGATCGAGCGGGCCGAGGATCTGCTGCGCACCGCGAATCTGACGGTCACGGAGGTCTGCCACCTCGTCGGCTTCAGCAGCCTGGGTACGTTCTCGACTCGGTTCAAGGCGCTGACCGGGCTGACGCCCAGCGAGTACCGGAGGAAACACCTGGGGCGCGGTACCGCCCTCATACCGGGCTGCTACGTCATGCACTGGGCCGGAGGCTTCCGACGCGCCACACCCGGAGCACAGCGCAATTCTGGAGAAGCGGACTGACGGCGGCGTTGCCTACGGTGACATGGCAAGCACGAACGGCTGCCGACAGGAGCGCGCCATGATCAAGGGTCTCAAGATCTCGACCGTCTGGGTCCTCGACCAGGACCGGGCCAAGAAGTTCTACACCGAGAAGCTGGGCCTCGAAGTCCGCACGGACATGACCATGGGCGAGGGCGGCATGCGCTGGCTCACTGTCGGCTCCCCGGAGCAGCCCGACGTCGAACTCACGCTGATGGTGCCGGACGGGCCCGGCATGGACCCCGAGTCCGCCGAGATGATCAGGAAGCTGGTGGCCAAGGGGGCCCTCGGCGCAGGCGTGCTGACCACAGACGACATCCACGGCGACTACAAGAAGCTCAAGGACCGGGGCGTGGAGTTCCTGCAGGAGCCGCAGGAGCGTCCCTACGGCACGGAGGCGCTGTTCCGCGACGACTCCGGGAACTGGTTCTCCTTCACTCAGCCGCGCGAGGGTGGACTCGACCTGGACAAGGACTGGTCCTGCTGAGGCGGAGCCCTACGGCAACATCTGATAGCTGCCCGTGCTCGTCGGCGCATGCTCCGGCAGCCACAGCACGGCCACCGCGCCCTCCGCCGGCACGTGCTCCGGCGCGCCCGCCGGGCGGACGTTGCGGAAGGTGAGCCTGGCGCCCAGGACACGGGCCTGGCCGGCGGCGATGGTCAGACCGAGACCGTGGCCGGCGCCGGAGCGGTCGCTGCGGCCGGTGCGGAAGCGGCTCGGCCCCTCCGAGAGGAGCTCCTGGGGGAAGCCGGGGCCGTGGTCGCGGACCCGGATGACCCGGCCCTCGACGGTGACCTCGATGGGTGGCTTGCCGTGCCGGGCGGCGTTGGCGAGCAGGTTGAACAGCACGCGCTCCAGGCGCCGCGGGTCGGTGGTGACCTCCGACTCATGGACCACACGGACCTCGATGTCCGCGTCCTTCGCCGCCACCCGCCGGCTGACGAACTCGCCCAGCATGATGTCCTGCAGCTCGGCCCGCTCCGAGGCGCCGTCGAGGCGGGCCACCTCCAGGACGTCCTCGACCAGCGTGCGCATGGCCTTCGCCCGGTCCAGGACCAGCTCGGTCGGCCGGCCCGGCGGCAGCAGCTCGGCCGCGGTCAGCAGCCCGGTCACCGGCGTGCGCAGCTCGTGCGCGATATCGGCGGTGACCCGGCGCTCGGCCTCCAGCCGCAGCTGCAAGGCGTCCGTCATGGCGTCCACCGCGCTGGCCAGGTCGTCGGTCTCGTCCCGTACGACACCGCCTATCGCGTCCCGCACCCGGACGTCCGTCTCGCCCTTGGCGACCTGGTTCGCGGCAGCCGCCGCCTTGCGCAGCCGGCGCGACAGCTGGCCGCCGATGAGCACACCGAGGGCGCTGCCGCCGAGGACGACGGTGATGGAGCCGATGACGAGGGCCTGGTCGAGGTCGTTGAGGATGTCGGTGCTGCGGTCGGTGAACCCGGTGTGCAGGGACAGCACCCGCCCGTCCGTGACCGGCACGGCGGCCCAGATGTCCGGCACGCCGCCCTTGTCGTCGGTCACATAGGTGGCCCGGCGGCCCTCCTCGACCTTCAGCCGCAGCTCGGGCGGCAGGTCCGGGTCGTTGATCTCGACGTTCGGGAAGTTCGGCCGTTTGGACAGCTCGTAGTTGCGCTGGGCGATCTGGATCCGCTCGTCGGCCAGCTCACGCGCGTTGTCCAGCATCGAGACCCGGGCCGCGTTGTGCACGACCAGGCTCAGCGCGATCGCCACCAGCGCACCGACGAACGCGATCGCCACGCTCAGCTTCCACCGCACGCCCGTACGGATGCCCGTGCGTGCCCACCGCGCCGGGAGCAGGCGCCCCAAGATCCCCCGCATACCCCTGCTCAGGCCTTCAACTTGTAGCCGAAGCCGCGAACCGTCTCGATCCGGTCCTGGCCGATCTTCGTACGCAGCCGCTGCACATGGACGTCCACCACGCGCGTGTCACCGCCCCAGCCGTAGTCCCACACGCGCTCCAGGAGCTTGTCCCGCGACAGGACCGTGCCCGGCGCCGACGAGAACTCCAGGAGCAGCCGCATCTCCGTGGGCGTCAGCGCCACTGGCTGCCCGCCCTTGCGCACCTCCATGCCCTCGGTGTCGATCTCCAGCTCACCGAAGGTCAGCACGCCGCCGGCCGACAAGGACTCGGGCTCCTCCGGCTGCCCGGCGCCGCCCGCGTGCCCGAAGCGGCGCAGCACCGCCCGGATCCGTGCGACCAGCACGGCACCGTCGAACGGCTTGGTCACATAGTCGTCCGCGCCGGCTTCCAGACCCAGCACGACGTCGATGGAGTCCGCCCGCGCGGACAGCATGATCACCGGCACCGTCGACTCGTCCCGGATACGGCGGCACAGGCTGACGCCGTCCAGGCCCGGGACCATCACGTCGAGCAGCGCGATGTCGGGGCGGTTCGCCCGGAACGCCTCCAGGCCGGCCAGCCCGTCGGGCATCGCGGTGACCGCGAAGCCGTCCCGCTCCAGTGCGAGCTGCGTGGCCTCACGGATGACGTCGTCGTCCTCGACGAACAAGACGTGGGTCTGGTCTGCCATCCCGGTGCTCTCTGTCCTCGTACGAATCTCGTGGTGCGTTCACTGTGCTGACGTAGGAACCGTGCGGACGGTTCATCGTGCAGGGCTTTTCGTCGTGCGGGCGGTTCACTGAGAGGATCGTCCCGGCCCGCCCGATCGGTTCACGCCTCAGCCGGTTTCCGGTGTCTCGGTCGGATCCCCGCCGACGACGCTGCTGTAGTCATTGCGTACGCGGCCCTCCTCGGTGAAGCGCCCCGACGCCAGCCAGCGGTAGGTGATCACCCACTGGGCGGACGGACTCGACACCGGGTCACCCTTCTCGTACACCTGCTTGGTCACCACCAGGTCGCCGCGGTCTATCTCGGCGTAGACCGGCGGTTCCTCGGCCTTGAACACATTCTCGTACCGCCCGTCCTCCTCGCGATACACATACGAGCCGACCCCTACCCCATCTCCGCAGGTCAGCACGTTGACGACGACATCGTTCGCGGGTCCTCCGGTCAGGTCGCCGTACGACACGTCGACCGGGTACTCGTCGCCGATACAGGGCTTCAGCTCGCGTTTGACCCCGGCCGAGACGGTCGGGTCGTCCTGCACCAGCTTGACGGCGTCCAGGCTGTCCGGGGTCGCGGAGGGCGAGGCGGGAGGCGACACGCTCGCGCCCGCGACCGCCTCGGCGTGCGCCGGGCCCTCGTCACGGGCGCCGGTGCCGCCGGTGCCGCAGGCGGACATGAAAAGGGCGAGGGCGGCGAGCACGGCCACCGCCGTGAACGCCGCCTGCATGGTGCCCCGACCCGCGGTGGCCCGTAGGCCCGCTTCGGGATCCGGGTCGGTCAAGCCGCGCACCGCTCCTGCTCCTCACGCTCCAGCGCGCGTGCGTCCAGATCGCGGCGCTCCAGCTCCTCGCGGAGCCGGGCGAGCGCCCGGTGCAGCGTGCTCTTGACCGTTCCGGCCGACATACCGAGGGCGGCGGCCGTCTCCTCCGTGGACATCTGCTCCCAGTGTCGCAGCACCACGACGCTGCGCTGCTTGGGAGCCAGCACCTTCATGATGTCCATCAGCAGGGCACGGTCGGCGTGCTGCTCGGTGGCGTCGTCGACGCAGGCGTCCGGAAGCTGCTCGGTCGGCACCTCCTCCAGCTTGCGCGCCCGCCACCACTCGGTCCGCGTGTTGATCATCACCCGGCGCAGGTAGGCGTCCGCCAGCCGCTTGTCGGCTATGCCCTCCCAGCGGCCGTACGTTCGTACCAGCGCGGTCTGGAGCAGATCCTGCGCGTCGACCGGGTCCGGGACCAGGCGGCGGGCACTGCGCAGCAGCGCGTCCTGCCGGGTACGGACGTACTCCTCGAACTCGAGCACCTCGCCCACTGCGCCCACCTCGCCCTGCTCCATGATCGACCGCCTCCATCCCCGTGCTTCTGTAGCTGTGCCACCCCGTCGGGCACAGAAATGAAGCTACGGAGGCGTTGTCACGGCGCTGTGCGAAGCAGCCTGCGGCTAGCGCTCGGCTGTCCGTCGGTTGTGTAACAGAGGTAGGGCGGACGTAAACGTGCAGGTGGGATGGGGTTGGTATGGGGTGATTTGGGGGTGGGTGAGGCTGAGGTTTCCCTGTGTTGCGTTGTGACTCGGCTGTACGTCAGCTCAGCGGCAGCCGGTACAGACCCCCCGCCAGCGGCTCCACCAACCCGTCCGCGACGAGGCCGTCGAGGGCACGGGCGCGCTGCACCGGCTCGTGCCACACCCGGTCGAGGACGGACTGCGGGACCGGCGCGTGGGCGTCGCGCAGCACGGCGAGAAGCTTGCCGCGCACCTGGCGGTCGGTGCCCGCATACGTCTGCCCGCGGCGCGGCGGCCCTTCGTGCTCGGGCTTGCCCGCGAGCTGCCAGGCGCACTGGGCGGCGATGGGGCAACGGTGGCAGGTCTCGTTCTTCGCTGTGCACACCAGCGCGCCGAGTTCCATGGAGGCGGCGGCCCAGCGGGCGGCGGTCCGCTCGTCCTCGGGCAGCAGCGCGCGGGCGAGCTTGCGCTCGGCGGCGGTGGTGGCGTTCGGCGGGTACTGGACGCCGGTGACCGCGCGGGCGAAGACCCGGCGGACGTTGGTGTCGAGCACGGCATGCCGCTGGCCGTACGCGAAGGAGGCGACGGCGGCGGCCGTGTACTCGCCGATGCCGGGCAGCGCCAGCAGCTGGGCGTGATCCGTCGGTACGTCACCGCCGTGCCGTTCCGTTATGGCGACGGCGGCGCCGTGCAGCCGCAGTGCGCGGCGCGGGTAGCCGAGCCGGCCCCAGGCGCGGACGGCCTCGCCGGGAGCCTCCTTCGCCAGGTCGGCGGGGCGGGGCCAGCGGGCCAGCCACTGCTCGTAAATGGGCAGGACGCGGTTGACCGGGGTCTGCTGGAGCATGAACTCGCTGACCATCACCCCCCATGGCCCGGCTTCCGGCCGCCGCCACGGCAGATCGCGGGCGTGCTCGTCGAACCAGGTGATGACGGGGGAGTGCAGGGGCTCGCCGAGAAGACGGTCGGCGGCGGTGTCGGCGCGGTGCGGGGGCTGGGGCATCGTGGGCGCAGTCATGGCCTTCCGATCCTGCCACGGAGTGCGTCGCTTGGGCTGCTTTGGCCACGGCCGGTCGGTGGGTCGCCGGTGTGACGGCGGTCGTGGCTGTGCGCCGCAACCCCTGCTGTTCGGTGGCGTTGGGCGGAATGATGATCTGGAAAAGTTGCCGCAGGGCGGCGGGTGGGGGCAGCGACGGCGCCGATCTCTCGTACAGTTTGCGCCGTGGGATCTCTGCGCAATCCGGTCGGGCCGCTTCCCTCCTCCATCTACTGGCGACGGAGGGCCGTACTGCTGTCTGTGATCGCCCTGTTGGCCTTGCTGATCACCTGGATCGTCACCATGGGCGGGGGCGGCGGCAAGAACGGCGCCGACGGCGCCAACGGCGACTCAAGTCCCACGCCGTCCACCATCACGCCCGGACCCTCCGGCTCCGGACCCGCGATCAGCCAAGCGCCGGGCGGGCGCGACGAGACGGGGGACGGGGACTCCAACGGGTCCTCCTCCGGGTCGGGTTCGGGCGGCGGGGACACGGGCGGAACCTCCGACGGGGCCAACGGTGACAGTGGGGGCGACGACGGGTCCGCGGGTGGCGGGTCCGAGGGCGGTGCCGGCAGCGGTGGTGGTGTCGGTACGGGGGACACGCTCCCGGCAGGGTCCACGCTGCCCAACTGCGCCACCGGAGCGGTCAAGTTGAGCCTGCGCAGTGTGCACAACGCGTACGGGCCGGGGCAGACGCCGACCCTGGTACTGACCGCGACGAACTCCTCCGCGGCCGACTGCAAGGTCGATCTCGGGCCCAGGGGCACGGTGTTGACGATCACTCAGGCGGGCGAGGACGACGACTTCTGGTCGTCCGAGGACTGCCCGAAGTCTTCCGGGAGCGTGCTGTACCGGGTGCCTGCCGGCAGCAGCATCACGTACACCGTGGAGTGGGACCGGAAGGGGAGTGCTCCGCAGTGCGCGACGCCTTCGGTGGGGGCGGCTGTGGCGGGGACGTATTTGGTGGAGGCTACGGCGCCGGGGTTTGCGAAGGTGCAGACGTCGTTTGTGCTGGAGAAGGACTAGGCGCTCCGCGGGAAGGCGCGATTGGTCGTTTCGCGTCTGCGGGCACGTCGTGGCTGGTCGCGCAGTTCCCCGCGCCCCTTTAGGGCGCCTCTGCGCGCCGCCTAATCAGACGTACCGTTCCAGGATTGACGACTCCGCCAGCCTCGACAGGCCCTCTCGTACGCTTCGTGCCCTTGCCTCGCCGACGCCGTCCACCGTCTGCAAGTCGTCCACGCTCGCGGCGAGGAGTTTCTGCAGGCCGCCGAAGTGTTCCACCAGGCGGTCGATGATGGCGCCGGGAAGGCGCGGCACCTTCGCGAGCAGGCGGAAGCCGCGTGGTGATACCGCGGAGTCGAGGGCTTCGGGGGATCCGGTGTAGCCCAATGCCCGTGCCACCGTGGGGAGTTCGAGGAGTTCGGCGTGGGTGAGGGCGTCCAGTTCGGAGAGGGCTTCCTCGACGGTGCGGGAGCGTTTCGCGGTGGGCTCGGGGACGTAGTCCCGGACGACCAGCTCGCGCTCGGGCTCCACTCCGGCGATCAGCTCGTCGAGCTGGAGGGCCAGGAGCCGTCCGTCGGTGCCCAGTTCGACCACATACTCGGCGATTTCGGTGGCGATGCGACGCACCATCTCCAGGCGCTGGGCGACGGCGGAGACGTCGCGGACCGTCACCAGGTCCTCGATCTCCAGCGCTGACAACGTTCCCGCGACCTCGTCCAGGCGGAGCTTGTACCGCTCCAGGGTCGCCAGCGCCTGGTTCGCGCGGGACAGGATCGCCGCCGAGTCCTCCAGCACGCGGCGCTGGCCGTCGACGTACAGCGCGATCAGCCGCATGGACTGGGAGACGGAGACGACGGGGAAGCCGACCTGCTTGCTGACCCGGTCCGCCGTGCGGTGCCGGGTGCCCGTCTCCTCCGTCGGGATCGTCGCGTCGGGAAGGAACTGCACGCCCGCCCGCAGGATCTTCGACAGGTCGGAGGTGAGCACGATGCCGCCGTCGAGCTTGCACAGCTCGCGCAGCCGCGTGGCCGTGAACTCGACGTCCAGCACGAATCCGCCCGTGCACATCGACTCGACGGTCTTGTCGAAGCCGAGCACGATGAGACCGCCGGTGTTGCCGCGGAGCACCCGCTCAAGGCCGTCGCGCAGGGCCGTGCCGGGTGCCACGGCGCTCAGTGAGGCGCGCATCAGGCCATCGGCACCGGAACTCCCACCGGACTTTCCGGGAGCTGCCGCCCGGTCGTTGGCTGCCACTGCACTCCTCCGGTCGCAGGTACTTCTGGCGCTCCCGTTTCGCACACTCGGTTCGTACGCACGGGCGAGACCAGGGCAAAGTCTACCGGCGGTCTTCCTCGTCCCGTGGGGCGTCTCGGCGACGCGAGCGCGGAAGGACTCTCAGAGCGTCCCCTATGTCGGCCACTTCCAGGACCTTCATACCGGCAGGGATCTTGCCGGGATCGCCCGGCACCAGCGCGTGCGTGAAGCCCAGACGGTGCGCTTCGGAGAGCCTGCGCTGCACGCCCGTGACCCGTCTGACCTCGCCCGCGAGCCCCACTTCGCCGATCGCGACGAGGTTCTTCGGCAGGGGGGTGTCGCTCGCGGCCGACGCCAGGGCGAGGGCGATGGCCAGATCCGCGGCGGGCTCGGAGAGCTTCACTCCGCCGACCGTCGCGGAGTAAATGTCCCGTTTGCCCAACGCGCTGATTCTGCCCCGCTGCTCCAGGACGGCCAGCATCATCGAGACACGGGAGGTCTCCAGGCCGGATGTGGTGCGGCGGGGGGAGGGGATCTGGGAGTCGACGGTCAGCGCCTGGACTTCGGCGACCAGGGGGCGGCGGCCCTCCAGCGTGACGGTCAGGCAGGTGCCGGGCACCGGCTCGGCCCGCCTGGTCAGGAACAGGCCGCTGGGGTCGGTGAGGCCGGTGATGCCCTCGTCGTGCAGTTCGAAGCAGCCGACCTCGTCCGTGGCGCCGTACCGGTTCTTGACGCCTCGTACGAGCCTGAGGCGGGCGTGCCGGTCGCCCTCGAAGCTCAGGACGACATCCACGAGGTGCTCGAGGAGCCGGGGTCCCGCGATCGCGCCGTCCTTGGTGACATGGCCCACAAGGAGCGTGGACATCCCGCGCTCCTTGGAGGCCCGGATCAGCGCGCCGGCCACCTCGCGCACCTGCGCCATGCCGCCGGGAGCGCCGTCGATCTCCGGGGAGGCCACCGTCTGTACGGAGTCGAGGATCAGCAGGGACGGCTTCACCGCGTCCAAGTGGCCGAGCACGGCGGCCAGATCGGTCTCGGCGGCGAGATAGAGGTGGTCGTCCAGGGCCTTGATGCGGTCGGCGCGCAGCCGGACCTGGCTCGCCGACTCCTCGCCCGTGACGTAGAGCGTGCGGTGCTCGTCGCTCGCCGCCTTGGCCGCCACGTCGAGCAGGAGCGTCGACTTGCCGACGCCGGGCTCGCCCGCGAGGAGGACCACTGCGCCGGGGACCAGGCCGCCGCCGAGCACCCGGTCCAGCTCGGGCACGCCGGTGGAGCGGGCGGTGGCCTGGCGGCCGTCGACCTGGCCGATGGGCAGCGCGGAGGTGGTGACACGCCCCGGTGTGGTCGTACGGACCGCGGGCGCGCCGTACTCCTCGATCGTCCCCCAGGCCTGGCACTCGGGGCAGCGACCGAGCCACTTCGCCGTCTGCCAGCCGCACTCCGTGCAGCGGTAGGACGGGCGGTCCTTGGTGGATTTCGTACGGGGAGCCATGCGGAGAACCGTAGCCGGGAGCACTGACAACGCTGCCGCCGGACGTGTGACGCCCGGCACCATCGCCGCCGCGATGGGCGCCTCAGACCATGGAATCCAGCGTTCCTGTCCCCTTATGAGGGATCGTTTCACCCGTATGGATTAAAAGTGCTCAAGGGGCGAGAAGCCGCCAACCCTCGCCGCCTACGGTCCACGGGTGATGAGCAGCAGTTCGGAGACCACGACCCGCACCACCGGCGCACACAAGGCGCACCGGGAGGCGCGTGACCGTGCTGCCGCGCGCACACTGGCGCAGCGGCCGCCCGCGCGCTACGAGCCCTACCTGGACGGCCTGTTCACCTACTGCCTGTCCGTGCTGTGCGACCACGACGCGGCGACCGCCGCCCTCGGTGACGTCCTCGTCCTGGCCGAACGGCGTGGCCGGCACGGCCCGGACGCGGCGGGCGACCGCAGGGCCTGGCTGTACGCGCTGGCCCGCTGGGCGTGCCTGCGCAAGCTGGCCGAGGCCAAGCAGAAACGTCAGGCCACCCACGCCGCGGGACGACATACCGGCGACCGGCGGCGCACCGAGGAGTCCCCCGCGCCGCCCGTCCCCCAGAAGGTCCAGGAGCAGCGCCGGTGCGAACTCGCCCTGCTCGCCTGGCCGGAGGCCGCCGGCACCACCCCGGAACAGCGCGAGGCGCTCGAACTCGCCGTACGCCACCACCTCGCCGCGCACGAGGTCGCCGCCGTCCTCGGCCTGGACCTGGCCACCGCCCGCGAACTGCTCGCCTCCGCCGCCTGCGAGGTGGAACGCACGCGTGCCGCCCTCGCCGTCGTGGAGACCGGCGGCTGCCCGGGCGTCGCCCACCTCACCGGCGACAACCAGCTGGTGCTCAGCGCCGCCGTCCGCCGTGAGCTGGTGCGGCACGTCGACGACTGTCCGCGCTGCCGCCGTACCGCCGAGCGCGCGATCCCCGGCCGTTGGCCCGGCACCAACGCCACCACCGCCGAACTGCCCGTCCTGGAGGCGCCCCGCGCGGAGCTGCACATCGCCATGGCGCACGGCCCGCGCGCGCGGATCGCCGCTCCCCGCTTCGACCGGCGCGGCTTCCCGATGGACCCCAAGGACCGCGCGGCCCGCAGAGACCGGCTACGCGCGCGTGCCCTGACGACCACCGTGGTCGCCACCGTCGTGGCCGCACCCGTGCTCGCCCTGTGGGCGGCCTACCGCGGCACACCGGTGGCCGAGGGACAGGAGGGCAGCTCGGCCACCGCGAGCGAGGCGCACGGCCCCGGCAGCCTGGACGGCGAGACGCCGGACGGCGGCTACGAGCACGCCGGGAACGCCGACATCAGGCCCGGCACGCGCTTCGCGACGGGCGGCAGGCCCGACGTCTCGGTGGAGGTCATCAGCGTCTCCGGCGCCGCCAAGAAGGCCCGCCTCGAGGTGACGGCCGGCCACAGCGGCGACACCACGCTCCTCACCCTCACCGCGACCGGCTCCGCGCCCGTCCGCTGGTCCGCGACCACCGCCGCCCCCTGGCTCTATCTGAGCCAGTACACGGGAACC
>NZ_JBQQBS010000048.1:0-78582 GCF_052245395.1 Streptomyces sp. 4N124
CGGCGGATCTCCGCCCAGTCCTCCACGCTGATCACCCATCCTCCCGGCCTGACTCAACGAGTCAGGCCGCCCAGGAGGGCCACAATTCATCCGGTGGAAGTGGTCTCAGATTGAGCCGTTGCCGACAGAACGACGGGTCGTTCTGCACATGCATGCGGTCCTAACGCTCTGCACGTCTGGCCGACGTGCCGTCGAGACCCACCTGGCGGTGCGAATCGTTCGAAGGAACGTCTTCGTCGAGCGCCCTGGCCTCCCAGCGTCGATTGCCCTCGACACCCCGCCGAGATGAAGGGACTTCGGATTGGTGGACGCTCTGCGCGTTGACTCCAGCCCCGAGTTCGGGCTGCTGCAGGTAGCAGTCGGCTTCGTGTTCGGCGGGCGGATATCGCCGATCGCGGTGTGCAGGCGGTGCTGGTTGGACCCGGCGACCCATTCCGCAGTGGCAAGCGTGACCTCAGCGAGCCCCTTCCGTGCCCGCAGCGCAAGCCTGTTTCCCAAGACGGTCACTGCGGCGAACCTGCTGATCCGGCCAATCGGCGTTCAGCAGGACCGAGGGTGCAAGCGCCAGGCCACCTTCGATCTCGAACAGGCCGACGCCTGCACGCCGAGACGGCCTACGACTACCAGGACCTGTTGAAGATGGTTGCGCAGCGGGCGCGTTGGAGTCAGGATCGCCCGCGAGGTCATCGAGTCCAGTCAACGACTAGGCCGCCGCAGGCGGGTGATCGAGCGGACCATTTCCTGACTGTCCGGCTATCGTCGGCTGACTCCTCGCTACCAGCGCCATCCCCGTAGCTACCTGGCCTTCTCGGACTTGCCGCAGCCCTCTGCTGCGGCAAGTGGCTCATCCGCCTCGCCACACAGGAAATGGTCTGAGGAACGCCCGAAGATGCAGGGCGGCGATCTCCTAGCCGATCAGGTTCATACCTGACCCCTGCCGGTGAACTGCGGGAACTAAAGGGGATGTTGTGGCGTCGATCTCGGTGTGTCTGAGCCTTCACCGAACCCAGAGCCGCCGCTGTGGCCGCACTGTCGTCACGGCGCCGACCCTGCGACGGACCCCGTGGGCTGCCGCGGTATCCATGTGCCCGGCCACACAGCGTGCCTGGCCCACCTCGCCGACACCAACCGCGACGCCTACCTGGCCAGCCTCGTCCCCAGTGCTGACATCGACCACCGCGGCACCCCCTTCACCGAGTCGCTCCTCTCTTCCCTCTTGCGCGCTCTCCACGACCCCGCCACGGGACAACCTCACTTCGGCAGCGCTTGGTTCGACGAGGCCCGGTTCTCCGGAGATGCCTGGTTTGCTCATGCGCGGTTCGCTGGTGTCGCGGGGTTCACTCATGCTCACTTCTGCGGCGACACAGGGTTCGACCGCGCGCAGTTCTCGGACGCCGTGCGGTTCGAGGAAGCCCGGTTCTCCGGCATCGCGGGATTCACAGGCGCGCAGTTCTCCGGGGCCGCCCGGTTCGACGGAGCCCGGTTCGCCGACGACGCCCTGTTCACGCGTGCGGAGTTCTCCCACACCGCGGGGTTCGGAAGAACACAGTTCTCCAACGACGCTCGATTCGACGGGACCCACTTCTGCGGCGATGCCTGGTTCGCCCAGTCGCAGTTCTCGGGTGCCTGGTTCGATGCGGCACGGTTTTCCGGCGACGCCTGGTTCATCCATGCGCAGTTCTCTCGCACGGCAGGGTTCATTCGTGCCGAGTTCTCTGCCGCTACCTGGTTCGAGGGGGCGCAGTTCTCGGACATCGCCCGGTTCACCGGCGCGCAGTTCACGGCGGCGTCGTGGTTGGGGCCTGTGGTGTGTATGAAGGAGGTCGACCTGTCCGGTGCACTGTTCGAGGTGCCGGTAACGCTGCAAATCGCAGCGCGCATGGTGCGCTGTGGGAGGACGCGGTGGGATTCAACGGCGACGCTACTCCTCCGCTACGCAAGAGTGGACCTCAGCTACGCTGTCCTCTCTTGCCCCGTGGCGATCTCTGCCTACCCCACTCCATTCACCAGCGGCGATCCCGCCCCATTCACCAGCGGCGGCAGGGTCGTGGACGAGAGCCTGCTGGCCGGCTCCGAAGACAGGGTGCGGGTGGTCTCTGTAGGCGGAGTGGACGCCGCGAACCTGGCCCTGACCGACACCGACTTGAGCGAGTGCCGATTCGCCGGAGCCTTCCACCTGGACCAGATTCGTCTCGAAGGCAGCTGTACTTTCGCCTCCACCCCCACCGGCCTGCACCGCCGCGGCATATGGCCGTACAAGTGGACCCGCCGGCGCGTCCTGGCAGAGGAACACCATTGGCGCGCGCAAACGGCCGGTCTCACACTCCAGGCCCCTTCACTCCGGCACTGGCGCATTGGGCATCACGCCCCTGGTTCCGTTCTCCCTCCCGCACCGGAAGCCATTGCCGCGCTCTACCGGCAGCTGCGCAAGGCATTCGAGGACAGCAAGAACGAGCCTGGCGCCACCGACTTCTATTACGGCGAGATGGAGATGCGCCGCCACGACCGCACCGGCACCCCACCCGGGGAACGGCGCCTGCTGTGGGCCTACTGGCTGATGTCCGGCTACGGTCTGCGCGCTTCGCGTGCCCTCGGTTGGCTGGCTGTGTCGATGCTCATCACCATTCTGCTGATGATGGGCTTCGGCCTCCCCCAGAGCTCCCTGAAGCAAGAGGCGACGGGCGTAGTACCGCCCGGCGGGGGCAAGGCTACCTTCGAGATTGACAAGGACGACCCGAAGAACCCCACCGGGAACAGGTTCACCAGCGCGCGGTTCGAGAAGGCGCTGAACGTCACACTCAACTCGGTCGTGTTCCGCTCCAGCGGCCAGGACCTGACGACGGCCGGCAGGTACATCGAGATGGCATCACGGTTCTCGGAGCCTGTTCTTCTCGGTCTTGCGGCGCTCGCGATCCGTGGACGCGTGAAGAGGTGACGGGCGCAGCCCCCATGCAGTTCACGCGGGGCCTGAACGCAGGGCTCCGGGGAGAGTGGCCTTCGTCTGTTTTGATCATGGGATGCCGTGGAGAGTGAGAGCGGTTTCGGGTGCGGTCTGGGCGCGGCGTCCGCTGGCGATGTTGGCCCAGCCGCCGCGGTGGAGGGCAGCGCAGGCCAGGTCGCGCAGGGTGCTCATGACGGCGGGGGTGCCGTGGCGGACATGGCTGGCGTCATGGGCGAAGGTGACGTCTTGGTCCAGTGGACGGTGCTTTCGATGATCCAGTGTCCGCGGGCCCAGTCTGAGATCTCGGCCGGATCGGCCTGGTGGGCAGCGAGATCGGTGGCCGTGTAGACGGTCTCGGTCTGCCCTCGCATGCCAGCGGCCAGTCCCCACGGCACAAGGACCGAACAGCATCACGTCCCTGGAGCCAGCACCCGGACGGTGTGGGGCCGTCGAACGGCGCCGGTTTCGTCACGGGCTGGTCTACGGGCAGGGGGGATCGTAGGGCAGTCCGGGCATGTGTATGCGCCACTGATCACGTGTGAGGGTGCCCGCAGACGCCTTGCAGACCAAGTCGATGTCGAAGCTGGTCTCGGTGGGCCAAAGTCGAACAGTTCCGTCGTAGCTGTCGCTGACCAGGACGGGTGCGTTCGGGGCGAAGGCTACGGTGTCGATGGTGCGGGTGTGGCCGGTGAGGGGCTCTCCGAAGGCCACGGGCTTCGAGGGTTTGGACACGTCCCACAGCCTGAGCATGCTGTCGCCGCCGCCTGTAGCAAGGATGCGCTCGTCAGGGCTGAAAGCAATGGTCGCCACATCTCCGGTGGGTACTTCCGTAGCGCCCGCGAACGAGGGGACTCCTGTATCGGAAACGGTCCACAGGCGTATCTTCCCCTTGTCGCTACCCGTGGCGATGAGGTTCCCTTTCGGGCTGAAGGCCATCGCTACGGCGTACTCTCCATCAGCCGAGATGTGCTGCGTCTGGCCGACGAGATCGGGGTGCACGGGATCCCTCACGTCCCAAAGGCTCACCTGCTTCTCTGGGCCGTTCAGTCCGGCAAGTAAATTCCCGTCAGGGCTGAATGCCAGCTGTTCCAGGTGGATCAGCTCTGCGCCACTTCGGGGGAGCCGCTTGACCAACCTGGCATGACGCGGATCCGTCACATCCCAAAGCCACGGAGTGAGTTGGTCCCCGCCGGCCAGCAGGCGGCCGTCCGGGCTGAAAGCAAGTGATGTGAAGACGGCATCGCGTGTCTTCGGAACGGTTCCCACCAGCTCCGGATTGCGGAGATCTGCGATGTCCCAGAGCTCCACGCCAGTGGTCTCGCGAGCCACAGCCATCACGTCTCCGCCCGGACTCAAGGCGATGACCGAAGGCCATTCCTCTATCAGAGTGTCGCGCGAAGAGCGGTCGAACCACCCGCTCTCCAAGATTTCTGGATTCCCCACATTGCGGATGCTCCAGCGGCGAATCGCGCCGTCCCCGCTCACCGTGACCATGGTCCGATCGGGGGCGAAAGACTCCGCCACAACCAGTCCAGCATCACGGTTCATTACGGTCTTCCGCAGATGCCACAGCAGGGGAGCCGGGTCCGCGCCGGCCGTGACGAGGCTGGCGTCGCCCGGCCGGAATGCCAGGGAATTCGCGCCAATGAGATGGCCACGCAAGGGCTCCATCAACGGCACATCCTCCAGATCGGCCAGATTCCAGACGCACACGTACTGAGCGGCGGTTGTGCTGGCAAGAGTGCGGCCATCTGGGCTGAAGGCCACGTCCGTGACGGCTGAGAACTGCTGCTGGAGGGGGCTGCCCAGCAAGGTCAGGTGATTCTTGTTCGATATATCCCACAGTCGAACGAACCCGTCGCTTCCCGCAGTCGCCAAGGTCTTCTCGCCCGGGCTGAAGGCGACGCCGCCCTCCGTTTCGTAGGTATCAGATGCGGGGATGTCGGTCGTGTGGCCGAGCGGCACGGGGGCCGCGGGATCGCGCATGTCCCACAACTGCGCCGAGCCGTCGTCGCTGCCACCTGCCAGATAGCGTCCCGTAGGGCTGAAGGCCACCGAGCTGATGGCCCAGACGTCAGGACTGGCTGGTGTTCGGCCAAGAAGGCGGGGCCGCCGCGGATCGCTGATGTCCCACGCCTGGACCTGTTCGTCATTGGTCGCCCTGACCATGACCCTTCCGTCGCGGCTGATAGCGACTCCGACCGCCGCCGGACCCACTGCCCGGCTGGTCGTGGGTGTGCGGCCGAGCTGACGCGGGTGCGCGGGGTCGGCGAGGTCGAAGAGCCGGATCGACCCATCGTTGTTCGCCGTGGCCAAGAGTCCTCCCTCCGAGCCGAAGGCGACGGCGTTGACTGGACCGTCATACGCGTCGCTCGCGGCGCGGCTAATCGGTTCGACTGCGTTGGAATCTGTGAATCGCCACAGTTGCACTGAGCCGTCGTCGCTGCCGGCAGCGAGCAGGTCCCCGTCCGGGCTGAACGCCACGTCCTGGAAGGGCCCGCTCCCGCCGGGCAGTGGTCGCGACAAGGGCATGCTGGCGTCCTCGATGAGCCGTGTCCGTAGGTCGGGATCGTCAGGCCTCATCCGGTGGGCTGTCAGATTGAGTTGGGCTGCCAGGGACGCCTGACTGCCGCGCAGGCCCCCGGCTTCTGCTTTGACCTGGCTGAAGACGGCTGCGTCGCGCTGCGCCTGTGCGCTGGAACGCTGCTGGTAGGCGAGGACGGCGGCTGTGGAAGCGATGAGCGCCAGGGCGGTGAGGACCGCGATCGCGGCGCGGCGGATCCGTGTTCCGCGCCGGGAGTGGTGGATCGAGGCGCCGAGGAACGCGGAGGCCACAGGGCTGAAGTGGGCGTGGTGCGAGCGATTCACCCAAACGCGGACTGTCTCCAGGCGCTGACCGCGATAAAGCATGCCGGTGTCGTGATGCGAACGCGTCCACGCAGCGGCGGCTTCTTCGAGGTCCTGGTGGAGGAGATGGCCCGCACGGTCGGCCTCGATCCACTCGCGCAGCCGTGGCCACGCCTGAAGCAGCGCCTCATGGGCGATTTCGATGGTGTCCTGGTGCTGGGTCAGCAGGCGCCCGTTGGTAAAGGCCGCGATGACGGCGGCCGGACCCGGGCCCATGTCGATCAGGTCGGTACGGGACACTCGGCGGCGGGTGTCTTCGACTCCGTCGCCGATCTTCACGAGTCTCAGGAACAGCGGGCGCGCGATCTTCTGCTCTTCCGGTTGCAGGCTGTGGAAGATCCTCTCGGCAGTCGTGGTGATGGCGTTGCGGATCCCGCCAGTCGCCTGGTACCCCTCGACGGTCAGTAAGTGGCCGTGCCGCTGCTGCCAGGTGGCACGCAGCGCGTGCGCCAGCAAGGGCAGCCGTCCGGTCTCGTAGCCCTGGGTGTGCACGCCCAGGTCACGCAGCAGCAGTTCGACGAGCCCTGGTTCCACCTCCAGGCCGACGGCTCTGGCCGGCAGGGTGATCGCCTCCCGCAACTCCTCCTGAGTCATGGAACCGAGCACCAGCTGCCTCTCCTGCAGAGCGGAACGCAGCTGGGGGTAGTCGGCGCACGGGGTGTAGAAGTCCGACCGCAAGCCCAGCACAACCAGTGCCGTCGGCCCGGTCCCGTCGGGCTGGGGACTGGCGAGGCCAGTCAGTACATCGAGGAAGTCCCGCCGCTCCTGCTCGCTCCCGCAGAGGGTGAACAGCTCCTCCAGTTGGTCCACGACCAGAACGAGGCGTCTGCCGGACTGGCCGGCGCCTGCGATCGCTGCGTGTAGAACGGCCACGCATGTCTGCGAGCCGATGTTGAGGGCCGCGGACGCGTTCTGTGGGTTCACTCCGACGGCTTGGGCGAGGTGCGCGAACAATGCTGCCGATGGATGAGCGCTGGGGGTCAGAAGGACCCGGGGCCAGTGGGCCGATCCCGCCGCGGGCAGCGCACCACGGGCCAGCGCGGGCAGCAGACCCGCGCGAAGAATGGAGGACTTGCCCGCCCCGGAGGGGGCAACGACGACGAGCGCCCCGCCGTACCGCAGGCGCTCGTCCAGGCGGACGAGCAGGTCCGCCGTCACCGCGTCGCGGCCGAAGAACCAGCCGGACTGGTCCTCAGCGAAGGCCGCCAAACCCGGATAGGGGCACTCCGTGGTGGGGGTGGCGTCCACGGCCCGGCGTGCCCGTCGCACGCCGGTTTCGTAGTGCACATGGAGATCGCGCTCGGCGATGTACTGGTCCCGACCAGCCTGGTAGATCCGTGCGCTGTCCGACGCGCGGGCGTCCAGACGCCCCGGTTCACCGTCTGACGAGACGTCTTCGGGCGCGCTCATCGCTCGGTGATGTGCTGGTCCCGTCCGGCCTGGTACACCCGCCCGCTGCCAGAGGCTTGCGCCCTCATCACCAAGGAGCCGACCGTGGATCGCTCATCGGCAGTGAGCAAGGGCGTGAGATGGGTGTCCAACAGCTGCCGCAGTTCAACAGCTATCGCCGGATCGGCGCGAAGCAGCGCCTGAAGCCGTAACTGCCAGTCCGCCGCCAGAGCCTGCTCCGTCTCGTTCTCTCCAGCCGCTCGAGCGGCCACCATCTGCGCACGGGTTTCAGCCAGTTCCGCAGCAACAGTGTCCGCCTGCTCGGGCCGTACGCGGCGCCACAGTGCCGTCACCCCTATTCGGGCTCCCTCCCACGCATCGTGGGCCATAGCCCCGACCAGAGCGGTCCCTGCGGCCAGCGCAATCGGATCCATGGCAAGCCCCCCTCACACCCGTATTCCACGGCTCACGCTACCGGGCGCAAGGCGGAGAAGGCACTCTTTGCGCTGAAATAAGCTTCAAATGCGGTTGATCATGCTATGGAGAAGAGTGATACGGATTTCTGCCGCACAGCGTTGTGGAAGCGAAAGTACGCGCGGGTGATGCGAGACGGGCGCTGACGGATTTGGACATCAACGCTGAGGAGTATGTCCGGCAGTAGTCGCGCTGGGCTCCAGGTCGAGGCGGTCGGCTGCTTCGACCTGGAGCTCGGACAACCTGATTCCCTTGGCAAGACCGCGACTACGATGCCCGATGCAAGCCTGTACACGGCTTTCCGGCCGCCATGATCCGCTGCACGATGACCTCGTAGTTCTTCAGCAGGGTGTCCTGGACGTTCCCCTGCCCGAAGCGGGATTTCCGGCGTGATGTGACTGTGGGCTAGGGCTCGTCCGGCGGCTCATGGGCCGAGCCAGGGCCGGACCGAGGCGAGGGCCGGCCAGTGCCCTAGTCGTGTTGACCGCCCCCGGCAGGCAGTGCTGGAGTCGGCACGTGGACAGCATCCCCGCCAACCGGCGGTTCTGGAACCGGATCAGCGGCGCCTACCAGCACGAGCACGACCCGCAAATCGGCGCCACACCCCGGCTGTGGGGCATGTACTCCATCCCCGACGCGCACCTGCAGGCCCTGGGCGACGTCACCGGCAAGCGCGTCCTCGAACTCGGCTGCGGCGCGGGCCAGTGGTCCAGGGCGCTCGCCGCCGAGGGCGCCACCGTGGTCGGGCTCGACCTGTCCGAAGCCCAACTCGCCGCAGCGGCCCGCGCGATGGGAGCGGCGCGCTACCCGCTGGTGCAAGGCGCCGCCGAACAACTCCCCTTCGCCGCCGACAGCTTCGACCTGGTGTTCTGCGACTTCGGTGGGCTCAGCTGGGCGCCCCCGCACCTGGCCGTCCCGCAGGCCGCACGCGTCTTGGGCCGAGGCGGGCGCCTGGTGTTCAACGTAGCCAGCCCATGGTTCGAAGCTTGCTACGACGAAGCCGCCAGCCGCGTGACCACGACGCTGCAGCAGGACTACTTCGGGCTGAACACCATCGCCGAAGACGACGGCGCGACCAGCTATCAGCTCACCTACGGCGACTGGGTCAAGGTCCTACGCGGCGCGGGTCTCATCATCGACGACCTCATCGAGCCGCGGCCCGAACCCGGAACACCCAACGGCTACAACGAAACCGACCCACCCGACTGGGCACACCGCTGGCCGGCGGAACTGCTCTGGGTAACCCACAAACCGTAAGTTCCGCCGCGCCGAGACGTGAAGGCATCCCCTCGCCGGGGGTGCCCCGTTCATGGTGTCGGCCCGTTCTCGGTTGTGCCGGTTGTGTACCCAGTTCAGCGCTGCGGACTCAGTCCCGCCACGGCCAGCCGGAACAGCCGGTCCGCCTGGGCGGCGGGGTCGGGGTAGTGCTCCGTGGCCAGGACGATGCCGACGACCAGCGTGATCAGGTCAGCGACAGTGACGCCTGTCACCAGCGCGCCGTCCTGCACGGCGCGGCGCAGCAGGGGGCCTGCCGCCTCTTCCAGGGCCGCCGAGCAGCTGTTCTCGTGCACCGGGCCGTCATAGGCCAGTGCTGCCGCCAGCCCCCGGGCGGAGACGGAGTAGGCGACGACGTCATCAAGCCATTCCAGGAGCGCGTTCCGGCTGTCGCCCTTGCCGGTCAGCTCATGGGCGCGGACGCACAGGGCCTCGATCCGTTTCCGGGAGACTGCCTCCAACAGTGCGCGGCGCGTGGGGAAGTGTCGGCGCACGGTTGCTGAGCCAACCCCCGCAGTGCGGGCGATCTGTTCCAGGGAGGCGTCAGCACCATGGACAGCGACCTCTTCCTCGGCCACGGCGAGGATTCGCGTGTAGTTGCGTCGGGCGTCCGCACGCTGGCCCTCGGGCATGGCATCACCTCCAGGATTGATAAGTGGCGGGCCCCGCCGTATCGTAGCGGACCATAAACGGCGGGCCCCGCCGTTTAATCGGCGAGTAACCCGAGGAAGCGTCATGTCCACAAACTCCGCACCCGTCCTGGTCACCGGAGCTACCGGCAGGCAGGGCGGGGCCACCGCCCGCGCACTGCTCGCGGCGGGCGTTCCCGTCCGCGCCCTGGTGCGCGACCCAGCCACCGACCGGGCCAAGGCCGTCGAGGCATTCGGCGCCGAACTGGTCACCGGCGACCTTCACGACCGTGATTCCGTGATCCGGGCCGCCGAGGGCGCCTGCGCCGTCTTCTCCGTGCAGATGCCCGGCATCACCGCGGAAGGCTTCGATTTCGAAGGGGAGGTGGCCCAGGGCGTCAACCTCATCGAGGGCGCGAAAGCCGCCGGAGTGCCTCAGTTCGTGCACACATCCGTCACCGGCGCCGGCCAGCACACCGAAACTCCCGGCTGGGCCGAAGGCCGCTGGGCTTCGATGGAACCCACCCTGGGCGCCAAGAGCGCGATCCAGGACCGGGTCCGCGCGGCCGGCTTCCCCCACTGGACGCTTCTCAAGCCGGGCTTCTTCATGGAGAACTTCCTCCCGTCCATGGCGTTTCTGTTCCCGCGCGGCATAGAAGGCGGCCTGGTGAGCGTTCTGAACCCCGAGACCCGGCTGTCCCTGGTCGCAGTAGACGACATCGGCAGGGCGGCCGCCGCGGCCATCACCGCGCCGGAGCGATTCGACAGGGTCGAACTGGAGTTGGCGAGCGACTACCTGTCGATGACGGAGATCGCCGAGGTCCTCTCCCACGCTCTGGGCACGCAGTTGTCCGCGCCGGACATGACCGAGGAGGAGGCCCTCACCGCCGGAATGCCGGCGATGGGCGCCAACCACGAGTGGCTGAACGTAGCCGGCCAGCCGGGCCGCCCGCAGTACGCGAGGGACCTGGGCATCCCACTCACCAGCTTCGAGGAATGGACACAGGAGCACATGCGGCCCGCCGCCTGAGACGGCCCCGGGTCTCGTCCGGTCCGCCAGGAGGGCCAGGCCCTCTTCGGCTACGACACGACCCGCTCACCACGAACACAGCCCTGATTCCCGCGCAGACCGTCCACAGAATTTGACGATTCCTCGCTCTCTGCGTGCTCCCCCCTGCGACGGCTGGACTCATCCGCTTCTTCACCGCGCGGCTGGCCGGCGGGAATGAGCCCAACGCCTACTAGTACCAGCTCTGCCAAGTGGAGGCGTCGCACGGGAAGTTGAGGATCGCGTTGGGCCCGTCCCTGTACTGGCGGACTCGATGCAGGCGGGCATCTGCGGAGAATGTCCGCGGAGCTGGCGCGACCCGTCGTTCCAGACGGTGACCTCCCAGAGGTGCAGCTCGAAGTCGAGGGCCTGGCAGAGGTCGCGGGCCCTCAGTGGGTCAGCATTGCCCACGGTCTTCGTAGGCGCTGCGACCGCCCAGGGTCATCCCGATGGCGCCGTCGAGGCATGGATCCGGCACCTCAGCGAGGGGCCGGGGCCACCGTGCCTTGTGCGCGCAGTACGGCGATGTCGTCCTCGGTGACGCCGAGTTCGGTGAGCAGGGCGTCGGTGTGCTGACCGAGTGCGGGGATCCCACCCATCGGTGGCTCGTAGCCGGCGATGACCGGAGGCGGAAGCAGGGCGGGTACCTGACCGTGAGGTGTGTCGATCCGGCGCCACCGGTCGCGGGCCATCAGATGCGGATGGGCTATGACCTCGCTCGGTGTGTTGAACCGGGCGTTCCCGATCCCTGCGGCATCCGCGTCGGTCTGCACCTGCGTCAGGTCATGGCGTGCGCACCAGTCCGCGATCTCCGCGTCCAGGAACTCACGGTGCGCGACCCGGCCGGAGGCGGTACGAAAGCGTTCGTCGTCGGCCAGGTCGGACCGGCCGAGCAGGTCACGCGCGAAGCGCCGCCATTCGCGGTCGTTCGTCGTGCCCAGCACGACGGTCTGGCCGTCCGCTGTGCGGTAGGCGCCATACGGCGCCACCGCGGGCGAGCCCATGCCGACCGGCTGCTGGTCCACACCCGTGTGCAGCGTGTAGGTGAGCTGATACCCCATCAACTCCGTCATCGTGTCGAACAGGCTCACCGCGACCGCGGCGGCGCCGCGACCATGGCCACGCTCCTTGCCGCAGAGCAGCGCCAGAACCGACAACGCGGCATACAGGCCGGTGCACACGTCGGCCATCGGCGGGCCGGGCTTGGCCGGCGCACCGGGAAAGCCTGTCATCGCGCATGCGCCCGACTCCGCCTGGGCCAGCAGATCGTAAGCGCGCTTGTGGGACAGCGGGCCTCCCGGCCCGTAGCCGTCGATCTCCACGGCGATGAGTTCCGGGTGGCTGACGGCCAGGTCGGCGGGCGCGATTCCGAGCCTCGCCGTGGCACCGGGAGCAAGATTGGAGACCATCACATCGGCGCGGTCGAGCAACCGGTGGAGTACCGCCATCCCGGCCGGATCCTTCAGGTTCAGCGTGACCGACTCCTTGCCCCGGTTGACCCATACGAAGTGCGCCGCCATGCCGCCCACCACGTCGTCGTAATGCCGGGCGAAGTCACCGCCTTCCGGGTTCTCCACCTTGATCACCCGAGCCCCGAAGTCACCGAGGGTGCGGGTGCAGATGGGAGCCGCCACCGCCTGCTCCAGGGACACCACCGTGATGCCCGCCAGCGGCCCGGCCGGCTTGGCCGCGTCGTGACCGCTGGGTGCCGGTTGGGATTGTTCCGTCCGCTCGGCGTCTGCCATCCCGCTCTCTGCCGTCCGCTCGGCGTCTGCCACGTTCACCCTCAGGGGGCCGCCGCCCGCGGCGCCCGTCACGCGTGCTCCCGCAGCAACTGCCTGCCCACGATGAGCTTCTGGATCTCGCTTGTCCCTTCGTAGATGCGGAACAGTCGCACGTCCCGGTAGAAGCGCTCGACGGGAACGTGGCGCATGTATCCCATGCCCCCGTGAACCTGGACGGCACGGTCGGCCACCCGGCCCACCATCTCGCTGCAGAACAGTTTCGTGGAGGACGGCGCCAGCCTGCGGTCCTCGTCCGAGTCGTACGCGCGGGCCGCCTCAAGGACCATGGCGCGGCCCGCGTACATCTCGGCGTGCGATTCGGCGAGCATGGCCTGGACGAGCTGGAACTCGCCGATGGGACGTCCGCCCTGCCGGGTGACCGAGGCGTGCGCGACGCTTTCGTCCAGGATGCGCCCGGCCAGCCCCACACACATCGCCGCGACGCTCAGACGTCCCCTGGCCAGCGACCGCATGGCGGTGCGGAATCCCTCTTCCTCGCGTTCTCCGACGAGGGCACTCGCCGGAAGGCGTACGTCGTCGAAGAAGACTTCCGCGCTCAAGGCCCCCGACTGGCCCATCTTGTGGTCCCTCGGCCCCACGGTGACGCCGGGGCTGTCAGCATCGACGGCGAAGACGGAGATCCCTTCGGCGCCCGTGCTCTGCGGCCCGGTGCGGGCGAACACCATGAAGACACCGGCGAGCGGGGCATTGGTGATGAACCGTTTGCTGCCGTTCAGGACGTAGCCGTCCCCGTCGCGTACGGCACGGGTCCTGATACCGCTGGGGTCCGAGCCCGCCTCCGCCTCCGTGAGCGTGAAGGCCGCGATCAACTCCCCGGCGGCCATCCGCGGCAGATAGCGCCGCTTCTGCTCCTCGGTGCCGGAACTCGCCAGGAGCTGGCCGGCGACCCCGTTGTTGATGCTGAACATCGAGCGGAACGCGGGTGTGGTGTAGCCGATCTCCAGGGAGAGGCGTACGTCCTCCGTCATGGAGAAGCCAAGGCCGCCGTACTCCTGGGGCAGCGCGTAGCCGAACAGGCCCATGGCCGCGGCCTTCTCGCGGAGGTCCGCCGGGATCTCGTCCTTCTCCTCGATCTCGTTCTCGCGCGGGACGACCTTCTCGCGCACGAAGGCCCGCACCGCCGCCAGAACGGCGTCGAACTCGTCTGGTTCCATTGGCTTTTCGCACTCCTCGGTTGTGGGCGCCTTGTCGAGCGGGCCCCAGGGCTCGGGCTGCTCGGGCTCAGCGGGGAAGGAGTTCCAGGACGGTGGCGTTCGCCATGCCGCCGCCCTCGCACATCGACTGCAGGCCGTAGCGGGCGCCGGTGGCTCGCATGTGGTGGACCAGCGTCGTGGTCAGCCGGGCGCCGGAGGCTCCCAGGGGATGGCCGAGGGCGATGGCGCCGCCGTCGGGATTGAGCCGGTCCGGATCGGCGCCGGTCTCGGCGAGCCAGGCGCAGGTCACGCTGGCGAACGCCTCGTTGATCTCGAAGGCTCCGATGTCCTCGATGCCCAGACCGGCGCGCTTCAGGACCTTCTCGGTGGCCGGGATGGGGCCGGTGAGCATCGTCACGGGGTCGACTCCGACGACGGCGAAGGAGTGGAAGCGGGCGATCGGGCGCAGACCGAGTTCACGCGCCTTCTCGCCGCTCATGACCAGCAGCGCCGAGGCACCGTCCGATATCTGCGAGGAGTTGCCGGCCGTGACCACGCCGTCCTCGGTGAACGCGGGCTTCAGACCCGCCATCGTGGCGGCCGTGCCGCCCCGCCGTACTCCCTCGTCCGTGTCGACGGTGCGTACGGAACCGTCCTCGTCCGTCACGTCCACCGGCACGATCTGGGACTTGAACCGCCCCTCGTCGATCGCTGCCGCCGCGTTGGCGTGCGACCGGAGGCTGTGCGCGTCGAGTTGCTCCCGGCTCAGCCGCCAGCGCCGCGCGATCTCCTCCGCGCCCAGCCCCTGGCTGAACCGCGAGACGCCGTACCGGGCCTGCACGGCAGGGCCGAAGGGTTCGCCTGGGCCCCGCTCGCGGCCGGAGCCCAGCGGTACGCGGCTCATCGACTCCACGCCGCCCGCGACCACGATGTCGTACTGGCCGCTCATCACTCCCGCGGCGGCGAACTGCGCGGCCTGCTGCGAGGATCCGCATTGCCGGTCGATGGTGACGCCCGGCACTTCCTCAGGCCATCCGGCGGCCAGGACGGCGAAACGGCCGACGCAGCCGCCCTGCTCACCGGTCTGGGAGACGCAGCCCCACAGCACGTCCTCGACCAACGCCGGGTCCAGGTCGTTGCGTTCGGCCAGGGCCCGCAGCGCTACGGCGGACAGGTCTACCGGGTGAATACCGCTCAACGAGCCGTTCCGCTTGCCCACGGGGGTACGTACGGCGTCCACGATGACCGCGTCACGCATGTCAGACCTGCCTTTCCGCCGTGTCCGGCGTGCCGGTTTCCTGTGTGCCCGAGGGGGGTTCGCCCAGGTCCCGAGTCGTCCGGGCCAGGCGGCGGAGCTCGGTTTTCAGCACCTTTCCGGCCGGAGACACGGGAAGTTCGTCGACGAAACGGACCTCTCTGATCCGCTTGTACGGCGTCACGCGCTCCGCGACGTACTCCATCAGCTCCTCGGCCATCGCGCGCGGCTCAGCGGCGGGGACCACGAAGGCGACGGGGATCTCGCCGACGGCAGGCACCGCCCTTCCGACGACCGACGCCTGGAGCACTGCCGGGTGTCCGCCGAGGATGTCCTCCAGCTCGCGCGGGTACACGTTGTAGCCCTTGTAGATGAGCATGTCCTTTGATCTGCCGGAGACGTACAGGAAGCCGTCCGCGTCGAGGTGGCCGGTGTCGCCGGTGCACAGCCAGCCGTCGACGAACTGCGCGGCGGTCTCGTCCGGGCGGCCGAGGTAGCCCGAGGCCACCTGAGGGCCCCGCATCCAGATCTCGCCGCGCTCGCCCCGCGGCACCTTCCGGCCGGGATGCAGCGGGTCCCGGATCTCCACCTCGGTGTCGAACAGGGGGACCCCCTGGCTGCCCGGCTTGCGCAGCCCGGCCGTCGCGATCGGGCCGCTGGACACGGTTGCTGTCGCCTCCGTCAGGCCGTAACCCTCGATGACGGCGGCGTTGGGGAAGACCTCTGTCAGCTTCTCCAACGAGTCCGTGTCGATGGGGGCGCCGCCCGACACCACGGCCCTGACCGAGCTGAGGTCCCGCGTGCGGATGCCCGGTGTCGCCAGCAGGGCGTGATAGAGCGCCGGTGCGCCCGGGATGTACGCGATCCGGTGCCGTTCCACCTGCTCCAGGTACGACTCCGCGTGGAAGCGGCCGCTCAGGACGGTGGTGGCGCCGCACAGGAGGAAGAAGTTGAGGCTGATCAGGCCAAGGGCGTGGAACAAGGGCGAGATGCACAGCGTGGCGTAGGTACCCGGTGCCAGGGCGTAGTCGCCGGAGGTCTCCAAGGGGTTCAGCACCACACCGCCTTCGCTGTCGAGCCCGGGGAGCGCCCCGGAGCGCCAGCAGGCGACCTGGATGGTGTTGGCGACGATGTTGCGGTGCAGTATGCGCACTCCCTTGGGTGCTCCGGTGGTTCCGCCGGTGTACCCGTATTGGGCGACGGAGTCGGTGGGGACCAGCACCTCTGGCGGGTGGGTGCTCTGGCCTGCGACGAGGGCCTCCAGGGGGGTGCCCGCCTTCCCGAAGAGCTTTGCGCAGTCCTCCGGCCTGTTGGCAGGGGCCGATGCGCTGGGCGGCACGATGACGACCAGTCGGACCGGCAGCCCGTCGATCGCCTCGGCCAGCACCGGTGCCGGCTCCGGATGGGTCACCACGGCCGCCGCGGAGCAGTCGGCGAGCTGGGCGCGCAGGGCTCTGGCCGGCTGGGCGGGGTTGGCCGGGCATGCTGTCGCGCCGGCGAGCGTGATGCCGTAGTAGGCGACGGCGAACCACAGGGTGTTCGGCAGGTGCAGGGCGACCACGTCACCCTGCCGTATGCCGTGCGCCCTGAGGCCGCGTGCGAACGCGGCAGCCTGTTCGTACAGGCTGGTGAAGGTGAGAACCTGGTCGCCGTCGCGTATGGCCGCCCGGTCGCGGTAGCGGCGGGCCGAGCCGGCGAGTACCGCGCCGAGCGGGACATCGGGGTAGTCGAGGCGGCGAGGCAGTCCTGTGGGCCAGTAGTCGGTCATGTGCCGCTCCCTTCACGCGCCGGCCCGCGGCCGGCCATGCAGGGCTTTCGCGTGGTACGCCGGTTCATCGCACGACCTCCGCGTCGAAAAGCTTCTTGATCTGCTCGGGGTTCCGGCCTGTCTCGGCGAGGACCTGCGCTGTGTGCTCGCCCGGAAGGGGGGCCGGCCGGGGGTGCCGGCGAGGGGTGGAGGAACCGAACCGGGGGGCCGGGGCGGGCTGGAGGACTCCCGTGCCGTCGGTCAGGAAGGTGCCGCGTGCGGCGTTGTGAGGATGGCGCGGTGCCTCCACCAGCGACAGCACGGGGGTGACGCACGCGTCGGCGTCGGCGAACACGGCGGCCCAGTCGTCGCGGGTCCGGGCGGCGAAGACCTCCGCCAGGCGCTGCCGCATGACCGGCCAGCGGGAACGGTCCCACTGTTGGGTGAAGTCGGCATCCGCGACCAGGCCGAGCCGTTCCAGGAGGGTGGCGAAGAAGGGCGCCTCGATCGCGCCGACCGCGACGTACTCGCCGTCGCGGCAGCGGTAGACGCCGTAGAACGGTGCTGTGCCGTCCAGGTAGTTGACGCCCCGATGGTCGGTCCACCGCCCCTGGTGCAGACGGCCGTAGATCATGGCCAGCAGCTGAGCCGACCCGTCCACCATGGCGGCGTCCACGACCTGGCCTTTCCCGGTGGCGCGTGCCTGGACGACCGCGCACAGCACACCGAAGGCGAGCAGGGCGCCACCGCCGCCGAAGTCGCCGAGCAGGTTGAGCGGCAGGACCGGCGGTCCGTCGGTCGGTCCGATGGCTCCCAGGGCCCCCGACAGGGCGATGTAGTTGATGTCGTGCCCGGCCCGCGGCGCGAGCGGCCCGTCCTGCCCGAATCCCGTCATCCGTCCGTAGACCAGGCGCGGGTTGCGCTCCAGGCACGGGCCGGGGCCCACGCCGAGCCGTTCGGCCACCCCCGGCCGGAAGCCCTCCAGGAGGACATCGGCATCCGCCACCAGGTCGAGGACGGCGCCGACGCCTTCCGGGTGCTTGAGGTCGATGGCGGCCGAGCGCCGGCCCCGGTGCAGGACGGGATCGGGCTTGCCGACCACGTCCGACGGGCGCTCGACACGGATCACGTCCGCACCGGCGTCGGCGAGGAGCATCGCGCAGAACGGCCCCGGCCCGATGCCCCCGAGCTCGACGACCCGCAGCCCGGTGAGCGGCCCCGGGGCCGCATCGGGTACGGCGCCGTTCGCACGTTCCTGGTCTTGTTCGTCGTTCACCGGCCGCTCACCGGCCTCGCCAGACGGGAGCGCGCTTCTCGGTGAAGGCCGACGCGCCTTCCCGGGCGTCATCCGAGTTGAACACCAGCTCAACGATCGGCTTCTGACGGTCGAACAGCTCGTCGCGTGGCCAGCCGGGAGACTCCACGAGGATGCGTTTGGTGACCCGTACGGCGAGCGGACCGTTGGCGGCGATGGCGGAGGCCAGCAGCCTCGCCTCCTTCAGCGCGCCGCCGGGTGGAGTGAGCCGGTTGACCAGTCCGTAGTGGTGGGCCCGGTCCGCGGTGAGGACATCGCCGGTGAGAGCGAGTTCCATCGCGATCTGGTACGGGACCCGGCCCGGCAGTCGCAGCAGTCCCCCGGCCACCGCCACCAGACCGCGTTTGACCTCGGGCAGCCCGAACTTGGCGTCCTCCGCGGCGACGACCAGATCACTCGCGAGGGCGATCTCGCATCCGCCTGCCACGGCGTAGCCCTCGACGGCGGCGATCAGCGGCTTGCGCGGCGGGGTCTCGGTGAGGCCGGCGAAACCGCGCCCCTGCACGTGAGGGCGCTCGCCCCGCAGAAATGCCTTGAGGTCCATGCCCGCGCAGAAGGTGCCGCCCGCGCCGGTGATGATGCCGACCGCGAGGTCGTCACGCTCGTCCAACTCGTCCAGCGCGGACGCGATCGCCTCCGCGACGGCTCGGGTGACCGCGTTACGGGATTCGGGCCGGTTGATGGTGATGACGGCGATGCCGTCGTCGCCGTACTCGACCAGTACTTCGTCTGCCACGGAAGCTCCTTTTCGGTGGCCAAGCGGTGGCCAAGCGGTGGTCGCGGTTGGGAGTAGCGGTTGAGCGCCGGCCTTCAGCGTGGGGCCAGGCGGATCGCGCCGTCGAGGCGGATGGTCTCTCCGTTGAGCATCGCGTTGTCGATGATGTGCAGGGCGAGTTGTGCGTACTCGTCCGCCGCACCGAGGCGCGGCGGGTGCGGCACCGCGGCAGCGAGCGCGTCGAGCTTCTCCTTCGGCCTCCTGCCGAGCATCGGTGTGTCGAACAAGCCGGGCGCGATGGTGACGACCCGGATGCTCCTGCTCGCCAGATCCCGGGCCGCACACACGGTGAGGCCGGCCACTCCGGCTTTCGACGCCGCGTACGGGGCCTGTCCGATCTGCCCCTCGAACGCCGCGACCGACGCTGTCATGACCACCACTCCACGGTCCCCGTCGAGTGGTTCGTTGCCTGCCATGCGGGCGGCGGCGAGCCGGAGCACGTTGAAGGTGCCGATCAGGTTGACGTCGACCACGGCGCGGAAATGGTCGAGATCACCGGCGGTGCCGTCCTTGTTGACCACGCGGAGCGGTCCGCCACGGCCCGCGCAGTGGACGACCGCGCGCAGCGCTCCTGTCCGCTCGGCGGTGTCGAGGACGGCGGTCATGTCCTCGGTGCTCGTCACGTCGGCGGGGACGAAAACGGCCTCGGGGCCGAGGTCGCGGACGGTGCGGTCGCCGTCCGAGGAGGGCAGGTCCGCGATGGTGACGCGGGCGCCGGCCTTGAGCAGGCGCCGTGCCGTCGCCAGGCCGAGCCCCGACGCGCCGCCGGTCACCACTGCGGATATTCCGCTGGTCTGCATGGACGCTCCAGTCGGTCGAGTCGGTGTCGGATCTGCCGCCGCCGGCGCCGCAGCCGATACAGAGGAAGTTACTTGTCGAACGATCGTTAAATTAGGCCGCTGTCTCAGCCACTGTCAATGACCGCGACGAAAGTGCGGGCGACCTACCGGGCCGGCGCCTCGCCGTGCCCGACCAGTGCGAACGCCAGCCGCACGTACCGGTCGCACAGCTCCGTCGTCCCGAGGTCGCCGGACGGGTCGTACCACTGGGCGACGGCGTTACACATGGCCATGACCGCCCGGCGGGCGTCGTCCGGGTGCGGGGTCCGGAAGACTCCGTCGGCCATGCCGTCGTCTATGGCCTTCTGGAAGAGTCCCGATACGGCATGCCGCCTTTCGATGATGGGGTTGCGGTACTCGGGTTCGAGGTAACGGAGTTCCTGGAGGGTCAGCAAACTCTCCACCCGCCGCCGGACCCGGTAATCGACCGTCACTCTGACCAGGGCGGCCAGCCGCGCGGCGGGGTCGTCACCGGCCTTGGCCAGTTCCTTCTCGCAGTGACGGAAGTAGTCGTCGAGCGAGTCCTCGATCAGCGCGTGGAAGAGCTCCGCCTTGCCGGAGTAGTAGTAATAAAGGGCGGACAGACTCATGTCGGCCCGCTTGGCGATGTCACGAATGGAGGCGCCGAAGTAGCCGCGCTCCGCGAAGACATCTCGTGCGGCGTCCATGATGGCGTCCCGGCCGTTCCCCCGGGGGCTGGAGGAACCGTTGCCCCCCGCCTTGCCGCTCTTGCCCGCCGCTTTGCCGCTCGTCGTATCCATGGCCCCAGCCTCCCAGAATGAACGAACGATCGACAAAGCCGGCTCTCCTGCCATGCGGAGCCGAGGGCCGGCACACCGCCACCGCCGACCCGCCGGGCACAGTCCCCAGTGTCATCCGGCCGACGGAACCTTGTACTCCTTCGCCAGGTCCGATGCGAAGAAGTCACCGCGTGCTTTGACTCCGGCGAAGACACCCTTGTCCACACCCAGCACCTGGGCCTCGCGCGAACTGGGCTCAGCGGGATCGGAGAAGTCCTGAGGCGGGAGCAGGCCCGGTAGCGTGAAGTCGGTGACAGAGCTGCGGGCCTTGAGCACGCCCGGGCGGGTGAGGTCCTTGCAGCTCTTGCCGATTATCTCGGCGTAGAGCTTGGTCATGGCGTAGGCGTGGACGACTCCGCTGCTGGCCTCCGGCGCCTTGCCGTACTGGTCCTTCCAGGCAGCGGCCAGCTTGCGAGCGGCGGCATTGTCCTCGCCGATGCCGCCAAGACCGGAGAGCCTGGAGTAGTGCTCGGTGAGCGCGGGCGCCGCAGACGTCCTGAGCAGGCTGGTGGCGAAGGTCGACACCCCGCCCATGATCGGCACCTCCATGCCGGCCGCCTGCGCCACTGCCGCCACCGAAGCCGCCTGCTTGGGCGTCGAGTCGACCAGAATCGCCTTGACCTTCGCCGACTTGAGCGCGTTGACCTGGCTGGTGAGGTCGGTCGCGGTGGGGTCGATCTGCTGGCCGACGATCTTCAACCCCAGCTTCCCCGCAGCGAACTTGCTGCCCCGCAGGCTGTTCTCGCCTATTTCTCCCTGGAGATAGATATGCCCGACGGAATCGCCGCTGCGCAGCTCGCCCTTCCTCACGAGCCAGTCCAGGCCGTTGATCGTCTGGATGTCGTACGTGGCGCCCAGGACGATCAGGTGCTCGTCCCCGAGCAGGGTCGACGCGAACGTGGTCAGGCCGGCGAGTTCGTCCTTCGCCTCGATCTTGTCCCGCAGCGCCGTGACGACCGGTGAGCCGAGGATGTTCAGATACCCGAGGACCTGCGGATCCATCTCGTCGTACGCGGCAACGGCCTTCTGCGGGTCGTAGCCGTGGTCGCGGGTGACCAGTGCCAGCTTCCGGTCGCAGACACCGCCTGCCGCGTTGATCTCCTTCACGGCGACGTCGCTCGCGTCGAGGATCGTCTTGCCGGTGCCCGCGAACGGGCCCGACAGATCCATCAGCACCCCGAGCTTGATGGTGGAGTCGCTGACCCCGGGCGCGGCGGCGGTCCCGGCAGTTTCGGCCTTGGTGGAGCAGCCGGCAACCGCCAGCGTGAAGGCCAGGGCCGTGGCCGCCAGGCCGACTGTGCGCGATTTGTGCATCAGTGTGTCTCCTCGCTGAGAAGCGGATGAGGTGGTTGACAGCACACGTCCGGCAAGGTGGGGGGCGGGTCTGGAGTGTCTGAGGCGACGGACGGCTGGGGAGCGGGGGTTCAGGGAGTGGCGGCCGCAGCCGGGCGGCGGCTTCGTAGAGGTCGAACGGCGCCGGCCAGCGCCGCCAGACCGCCCGGCTGGACGATCACGGCCACGATGACGACCGCGCCGTACACGAACTGGGCCGCTGTCGACGCGTCCAGTCCCTGCCCGCCGGCCCCGGTGACGAACGGCAGGGAATCCGCGTAGCGGGAGAACAGCAGGGGCAGCGTCACGACGAAGACCGCACCGGCGATCGCGCCACCCACGGATCCGAGGCCGCCCAGGATGACCATCACCAGATAGCTGACCGACAGGTGGAGGCTGAAGTAGTCGGGGACGGTGCGCTGGAAGGCCAGCGCCGTGAGCACACCGGCAGCGCCGGCATACATCGACGACAGTACGAAGACGGCCGCCTTGGTGCGTCGTATGTCGACGCCCATGGCGCCCGCGCCGATCTCGCTGTCCCTCATGAGCCTCAACGCCCTGCCGGGCCGGCCGCGCAGGACGTTGCGGCCGAGCAGCGCCGCCCCCACGGTGACGACGAGGAACAGATACCACTGGCTCTCGGCGGCACCGAACGGAACGCCCAGAACGCTGACGTCCGCCTGGTCGGAGAAGGAGAACCCGCCGATCGACATCGGCACGACGGTCCGGCCCTCGAAGCCGCCGGTCACCGGCTTCATGTTCTGCAGCAGATGGTGGCCGAGGAACACCAGGCCCAGGGAGGCGATGCCCAGGTAGATGCCGCGCAGGCGGCTGGAGACCGGGCTGAACAGCAGGCCGCAGACGCCCGCCAGCAGGACGGCCAGGACTGCGGCGAGAAGCGGGGGGAGGCCCAGACCGGACATCCCACCGCCGCTTTCTCCGGCCAGGAAGGCATAGCCGTATGCGCCGACGGCGACGAAGAAGGCGTGTCCCAGGGACAACTGTCCCGCCGCGCCGAGCAGGATGGTGAGGCCGATCGCGCCGACCGCCGCCGCCATCGCGAACAGGCCCATGTTCAGCCAGAACGCGGAGACATACAGGGGCAGTGCCAGAAGGACCACCAGGGCGGCGGTCAGCGCACACAGGGCCGGCACACGCCCTGCCATGGGGAACCGGGACGTCGTCTCAGGCACGGCTGACCTCCTTCGCGCCGAACAGGCCCGAGGGCCGCCACAGCAGAATGCAGATCATGATCACGTAGGCCACGACGTCCCCCAGCCCTCGCCCGAGGAAGGAGAGGGTGTCCTGGTACTCGGCGACGGTCACCTCGGCGATGCCGATGACCAGGCCGCCCACGATCGCCCCGCCGAGCGAGTCGAGGCCGCCGATGATCGCGGCGGGGAGCGCCTTGATGGCCGCGGTCCCGGTACTCACGGCCACGCCGGGGCTGGGGAACGACGCGAGACCGATGCCGGCCGCGACGGCGAGGATGCCGGCCGCGATCCAGGCACCTGCCGAAACCCGCTTCAGCCGGACACCGGCGAGCGCCGCGCCCTCGCGGTCCTCGATCGAGGCGCGCATGGCCAGGCCCCAGCCGGTGTGGCGGAGGACCGCGGCGAGGCCGGCGATCAGCAGCGGCACGGTGACGATGGTGATGATCACGGACAAGGGCAGTACCACTGAGCCGAAGTGGACCACGTGTCCGTCCCAGGGAGCGCCGAGTGGCAGCACGCTCTCCCCGATGCGCCAGCTCAGTTCCGCGGTGAGCACCACGTTGACCCCGATGGTGAGGATCGCCAGCGCGTCATGCTTGCGGCCGTCGACCCGGGACAGCAGCAGTCGCTCCACCGCCAGTCCCAGCGTCCCGGCCGCGACCAGGCCAAGCACCACGGCGGCCGCGAAGCCGATGTGCGGGCTGGTCTGCGCCACCACCCACACACCGAAGAGCAGAAACGAGGCGTGCGCGAAGTTCACCGTGCGGGTCGCCTTGAAGACGATGACGAAGCCCAGCGCGATCAGGGCGTACAACAACCCCAAAGACACACCGCTCAACAGGATTTCGACTCCGCGGGTCATCACGACAACCTCTCCGGCACCTGGTCGTTTCCGGATTCCATGGGCGCTCCCAGATAGGCGCTGATCACTTCCGGATGCTGCCTTACGTGTTCCGGCGTGCCGTCCGTGACGACCTTGCCGAAGTCGAGGACGGTGATGCGGTCGGCGATCGACATGACCACTCCCATGTCGTGCTCGACGAACACCACGGTCAGACCGAGCGCGTCACGAGCCGCGGAGACCAGCCGGGCGAGTTCCGCGCTCTCCGCGGTGTTCATCCCGGCGACCGGTTCGTCGAGGATGAGCAACCGCGGCTCCAGGCACAGCGCCCGCGCGAACTCCAGGCGCTTGAGATCCCCGTAGGCGAGACTCGCCGCCGGGCGGTCCAGAACGCCGGACAAGCCTGCGAACTCCGCGATGTCGCGCACCCGCGCTTCGTGGACACGCTGTTCACCGCGGCCCAGTCCCAGTGCGGTCGCGGCGATGCCGGACCGGGTCAGCCGATGCCGGCCGACCATGAGGTTGTCGAGTGTGGACTCGACCGGTGACACGACGATGTTCTGGAAGGTTCGGGCGACTCCCCTCCGTGCCACCCGGTCCGGACGCAGGCCCGTCACCTCCTGGCCGTCCACCAGGATGCGGCCCGAGGCGACACGGTAGATCCCCGACAGGGCATTGAGCAGCGTTGTCTTCCCGGCACCGTTGGGACCGATGACGGCGTGGATCGTGCCGGGCCGCACGGTGAATGACACACCGTCAAGGGAGCGCAGGCCGCTGAACACCACGCTCACGTCCTCGACACGCAGTTCCGCCGCCGTTGGAGTCGTCGTCATGCGGACCACCTGCTGAGCGTCGGCGTGTTTCCGGTTCCGGGACCGGGCCGCGGTGCGGACCCGCCGGCGCCCTGGCCGGCGTCCGCGTCCGCGCCCAGGTAGAGGCGTCGCACGTCGTCGCTCTGCGCCAGTTCGTCCGTCGGTCCGCTCAGTACGACTCGGCCGAGGTCGAGCACGCAGGCCGAGTCGGCGACCGAAAGCGCCATCGCCGCGTTCTGCTCCACCAGCAGGACGGGGACCCCTTCCCGGCTGATCTCGCGGATGGTCTCGCCCACGAGATGCACCAGCCGCGGAGCGAGGCCGAGGGACGGCTCGTCGAGAAGCAGGAGCCTGGGTTGCGCCATCAACGCCCGGGCGATGGCGAGCATTTGCTGCTCGCCGCCGGACAGCGTCCCGCCACGGGCGCGTCGCCGCTCGGCGAGCTGCGGGAAGAGTTCGTACATCCGACGGCGTGTGCGCTCACGCACCGCCGACGACCGCACGGTGAGCGCACCGGCGTTCAGATTTTCCTCCACCGTCAGACCGGCGAAGATGTGCCGTCCTTCCGGTACCTGTACGAGCCCGTGCATCACGGTGCGGGCCGTGTCCGCACCGGTGATCGGTTCGCCACGGAACCGGACGGAGCCTTCGGTGACCCCGCCGCCGTACAGGCCGAGGGTGCCGGAGACGGCGCGCATGAGCGTCGTCTTGCCGGCGCCGTTGCTGCCGAGGAGCGCGACGACGCCGCTGCCGCCGACGTCCAGGGACACCCCCCGCAGAACGGGTGCGCGAGCGCCGTACCGGACGACGAGTCCATCGATTTCGAGCACTTCGGCCTCCCTTGCCGCCCTGAAGCGACGCCATGCGTCACTCATCGATCGTTCGTTAAGGCCAGCGCGAACGTAGGGTGAGCCACGTCACTCGGTCAAGGTGCCTGCACATGATCGCTTGAAACAACACGGGGTGAAGGACTGTGAGGTCACCCGGTTCCGCCTGGACAGGAAGGCCGGTACGGTGTTAAACGATCGTTCGATAAAATGTCAGTCGGTCAGAAGACGAGGGGCCTTCGCATGCGCATCGGTATGACACTGGATTACAGCGGCGACTTCGTCGAATCGGTCCGTGCCGTAAGGGATTTCGAGACGGCGGGGGTCGAGATCGCCTTCGTGCCGGAGGCCTACTCGTTCGACGCCGTCAGCCGACTGGGCTACCTCGCGGCTCGTACGGAACGCCTCGAGATCGCCTCCGGGATCCTCCCGGTCTACACCCGTACGCCGTCGCTCCTGGCGATGACCGCCGCCGGTCTGGACGATCTCTCCGGCGGTCGGTTCACGCTGGGCCTCGGAGCGTCGGGACCGCAGGTGATCGAGGGCTTCCACGGGGTGCCGTACGACGCGCCACTCAGCCGCACCCGCGAGGTGGTGGAGATCTGCCGTCAGGTGTGGCGGGGCGAACCGGTGGTGCATCCGGGCCCGAAGTACCCGCTTCCACTTCCCGCCGAGCAGGGCACCGGGCTCGGCAAGCCCCTGAAACTCCTCAACAAGCCGGTCCGCTCCCGCATCCCCATCACCCTGGCCGCGATCGGACCGAAGAACGTCGAGCTGACGGCCGAACTCGCCGAGGGCTGGCTGCCCGTGTTCTTCCACCCCGGAAAGGCCGCCGACGTGTGGGGAGCGGCACTGACCGCGGGGCTGGCCCGGCGCGATGCGGCACTGGGCACGCTCGACATCACGGTGACGGCGCCTCTGGCCGTCGGCGACGACGTGGAACACCTGCTGGACCGAGCTCGGCCACAACTGGCCCTCTACATCGGGGGGATGGGCGCGAGGAACAAGAACTTCTACGCCCGGCTCGCCGGTCGGTACGGCTACGAACGGGAGGCGGCACACATCCAGGACCTGTACTTGTCAGGAAAGAAGCAGGAGGCCGAAGCCGCCGTTCCCGAGGGACTGTTGAAGGCCATATCTCTCGTGGGGACGAAGGAACAGATCGCCGGACAGCTCGATGCCTTTGCTGCCGCCGGAGTGACGACCCTGTGTGTGAAGCCGCTGGCCGACACGCACAGGGAACGCCTCCACGCTGTCGAGCGACTGCGCGACATGCTGAGCTGACGCTTCAGCGTCCACGCCTGGAACGCCTCCACGTGCGCCCGCGTGACGTCTGCCGGATCCTCGGCCGCCGCGTCGGCGTCCGAGGATCCGGCGAGTACAGTTCCCCGACCGCAGCGAGCGGTCCCAGTCCAGCAGCGGCATCTTCGCCGGCCTCCGAGTAAAGGTGCCGATGAGCGGCATGCTCAACCTCGAAGATCGGAAACGGCCCACACGAAAAGGGCCCCCACAGGCTTTCGCCTGCGAAGACCCTTCACACCGTCGGGACGACAGGATTTGAACCTGCGACCCCTTGACCCCCAGTCAAGTGCGCTACCAAGCTGCGCCACGTCCCGGTGCCCGTCTGACCTGGGATTTCCCGTGGCCGAACGCGCATGGAAACAATACCGCACTTGGGCAGATGGTCGCGCACTCGTTTATCCGGGGCGCCCGCACACAGAGCAGCACTTGACCTCAAGTTTGGTTGAGGTTGCACGATCGTCGGCATGACGATCACCGAGGAGAACAGGCGAACGTACGGTTACCCGGACCTGCACCGGCTCATGAGCCTGATGTCGGGCGACGAGAAGCACGGACCTGCGGCGACGTCCACGCTGGATGCGCTGTGGGTGCTCTACGACCGGGTGCTGCGGGTACGCCCGGAACTGGTGGAGGACCCGGAGCGGGACCGGTTCCTGCTGTCCAAGGGGCACGGGCCGATGGCGTACTACGCGGTCCTGGCCGCGAAGGGCTTCGTGCCCGTGGACTGGCTGCCGGACTTCGGTTCGTACGACTCCCCGCTCGGCCATCACCCCGACCGGGTGCTCGTGCCGGGGGCGGAGATCGGCAGCGGTTCGCTGGGGCACGGGCTGCCGATCGCCGTCGGTACGGCGCTGGGGCTGCGCGCGCAGGGCCTCGACGAGCCGCGGGTCTGGACGCTCGTCGGAGACGCCGAGTTGGACGAGGGCAGCAATCATGAGGCGATCGCCTTCGCCGGGCCGGCCGGTCTGGAGCGGCTGCACACCGTCGTCATCGACAACGCGTCCGCCGCATACGCACGGCCCGGCGGGATCGCCGCCCGCTTCGAGGTCGCGGGCTGGTCGGCGGTCACGGTCGACGGACGCGACCACGAGGCGCTGTACGCCGCCTACACCGCCCCGCACCCGGGCCGCCCGCACGTGGTCGTGGCCCGCGTCGAGCCGAAGTACGCCTGAGCGCCACCCGCACACGCCCACTCCGACCTCACGTCTCACTCCGAACTCACGTGCCCCACCCCGAACTCACCCTCCCTCCGCACTCAACAGAAGGGCTCGAACTCCATGGACACCATGCGTGACCGTTTCGCTCCCGTCGCCTCCCGGCTGCTCGACGAGGATCCGCGGGTCGCGGTCGTTCTCGCCGTGATCGGCTCGGACAGCTTCGAGGCGGCGCGGCGCAGGCATCCCGACCGGGTGATCGACGTCGGTATCCGCGAGCAGCTCCTGGTCGGGGCGGGCGCGGGCCTGGCGCTCACCGGAATGCGGCCGATCGTGCACACCTTCGCCAGCTTTCTCGTGGAGCGGCCCTTCGAGCAGGTGAAGCTGGATCTCGGGCATCAGGGCGTCGGTGCGGTGCTGGTGAGCGCCGCCGCGTCCTTCGACTGGCCGGCCGGTGGGTACACGCACATGGCGCCGGGCGATGTGGCGCTGCTCGACACCCTGGACGGCTGGACCGTACATGTGCCGGGGCATCCGGACGAGGCCGAGACACTGCTGCGGCATGCGGTCGCCGCCGGTGACGACAAGGTGTACGTCCGCCTGTCCGTCCAGTCGAACGGAGCCGGACGCCCGGTCGACGGGGCACGCTTCGTCACGGTCCGCGAGGGCCGTTCCGGTGTCGTCGTCGCCGTGGGGCCGATGCTCGACGCCGTGCTGGACGCCACCGAGGGCCTCGACCTGACCGTCCTGTACGCGACGACCGTACGGCCCTTCGACGCGGACTCACTGCGCCGGGCCACGGAAGCCGCCGGAACCGATGTCGTCCTCGTCGAGCCCTACCTCGCGGGTACGTCGACCACCGCCGCGAACGACGCGCTGGCCGACGTACCCCATCGTGTCCTGGGCCTGGGCGTCGGCCGCCGTGAGCTGCGGCGCTACGGCAGTGTCGAGGAGCATGTCGCCGCGCACGGCCTGGACGCCGGGTCGCTTCGGGAACGGATCACGGGGTTCGTGGGCCGCTGAGCAGGTCGCGTGAAGTCGTCTGCGGTTCGGCAGCGCCCTGAAGGGGCGCGGGGCTGTGTCGATATGCGGCTCCGCCGCGCGGGCGCGACCAGCCACGACGGCGCCGCAGACGAAAGACGGCACATCGCGGCACTCCCAGCGGAGCGCCTAGTCCGCCGCCGGCAGCCCCAACTCCGGGTAGGCCTCAAGGAGTCGGGTCGGCGCAGCCTGCCGCCAGGAGTCGGCGAGGATGTCCCTCAGCTCCCCCTCGTCCTCCAGCGCGGCGAGCCGGACCCGGACCCAGGCGAACATCGCCTCGTGCTCCGCGATCCAGAACTTCTCCGGCTCGGCCAGGACCAGTTCGTCGCGCTCCTCCTTGGGGCAGCGCACCGCGAGGGACGTCTCGTCCTCGGGCAGCGTGGCGAACATCTTGCCCGCGACCCGGAATGTGGGCATGCTCCAGGCGATCTTCTCCGTCGTGTCCGGCAAGGACAGGGCGATCCGTCGTACGTCTTCGGCATCCGGCATGGGACGCACGGTAGCGGCTCCCACTGACATTCAGCAGGTGAGAGCGCTCGCTCCGACCTGCTTGAAGTAGATGGTGGTCGGCCGCAGCACCCCGGCCGGGCTCGCCGCGTAGTCGGGTATCGCGCCGAGCCGGGTCCAGCCGGCCGAGCGGTAGAGGCCTTCGGCGAGGCTGTCGGTCTCGGTGTCGAGGTGGAGGAGGGTGATGCCCGCTTCGGCGGCCGCCCTTTCGGCGGTGTCCAGGAGCGTACGGCCGAGGCCCTGCCCCCGCGCGTCCCGGTGCACCATCAGCTTGACCAGCTCGGCACGGTGACGGCTGTTGGGCTTGTCGGGGAAGGCCAGGCTGACGGTGCCGGTCACCCGGCCGCCCTCGTCGTGTGCGATCCACACCGCGAGTTGTCCGGCGGCCACGGCGGCGGAGCGCTCCGTCCACCACGCCACGGCCGCCGCGCCGTCAAGCGGCGCGAGGAAGCCGATGGAGGCGCCCGAGTGCACGGTGTCGGTCAGCAGATCGGCCAACTCGCCGACCGCCGCGAGCAGTTGATCCGCGTTCAAACGCATGACGTTCACGGCAGCACCACCGCCAGCACATACCGGACCCCCTCGGCACCGGCGCACCGGAACCGCGTCGGCCCCCACACTCGCAGCCGCAGGCAGTCGCCCGCATCGAGCCGGTGCTCCACGTCCTGCGCGGTCACCTCCAGGGACCCCTCCAGCACCCAGATGTGCTGCTCCAGTCCCGGCACGGGCGGCCGGTCGTACGCGATGTCGGCGCCCACTGCGAGCCGCCCCTCGACGAGTTCGCCGCGCAGCCCGGCATGCGGCGGGGACACGGAACGCCGTACGAACCCGGAGGACCGGTCCTCCCACGAGTGCTGCTCGGTCGCCCGCACCAGCAGCGCGGGCTCCTGTTCGACCTCGCTGAGCAGCTGGGACATGGTCCGCCCGTAGACGGCGCAGAGGCGGTTGAGGAGGGACGCCGTGGGGCTGATCTCCGCGCGCTCGGCACGGGACAACGTCGACCGGCTCACTCCGCTGCGCTCCGCCAACTCCCCGAGGGACCAGCCCCGTTCGGCCCGCAGCTCGGCGAGGCGGGCACCGAGCCGGGTGTCCACGGGGTCGGGCGCGGCTTCGGCGTGTTTCATATTCGGGATGATATCCCATATACGAGAAGCCGGAGGGCCCTCAGCCCTGGGCCGCCACTCCCAGCGCGTCCAGCACCGGCCGGATCAGCGGATGCTCCTCCGCCCCCCGCCGTACGGCCGCGAAGACCCGGCGGGTGGGCGCGACACCGTCGACCGGGCGGACGACCACGCCCGTGAGGTCCATGCCGTGCAGTGCGGAACGGGGTACGAGCGCCACGCCCGCGTCGGCGGAGGCGAGGGCGACGACGGCGCGGAAGTCGTCCGAGGAGTGCTCCAGGCGAGGCTGGAATCCCGCGCTCTCGCAGGCGAGGACGACGACGTCGTGGCACGGATTGCCGGGGTACGGGCCGATCCACGGGTCCTTGGCCAGCTCCGCCAGCGGAACCTCCTCGGCGTCCGCCAGCCGGTGGCTGACCGGAACCACCGCGTCGAACGGCTCGGCGTACAGCGGCACATGGGCCAGCCGCGGGTCGTCGGCGGGCGGCGCCCCGCGGTACTCGACGGCGACCGCGACATCGACCTGCCGGTCCAGCACCATCGGCAGACTGGCGTCGCCCTCGGCATCCTGCACGCGGATGCGGATGCCGGGCGCCGTCACGGCGAGGCGGGCCACCGCGGGCGCGACGACCAGGACGATGCCGGTCGCGAAAGAGGCGACGGTGACCGTGCCGGCGGCGCCCGAGCTGTACGCGGCCAGTTCCGCCTCGGCGCGCTCCAATTGGGCGAGGACCACGTTGGTGTGGCTGAGCAGGATCTCGCCGGCCGGAGTGAGCCGTACGCCCTTGGCGCCGCGCTCCACCAGCCGGTGGCCCGTCTCCTGTTCCAGTGCCGTCAGCTGCTGGGAGACGGCGGAGGGGGTGAGATAGAGCGCGGCGGCAGCCGCCGTCACCGTGCGGTGGTCGGCCACCGCACGGAGGATGTGGAGCCGCCGCGCCTCGATCATGCGTCCGATTCTTCCAGATTCGCACGCGCCGCGACGAAGGCGTCCACCGCACGGTTCACATCCGCCGTCGAGTGCGCGGCCGACAGCTGGACGCGGATACGGGCCTGGCCCTGCGGCACGACCGGGTAGGAGAAGCCGATCACATACACCCCACGCTCCAGCAGCAGCTCCGCCATCCGCCCGGCGACGGAGGCGTCACCGATCATGACGGGGGCGATCGCATGGTCGCCGGGGAGGATGTCGAAGCCCTCCTCGGTCATCCGGCGGCGGAACAGCGCGGTGTTCTCGGCGAGCCGGACCCTCAGGTCGTCGGCGGACTCCAGCAGGTCGAGCACCTTCAGGGAGGCCGCCGCGATCACCGGGGCGAGCGTGTTGGAGAAGAGGTACGGCCGCGAGCGCTGGCGCAGCAGGGCGACGATCTCGGCGCGGGCCGCGACATAGCCGCCGGAGGCACCGCCGAGCGCCTTGCCGAGGGTGCCGGTGATGATGTCGACACGGTCCATGACGCCGTGCAGTTCGGGGGTGCCGCGGCCGGTCGGGCCGACGAAGCCGACGGCATGCGAGTCGTCGACCATGACCATCGCGTCGTAGCGGTCGGCCAGGTCGCAGATCTCGCGCAGCGGGGCCACATAGCCGTCCATCGAGAAGACGCCGTCGGTGACGATCAGCCTGCGCCTGGCGGACTGCGCCTCCTTCAACTGCTGTTCCAGATCGGCCAGATCACGGTTGGCGTAGCGGAAGCGGCGGGCCTTGGACAGGCGGATGCCGTCGATGATGGAGGCGTGGTTGAGGGCGTCGGAGATCACCGCGTCCTCCGCGCCGAGCAGCGTCTCGAACACGCCGCCGTTGGCGTCGAAGCAGGAGGAGTACAGGATCGTGTCCTCCTGGCCGAGGAACGCCGACAGCCGTGCCTCCAGCTCCTTGTGCACCTCCTGCGTGCCACAGATGAAGCGCACGGAGGCCATGCCGTAGCCCCAGCGGTCCAGGGCCGCGTGGGCGGCGGCCACGACCTCCGGGTGGTCGGCGAGGCCGAGGTAGTTGTTGGCGCAGAAGTTGAGCACCTCACCGGGCCGGCCGCCCGCGCTGACGTGCACGGTCGCCGACTGCGGGGTGTCGATCACGCGCTCGGGCTTGTGGAGCCCGGCGGCACGGATCTCGTCGAGGGTGGCGCGGAGGTCGTCGCGCACGGAGTCGAACATGGCTGAAGCTCCTGAAGCTGTAAGGGAGTTACGAGGTCCAGTCGAGGATGACCTTGCCACCGCGGCCGCTCGCCGCATCGGCGAACGCCGCCTCGAAGTCGCGGTAGCCGTAGCGGCCGGTGATGACGGGCGCGAGGTCGAGGCCGCCCTCCAGCAGTACCGACATCGCATACCAGGTCTCGAACATCTCGCGGCCGTAGATGCCCTTGACGGTGATCATCGAGGTGACGATCCGGGCCCAGTCGACCGGGAACTCCTGGGACGGCAGGCCGAGCATCGCGATCCGGCCGCCGTGGGTCATGTTCGCGATCATGTCGCGCATCGCCTCGGGACGGCCGGACATCTCCAGGCCGATGTCGAAGCCCTCGCGCAGCCCGAGTCGGCGCTGCCCGTCCGCAATTGTCGTTTCGGAGACATTGAGCGCGAGGCTCACGCCGATCTTGCGGGCGAGTTCGAGGCGTTCCTCGCTGACGTCCGTGATCATGACGTTCCGCGCGCCGGCGTGCCGGGCCACCGCCGCGGCCATCAGACCGATCGGGCCGGCGCCCGTGATCAGGACGTCCTCGCCGACCAGTGGGAACGACAGGGCAGTGTGCACGGCGTTGCCGAACGGGTCGAAGATCGCGGCGACATCGAGGTCCACGGGCACACGGTGCACCCACACATTGGCGGCAGGCAGCGCCACGTACTCGGCGAACGCCCCGTTCCGTCCGACGCCGAGACCGATCGTGGCCCGGCACAGATGCCGCCGCCCGGCCAGGCAGTTGCGGCACTTCCCGCACACCAGATGGCCCTCGCCGCTGACCCGGTCGCCGGCCGCGATGTCGGTGACGTCCCGGCCGGTCTCGACGACCTCGCCGACGAACTCGTGCCCGACGACCAGCGGTGTGCGGATCGCCTGCCGCGCCCAGCCGTCCCAGGACCGGATGTGCAGGTCGGTGCCGCAGATGCCGGTGCGCAGCACCTTGATCAGTACGTCGCCCGGTCCCACGGCGGGCTCGGGGACGTCCGCGAGCCACAGCCCGGGCTCCGCCTTCTCCTTGACCAGCGCCTTCAACGCTACGGCTCCTGACGGTGCGACCCCGGGGTCCGGGCACGCCGAAGGCGCCCGCATCCGGGGAGAGGGGTGGAATCGCCCAGCAATCTGCCGTACGACACCCTCCCCGGTCCATCGAGGATTTCTTAACCCGCGCCGCAGCTCCGCTTCACACCTGCGCGGCGGTCGGGCGGGACACCTGGCGTCAGAGCACCGGAAGCCCGTCGGCCTCCCGCCTCTCGAGTCGGGCGACGAGACCTGCCGCCGCCGACTTGATGGTCTCCAGGCCGGGCTTCCCCCAGGGCCGCGGTGCCACGTCGATGACGCAGATGGTGCCGAGCACCATGCCCGTGCTGTCGATGAGCGGTGCGCCGAGATAGGAACGGATGCCGAACTCGTCGACGACGGGGTTGCCGGCGAACCGCGGATAGTCGCAGACGTCCTCCAGGACGAGCGCCTTGCGTCGGACCACCACATGGGGGCAGAACCCATGGTCACGCGGGAGCGCGCGGCCGAACTCCGGAGTGGTGCCGTCGCCCTTCACGAACGGGTCGACGGCGGGGAGATGCAGGCCCGCGAAGAACTGCCGGTTCTCGTCGATGAAGTTGACCATGGCGTACGGCGCTGCGGTCAGCTCGGCCAGACCGTCCGCGAACGCATCCAGGGCGGGCTCCGTCCGCTCCCCCAGACCCAGCCGACGCAGCCGGTCCGCCCGGGCGGGGGCCTCCTTGTCCTCGGGCGTGAGCAGCAGACGACCGGCCGGGCGCGGCGGGTCGTAGCTCATCGGCGCACTCCGTCGCTGTGGGGATGGCTCATAGGCGGGCTCCGTGGGGTGTGCGGGAATCACATGTGGGCACCGTGGCTCGGCGTGGGGGCCGGGGCGTGGGCGATGAGGTGGCGTACGAGGGTCAGCAGGGTCTGGACGCCGGAGCTGGAGATCCGGGCGTCGCAGCGCACGACGGGGATCTCCGGGTCGAGGTCGATGGCCGCGCGTACCTCCTCGGGGTCGTAGCGGTAGGAGCCGTCGAACTCGTTGATCGCGACGATGAAGCCCATGCCGCGCTGCTCGAAGAAGTCGACGGCGGCGAAGCAGTCCTCCAGTCGGCGGGTGTCGGCGAGGATGATCGCTCCGAGGGCACCCTCGGAGAGCTCGTCCCACATGAACCAGAACCGCTCCTGTCCCGGTGTGCCGAACAGGTACAGCACATGTTCCGGGTCGAGGGTGATGCGGCCGAAGTCCATGGCCACCGTCGTCTCGACCTTGTTCTCGATCCCGTCGAGGTTGTCGGTCGCGGCGCTGACCGTGGTGAGCAACTCCTCCGTGCTGAGCGGCGCGATCTCGCTGACGGCGCCGACGAAGGTCGTCTTCCCGACCCCGAACCCTCCCGCCACCAGGATCTTGAGCGCGGTGGGGAAGGGGTCGGCGCCGTCGTCGTAGTCAGAGCTGTCGTCGTAGTCCATCGAGCACTGCCTCCAGAAGGGCCCGGTCAGTGGGGTTGTGGTGGAACTCGGGTGGCTTGGTGGTCAGCGCCCCGCAGTCGACGAGGTCGGACAGCAGCACCTTGGTGACCACCGCCGGCAGCTTCAGATGGGCGGCGACCTCGGCGACCGAGACGGGCGCGCGGCACAGGTCCAGGGCCTGCGCGTGCTCGGGGCCGAGGTAGCCGAGGGGGGTGGCTCCGGTGGCCATCACCTGCGACAGGAGGTCAAGCGCGACGGTGGGCCGGGTGCGGCCGTTGCTGACCGTGAAGGGGCGCACCAGCCGTCCGGCCGCGTCGTCGAGCCAGGGCCCGTCGCCGGCCGCCGCCACGGTCAAGGCCTCAACGCCGTGGATTCGACGGTGTGCTGACGGGGCGCGGTCATGAGGTAGGGGCGGACGCTCTTGACCAGCATCGCCATCTCGTAACCGAGCACCGCCGCGTCGGCCTCACGGCCGGCCAGCACGGCGAGGCACGTGCCGGATCCGGCGGTGGTCACGAACAGCAGGGTCGAGTCGAGTTCGACGACGACCTGGCGGACGTCTCCGCCGTCGCCGAAGCGGACCCCGGCGCTGCGGCCGAGGGAGTAGAGACCGGAGGCCAGGGCGGCCATGTGGTCGGCGCTGTCCGGGTCGAGGCCGTGGACCGACTTCACGAGCCCGTCGCAGGACAGGAGTACCGCGCTGGTGGTGTGCGGTACGCGCTGCACGAGGCCGCTCATCAGCCAGTCGAGATCGGATACATGGCCGGTCGGCGCTTCGCTCGCCATGGTGGATCGACTCCTTGAGGTACGAAGGTCTGCGGGAGCGCTGGGGGCGGGGGTGGCGGTGGGCAGGGGGGTGTGTACGGAAGTGGTCATCCGGCTGGTGCGCTCCCGTCGTGCCGGGTGGTGGTGGGGTGGTCCGGGCGGGGCGGCACACGGCGCGCCTCCGTCGTGTGGGCCGGATCCATGGGCGGTACGTCCGTGGAGTGGGCCCTGGTCATGGGTTCGGCATCTGTGTGGAACGCATCCGGTCGGGCCGACGCGAGGCGCGTCGGCTCTGTGCGCACCGGTTCCATACGCGCCGGCTCCATGTGTGCCGACTCCATGTGTGCGGGTTCCATATGGCCGGACACCGTGTGTGGCCCGGAGTTCCTGTGTCCGGACACCGTGTGCGGCGTCTCCAGGGGCGTGGCGTCCGTGTGCCGGGATTCCCTGTGTGGTGAATCCATGTGCGGCGAGTCCATGTGCAGGGAGGCGCTGCTGTTCGGGGAGTCCATGTGGGCCGAGTCCATGGGCCGGGACTCCCTGTGCGGTGAATCCATGCGCGGCGAGTCCATGCGCAGGGAGGCGCTGCTGTTCGAGAAGTCTCTGTGGGCCGACTCCATGTGCGCCGACCCCACGTGGCCAGACTCCATGTAGCCCGGCTCCATGTGGCTCGCCTCCACGTGGCCCGGCTCCACGTGGCCCGGCTCCCTGTGCTGCTGCGCCTCCGCGAGCCCGATGCCGCGCTGGAAGGCCGCCATGAGGCCGGGGTCGTGGCCGACGAGGTGGTCCGTGTCCTGGCGTGGTGCCGGTCCGTCGCGGAGTTGGGGTGCGATGTGTTCCTGGGCCCGACGCCGGGGCAGTTGGGGCTTACCCATGGTGCCGCGGACGGTGCTCGTGCGCGGCAGAGGCGGTGTGGCCGCGTTCTCGGCGACGAGCGGACGGTCCTCGGGCCGAATGCCCGGCAGGGCCTCGGCCGGATTGGGCCGTTCCTCGTGGACGCGCACGGGCAGCGGCATCGGCGGACCGCTGTCCGGCATCGGGGCGGCGGCCCGAGGAGCCTGCCGGGGTGGCACGACGGTCGGCGCCGAGGGCGCGACCCGCTGCTGCCCCGCATCGGGTGCCGGTGCCGGTGCCGGTACGGACAGCGGATGCTGCTGCGGCGGAACGGCCGATCCCGCACCACCACCGGTTTCCTGCGGCGACCGTACGGCTCCGGGGGCGCCCGGATGCGTGCCCAACAACCCCTGCGGCACGACGAGTACGGCCTGGACACCGCCGTAGATGTTCGTCTGCAGGCGGACGTGGATGCCGTGCCGCCGGGCGAGCTGGGAGACCACGAACAGCCCGATGCGGCCGTCGGCGAGCAGGCTGGCGACATTGACCTGGTCGGGGTCGGCGAGCAGGGCGTTCATCTTGCTCTGCTCACCGACGGGCATGCCGAGTCCGCGGTCCTCGACCTCGACGGCGAGCCCGGAGGTGACCAGGTTGGCGCGCAGCAGGACTTGGGTGTGCGGGGCGGAGAACACCGTGGCGTTCTCCACGAGTTCGGCGAGCAGATGAATCACGTCGGCGACGGCGTGCCCGCGCAGGGTGCCGTCGATCGGCGGCACGAGCTTGACGCGCGAGTACTGCTCGACCTCGGCGATGGCCGAGCGCAGCACCTCGGTCATGGAGACCGGGTTGCTCCACTGCCTGCGCGACACGGCGCCGCCGAGTACGGCGAGGTTCTCCGCGTGGCGCCGGATGCGGGTGGCGAGGTGGTCGACGTGGAAGAGGCCCTTGAGCAGGTCTGGATCCTCGATCTCGTTCTCCAGCTCGTCGAGGATGGAGATCTCACGGTGCACCAGCGACTGGAGGCGCCGGGCGAGGTTCAGGAAGACCTCCAGCTTCTGCTCGCTGCCCGCCTGACTGGACAGCTGTGCGGCCTGGACGACGGCGGTGACGGCGCCGTCGTGTGCGCGGGCCAGGTCGGCGGCGAGCAGTTCGAAGTCGTCGGCGTCATCAGGAGGTCCGCTGCGCGGCTTGCGCTTGGGCGGGCCTTCGCCGCGCCGCAGCGCCTCGACGAGGTTCTTCAGATCTGCCTCGCCGCGCGCGCTGCTCCGCCGCATCGCGCCGAGCCGGTCGCTCACGGACTTGGCGGCGCGGTCGGCGGCCACGGCGGCGATGGCGATGGCGACGCAGGTCACCGAGACCGCGCCGGCGAGCACGCCCCACAGGGTGAGGCTGGGCTGCGCCCCGGTGGAGCGGACGGTGAACAGCACGGCGGCACTGGCACTGAGGGCGACCGCGACCGGCGGCAGCACGGCGAGACGCAGGAGTTGAGGCCGTATCTGCGTCTCGGACAGCGCCGGTACGGGGCGGGCGACCGGCCGCCCGTGCCTGCCGCCCTCGCGGCGGTCTGCGCGTGCTGCCGGTGCGCGGAGCTGAGACATCGGTGTCCTTGTGCTGGTCCGTCGGGCCTGGTTGCCGGGGGGTTTCGCGTGGCCGCCGCCGGTTTCTCGGGCCCTGCCGGTCACCGGCTTCCCCCGGCTCCCGGCCGGGATCGAAGTCGGGTCAGGGGCGATCCCATGGCGTCGACTCCCTCCGCCGCCTCGCACCTCCACCTGCCAGACCCCGCTCCCTGATCCGTCCTGGTCCTCGCTACGCCCCCGGTGCTGTGCACGAATCGGGCATGCGTCATCGCGATGCCGGTCGAGAGAACCGATGAATTCGGCCCTGCGTCGCCCAGCGGACACTCACAGTAGTCGTCCGTGCATCAGGTGCGGTGGGCAGTTGACAAACTCCCACGGGGAGCGTCCTGCTCTGGTATGAGGCTTCGTACGACAGGCCGATTAACGTCCCGTATCCCGGCCTTAGAACGAGAAGACAGCGATCACAGCTGGTCAGAAGCGGTCATGAATAGACGGCCGGGGCCGGGGTGCGATGCGCTCCCCGGCCCCGGCCGTCCACCGTTTTTCCGCCTGCGATCAACCCGCCGGTACGGCCGCGGCCTCGCCGCTGCCCTCGGCAGCATTCCCCGGAACGTCACCGGCCGTATCTGCCGGGCCTTCGGCCGCGGTCTTCTTCGAGGCGCCGGTGTGAACGTCGACGTCCGGCCATCCGCCGACCGGGGCCGCGGCCACCGCACGCCACCAGGGCTCGGACGGCACGGTCTCGGCCGTCGGCTCGAAGGGCTCGCCGGGACGGGGCAGGGCCGCGCGGGCGCCCTCGGCACGGGCGGCGGCGACGGTGCCCTCGCCGGGTTCCGCCCACGGGTGCATCGCCAGATTGAAGGTGGCCCAGTGGATCGGCAGCATCACCCCGGCGGGTGTCCCGCCCTGGAGGTCCAGATGGGCGCGCATGCCCTCTTCGGGGGTCATGTGGATGTCGGGCCAGAACTCGGAGTAGGCCCCGATCTGGATCATCGTGGCGTCGAAGGGGCCGTAGTCGGCGCCGATGTCCTTGAAGCCCTCGAAGTACCCGGTGTCTCCGCTGTGGTAGATCCGGTGGTTCTCGCCCGCGACCGACCAGGAGGCCCAGAGGGTGTGCTGGGTGTTGCGCAGTCCGCGGCCGCAGAAGTGGCGGGCCGGGGTGGCGGTCAGGGTGAGGCCGCCGACCTTGGTCTCCTCGTGCCAGTCCAGCTCGCGCAGCCGGTCCGCGGAGACACCCCAGTGTTCGAGGTGGGCGCCGACACCGAGCGGCACGGCGAACAGGGTGTCCGTGCCCGCCAGCGTCTTGATCGAGGGCATGTCCAGGTGGTCGTAGTGGTCGTGCGAGATGACGACGACGTCGACCGGGCCGAGCGCGGCCAGCGGCATGGGCACCGGGTGCAGTCGCTTGGGACCCGCGAAGGCGAACGGGGAGCAGCGCTCGCCCCAGACGGGGTCGAACAGCACGCGCCGACCGTCTATCTCCGCGAGCACGCTGGAGTGCCCCATCCAGGTCAGCCGCAGCCCGGTGGCGGGCGGCCGGGAGATGTCGGCGAGGGTGGTGGCGTGCACCGGGACCGTGCCCTGTGGGGCGCGGCGGGGGCGGGTGTCCTTGTCGAGGAAGCCCTTCGCAAGCTCCACGGACGAGCCGGAGGGCCGGGTCCGGGCCTCGCCGCCGGGATTCAGGAAGACCCCGTCCTTGAAGTGGGGCGATCTGCGGATACGGGCCAGACGCTCACCACTGGGGTCCGCGCCGAAGGCCGCGGGCTGCAGTGCGCGGAGCCCGGAGCTCAGGGAACGGAATCCGGTCACGGTACCTCCAGGGGAATCGCTGAGGCTTCCATTATGGGCGGCCCCTCTGACAACCCCGGGTCGCCCCGGTCACAGCGCGATGTCCCACCCGCCTCCCCCGGGCGGTTCTACAGCTCGGAGTCGCCCCAGACCTGCACGTCCACCTCGTCCCCGACCGTCACCTTGCCGGGCCGCAGGACCGCGAACTTCGCGCCGAACGCGACTCCGCCCTCGGCTGCCCGGCGATAGCCGGCGAGCGTGCGCAGCGGTTCCGGGCCGTCCCTGGCCCCGGTCTCCTGGTCGACCAGGGTGACGGCGCAGCGGATGGCGAGCTTCGCGTAGCCCAGTTCGGCGTCGCCGAGGGTGATGCGATGAGCGCGGTCCTCGGTGTGCGGTTCGTCCCAGCCGCCGACGACGATGTTCGGGCGGAAGCGGTCCATCGGCAGCGGGCTGCCGCCGCGCTCGGCCACCTTGGCGTTGAGGAGGTCCAGGGTGGAGCGGGAGAGCATGTGCAGTGCGCAGCTGTCGGCGTAGCCGGAGGTGCCCGGTGTCCGGCCGTCGGTCACCCGGTCGTGCTCGGGCGGCACGCGGACGAGTCTGCTGGGCGCCCGGAGCACGTCCGACAGCCATGCGGCGGCCGCATCCCCCTGGTCGATCCCCTGATACGGATTGCCGAACAGGTCGACCGGCCGCCGAGCCCCGGACGCGTCCACGTCGAGGTGCACGGCCTCGTACCCCGGCGCCCGCAGCACCAGCCGCTCCCCGCCGGCACCGACCTCCGGCCTGATGAGCGCGAGCCGCGGATCCCGGCGCTGTGTCCGGAACACTCCCGCCTCGCTGACGACCATGAAGCTGCGGTCGTGCGCGAGACCGGCGGGTGTCACGAGCGCCTCGCCCGGCGAGGTCCCGGCGCACCCCTTGATGGGGTAGTAGGTCAGTTCGACGACATGAGCCATACGTTCGCCCCGCTCTCTCCGACGTCCGTCGACGATATGACGCGCTGCCCTGTCAGCCCGTCAACCGGTTTCTCGTTGACACGACCGGGCACCCATCCAGATACTGACTGATCATTCAGTAATGCTCAGTTCGAGGAGCCCGCATGACCACCCCTCTGATGTCGCTCGTGTGGACCGACCACGTCACCGGGCGGCAGGGCTTTCTGGTCGTCGACCGGCTGGTGCGCGGTGTGTCCAGTGGAGGTCTGCGGATGCGGCCGGGCTGCACCCTCGACGAGGTCGCCGGACTCGCGCGCGGCATGACCATGAAGGAGGCGCTGCACTACAACCCCGAGGGCCGGTACGTTCCCCTCGGCGGCGCCAAGGGCGGCATCGACTGCGATCCGCAGGACCCGGACGCGTACGGGCTGCTGGTGCGCTACCTGCGCGCCATGGGGCCGTACATCGAGACTCTCTGGACCACGGGCGAGGATCTCGGGCTCACCCAGGACCTGGTGGACCGGGCGGCCGCGGAGGCGGGGCTCGTGTCGTCGATCCAGGCCGTGTATCCGCTGCTGGACGACGAGGCCGCCGCCAGGCGACGGCTCGCCGACGCGTTCGCCGTCGACGTGGACGGCATCGGGCTCGACGAACTCGTCGGCGGCTGCGGGGTCGCCGAGTCGGCGCTCGCCGCGCTGGACCGGGCGAGCGTGCCGTACGCCGGAACGCGGGTCGCCGTGCAGGGCCTGGGCACCATGGGCGGGGCAACGGCGCGCTTCCTCACGCGCGCGGGGCTCACGGTCGTGGCCGTCGCCGACATCAAGGGCACGATCGCCAATCCGCGGGGACTCGACGTCGAGGCCCTGCTCGCCGCGCGGGACGCGTACGGGACCGTCGACCGCGGCGTACTGCGCCCCGGCGACCGGGAACTGCCGGGCGACGCCTGGCTGTCCGTCGACGCGGAGGTGCTGGTGCCCGCGGCGGTCTCGTACGCGATCGACGCCGCGAACCAGGAGCGGATCACCGCCCGCTGGATCGTCGAGGCGGCCAATATGCCCGTACTGCCCGAGGCGGAGGAGCGGCTGGCCGCGCGCGGGGTCGTGGTGCTGCCGGACGTGGTCGTCAACTCGGGGACGAACGCCTGGTGGTGGTGGACGCTGTTCGGCGACATCGGCGCCGACGCGGACGAGGCGTTCGCCTACACACGCCGTTCGATGCGCGCCCTGGTGGACCTGATGCTGGCCCGGGCGGAGACGGACGGGACGACACCGCGGGCAGCCGCGCACGCCCTCGTCGACGACCGACTGCCCGTGATCGCCGCACGGTTCGGCTGGTATCGGTGAGGCGGGCCGTTGACATGTTCTGGGTAGGGTGAGCGCGTGGCGAGGGTGCGGTTGAGCGTGGCTGAGCGGCGCGAGGAGCTGCTGAAGGCCGCCATCGAGCAGATCGAGGCACGGGGAGTCGCGGCCGTCCGGATCGCCGACGTCGCCGCGGCGCTGGGGGTGAGCAACGCGCTGGTGCTCTATCACTTCTCCACCAAGGAGAAGCTCGTCGCCGCGGCCTTCACCCACGCCGCCGAGGCGGACCTCGCGCAGCTGCGCGGGCTGCTCGGCCGCCGTACGACAGCGCTGCGCCGGCTTCGGGCCGCCGTGCGCTGGTACGCCCCCACGGGCCAGGCCAAGGGCTGGCGGCTGTGGATCGAGGGCTGGGCGGCGGCGCTGCGCGAGCCCGCCCTGCGAGAAGTCACCCGGGACCTCGACAAGGAGTGGAAGGCCGCGATCGCCGAGGTCATCGCCGAAGGAGTGGTCGCGGGCGAGTTCCGCTGCCCGGATCCCATCGGCACGGCCCTGCGCCTCACGGCCCTCCTCGATGGACTCGCCGTACAGATGACCGCCTACACCGGAGCGGTGTCACGCGCGCGGGCGCAGGAATGGGTGGATGACGCTCTCGCCCGCGAACTGGGGCTGGAGCGGGAGGCGTTCACGGCGTCGGGGCGGTGAGCCTGGCCGCCCACCGCCCCTCGATCCACAAGCTCAGGCCACAGACGCGATCCGCTCCTTGATGTCGTCCGGCGACAGCGTGCCCTTCGCCGTCACATGGTCGCCCGACGACTCCCCGCGCAACCGCCGCCCGATCCACGGCACCAGATACTCGCGCGCCCAGTGGACGTCGTCCCGCCGCACTTCGAGGGTGCCGCGCGGCGGCAGCGGGGGCCAGGGCTGCTCGGGGTCGGCCGGGATATCAAGCCCGAGGACCTGGCCCGCGCGCAGCGCCACGCGCGTGTGCCCCTCGGCCGAGAGGTGGAGCCGGTCGTCGTCCCAGGCCCGCCGGTCCTGAATGGTCTTCAGGGACCACAGGTCGAGTACCGGGCAGCCGTACCGGTCGGCGACGGCCCGGACATGCCCGTTGTAGGTGGCGATCTTGCCGCGCAGATGCTTCAGCACCGGGACGCCCCGGGTGTCGAAGCCGGTCGTCACCATGACGGTGCCGACGGCCGAGGTGAGCCGGACGATCGCCCGCTCGAAGCGCTCGGCGACCTCGTCGGGGTCGGTTCCGGGCCGGATGATGTCGTTGCCGCCCGCACAGAACGAGACCAGGTCCGGGGCGAGTTCGGCGGCCCGCGGGAGTTGGTCGGCCACGATCTGGTCGAGGAGTCTGCCGCGCACGGCAAGGTTGGTGTACTCGAAGTCGCCCTCCGGCCGCCGGTCCGCGAGCAGTACCGCGAATCGGTCGGCCCAGCCGACGAACGCCCCGTCGGGGCCGGGGTCGCCGACGCCCTCGGTGAAGCTGTCCCCCACCGCCACGTACGACCCGATCACTGATCTGATGTCATTCTTCGAATCGTCTGCCACGTCGGCCCATGATTCACCTTCGGATGTGAGCTACGCGACCGTAGGAAGGGGTTGACGGACGGTGAGATAAGCCACTCCTAAAGTGTTCGCCAACTCAGGAATATGTCCCGACCGTGGTTACCGCACAGCCAACACCGAAGGCCGGACCCGGGGATCGGGGTCCGGCCTTCGGTGGCGTGGGGGACGCTTCAGGCGCCGGTGTCAGCTGACGGAGACACCCTTCGAGCGGAGGTAGGCGACGGGGTCGACGTCCGAGCCGTAGTCCGGGGTGGTGCGGATCTCGAAGTGCAGGTGCGGGCCGGTCGAGTTGCCGGTCGAGCCGGAGAGGCCGATCTGCTGGCCCGCGGTCACGCTCTGGCCGCTGGAGACGGAGAGCGAGGACAGGTGGCCGTACTGCGCGTAGTAGCCATCGGCGAGCTTGATGACGACCTGGTTGCCGTACGAGCCGGCCCAGCCCGCGGAGACGACCGTGCCCGCGCCGACGGCCTTGAGCGGGGTGCCGCTCGGGGCGGCGAAGTCGACGCCGGTGTGGTACCCGCTGGACCACATGCTGCCCGACATGCGGTACGGGGTGCCGACGCTGGCACCGGCCACGGGGAGGGTGAAGCCGCCGGCCGTACTCGTGGTGTCGGAGGACTGGGTGGTCGCCGTGTTCGAGGACGACTTCGACGAACCAGAAGCGGACGAACCAGATGAATCAGAAGAACCGGACGACTTCGGCGAAGAAGAGGATGACGAAGACGAAGCCGACGAAGAGGACGACGACTTGGAAGAACCGGTCGTGGCCTTCTTGCCGATCGAGAGCTTCAGGCCGGGGTGGATCAGCGCCGGGTCCGAGCCGACGGCCTCACGGTTGTCCGCATAGAGCTTCTGCCAGCCACCGCTGACATTCTGCTCGTCGGCGATCTTCGAGAGGTAGTCACCGGCCCGCACCGAATAGGTCCGCACACCCGAACTCTTCGCGGCGGCGGTCTTCTCGGCAGCCTTCTTTTCGGTCTTCGGAACCGACTGAACGGCCTTTTCCGAAACCGACTTGGCGGGAGCGGCATGCGCTCCGGTGGCCCCCAGGAGCGGGAGAGCGAGCGCGGCGCCACCGGTTCCGGCGACGGCGATCGAGCGGGTGAAGCGATGACTCTTGGGACGGCGGTGCTTACCCTTCGCGGGCATGACGAATTCCTCTCCGGCGCCTACGAGGTGAGCTGTCGGGTGCGGACTGGAGATGTCCGGCCGCGCGGTGGCGACTTAACCCCTAGCCGTTCCGGAGACCGGAACAGGCGGTTGTACCTGTGGGTCCCCCGCTCCTGCCGTTCACGGGTGAGTTGAGCGGTCTCCGGGCGGCGGCAGGATTGGGCGTCCGTCCGGATTGGTGGCGAACGTAAGCGACCAAGACGCAAAGGGACAAGCAAGAGGTTCCATGGCTGCGCGTTTCTCTTGATCCCTTGCGAGAAAACCCAGTCACCCTCCGTGAATTCCGCCCCGGTCGGCGCATTCAAATCCCCTGGAAAAACACCTGAATTACGTGAACATGACGGACAACGCTCGGTCACGAATATGACGCTGCTCACGCAGCTTCTCCCCAGGACGCTTTATTCCAGAGCGAGTTGGAACGAAGATCCTAATTCGGACAGATCACTCAGATGCGACGCAGCCGGAGAACCGTCGCATCAAGGTCGCCACGCAGCCCCGTGCACAACCCGTGATGCAGCAAAACCGCACCCCGGTGAACTTCGCCCGTTTCGCGGCATTCATACGACGCTGTCGGGTCGAGGCCGCGCAGCCGCACCACCGGAACGGGTTCGCCGTAACGCTGCGCCTCGAGCCAGGCGAGGACGACGGTCTCGTCGCCGAGCACGTACTGCACCGCACTCAGCCCGCCCTGCGGCGGCCGCAGCCGGTAGACGTCGCCGCGCTGCACGAGGGGCCGGATCTCCTTGTAGAGACCCACCCAGTTCCGAGCCTCGGCCAACTCGTCGTCCGTCCACTCGGTGAGGTCACCGCCGACCCCGAGCACTCCGGCCATGGCGCTCACGAACCGGAAGCGCAGCGAGCTGACCCGGCCGTTGAGCTGGACGTTGGGGCTGTCGGTGACCCACGCGGCCATGACACGTGCCGGGTGGATCTGGCTGAAGCCGTGCTGGATGGCGAGCCGGTCGAGCGGGTCGGTGTTGTCCGAGGTCCACACCTGATCCGTACGGCTCATGATCCCGAGGTCGATCCGGCCGCCGCCGCCCGAGCAGGACTCGAAGGCGACGCCGGGGTGCGCGTCCCGCAGCCGGTCCAACAAGCCGTACAGCGCACGCACATGGTCGACCCACAACCGCTGCGGATACGCCTCTCCCGGCCAGCCCGCATCGGTGAAGCAGCGATTGAAGTCCCACTTCACATAGTCGATCGGGGCACTGGAGAGAAGCGTGTCGAGCTGCTCCCAGAGGTATTCCTGAACGTCGTCGCGGGCGAGGTTCAGTACGAGCTGATTGCGGAATTCCGTCCGCTTGCGCCCGATTTGATGCTGCACCCATTCAGGATGGGCGCGATACAGGTCGCTGTCCGGATTGACCATTTCGGGCTCGACCCAGATACCGAACTGCATACCGAGGCCGTGCACGTGGTCCGCGAGCGGCTTGAGCCCGCCGGGGAAGCGGTCGGGGTTGGGCGTCCAGTCGCCGAGCCCGGCCCGGTCGCTGGTCCGCGCCCCGAACCAGCCGTCGTCGACCACGAACAGCTCCACGCCCATGCCCGCGGCCCGTCGCGCCAGCGCCCGCTGCTGCTCCTCGGAGATCTCGAACTCGGTGGCCTCCCAGGAGTTGAAGAGCACCGGCCGGTCCTCGCCCGCGTCCGGAATGACATACGTCCGCTGGTACGCGTGCCAGGCGCGGCTCGCCCCGCCGTAGCCGGCGTCGCTCCACAGGCCGGCGAAGACGGGCGTCGTGAACGACTCGCCCGCCGCCAGTCGCAGCAGGCCCGAGTCGTCGTAACCGGCGCCGCCGGTGATCTGCACGCGCGCGTCGGCGAGTTGCGCCACGGCGATCCGCCAGGACCCGGACCAGCCGAGCGCGCAGCCATAGACCTCGCCGCGCTCCTCGGTCGCGTCGGCGTCCAGCGCGACCCAGGGCAGGTGCTGATGTCCGGTATGTCCGCGACGGCTGCCGATGACCTTCTCACCGTAGGTGAGGTCGGAGCGCACGAGGCGGGACTCGGCGGCCCAGCGGCCGTGCAGCTGGGAGAGCCGCCAGCCGTCGCGGTCGGGCAGCGTCCAGGTCGCGGAGTCGGCCCGCAGCAGCTCGACCTCCGGCCCTTCGTTGTCGAGGGTCACCCAGCGCTCCACGACGTCGTCGCGCATCCGGTAGTGCAACGTGACGGCCAGGCCGCCGTCGCGGAACCGCAGCCGCAGCGCGTCGTCCTCGGCCTCGTACGCCTCGAAACGCCACTCGGTGCCGCGCCGCTCCTCGGTGCGTACGGAGAGGGCGGGCCGGGCGAAGCGGGGGCCGCCCTCGACGGGGTACTCCTCACGTCCGTCGAGCGGGGACTCGAAGGGCCGGTAGTCCGGCAGCGGACGCACGGCGAGGGCCTCGGCGTCGGCGAGCGTGATCCGAGGGCCCCAGTGCAGGTGCAGCAGCTCGTGCTCGTCGGTGAGATGGATGGCGTAACCGCTGGTCGGCCCGGTCAGGAGCCACGTACGGCCGTTCTCGGAAATTTCCAGCATCACGTCTCCACAGTTCCGAACAGGTGCACTCAAGTACCAACATCATCTATGTCCGTGAACCCCGGGACAACGCCTGTGGACAACTCATTGCCCCAGGAATCCATGTCGTATCGTCGAGTGCGTGCCCGTCGACGAGCCGCGCCGACGTAGCCGAATGGGAGGGGAGCCCCCGTGACGCAGCAGATCCCGTCGACCGAGCCGGAGCTGGACCGGGTGCGCAACTTCCGTGACGTGGGCGGGCTGCCGACCGTGGACGGGCGGCGGGTGCGACAGGGCGTGCTGTTCCGCAGCGGGCACCTCGCACACGCGAGCGAGGAGGACGCGGCGTTCCTCGGCTCGCTCGGTCTGCACACGATCTTCGACTTCCGCAACGCGGCCGACCAGAAGCTGGAGGGCCCGGACGTCGAGCTGCCCGGCGTGCGGAATGTGAACCTCCCGCTGACCGACCCGGCGGACGGCGCCGAGTTCTGGAAGATGGTCCGCGACGGCGACATCGACCAGCTGCGCACGATCCTCGCCGACGGCAAGGCAGCGCACCGGATGATCACCTCGTACCGCACGATCATCAAGGAGCGGACCGCCGAGCACTCCCGCGTGCTGCACGCGCTCGCCGAGGACAGCGTCCCCGCCCTGATGCACTGCGCGGCCGGCAAGGACCGCGCCGGCCTCTCCATAGCCGTGACGCTGCTCGCCCTGGGCGTCGAGCGCGAGGCGATCGTGGCGGACTACCTGGAGTCGAACGCCAAGCACCGCCGCTACAAGGTCCACCGCAGCAGCAGCTCAGCCTCCGCCTACTCCCCCGAGGTCATGGAGCTGCTCAGCCCTCTCTTCGACGCCCGCGCCGAGTACCTCACCGCGGCCTTCGAGACCATCGAGTCCACCTGGGGCGGTGTCGACGCCTACCTGGAACAGGGCCTCGCGGTCACCCCCGAGATCCGTGAGCGGCTGCGCGAGCGGCTCCTCGACTAGGGCCTACGGCTACTGCTTCGCCCCCAGCTCGAAGAGCAGGTAGACGAAGGCCGCGAAGACGTGCCCGACCGCGATGTAGATGATCAGGCGCACCCACAGGGCGCGCGGGAACTTCTCCTCCATGTCGCTCATGGCATGACTCCAGGGTCGGGGCCCAGGCACAGTGCGGCCGTCGGGCTCTGCAGCAGGGTGTGGACGAACAGAAGCTCGAGCCCGGCGCGGTCCTCCGCGGCGATCCGATGCGGGGTCAGCGAGTCGAAGTGCGCGCTGTCGCCGGGCGCGAGCAGATGCGTGGTGTCCCCGAGGCGCAGCCGCAGCCGCCCTTCGAGCACATAAAGCCACTCCTCACCGGGGTGCACGCGCACGATGTCGCCCTGGGAGCCGTGCGGCACATGCAGGCGCAGGGCCTGCATGCCGCGGCCGGGCGCCCCGGCCTGGCGGTACGTCCAGCCGCCCGCCGCCGTCGGTTCCATGTCCGCGGCGCGTACGACGGCGTCCCGGTCGGCGACCGTCTCGCCGAGCAGTTCTGAGACCGTCGTACCGTAGATGCGGGCCAGGGCGAGCAGCATCGGCAGTGAGGGCTGACGCTGTCCGGTCTCCAGGCGGGAGAGATGGGCGGGCGACAGCCCGGCGGCGCCCGCCGCGGCCTCCAGGGTGAGGGAGGCACGACGCCGCAGGGCTCGGAGCTGCGGCGCCACGGCGGGCAGGTCGGGAGAGCTCATGCCCTCCATTCAGCCGGAGGCTTGCCTGTGGGGCAAATTTCTTGCCTCAGAGGCAAACGCGCCCGTTCTACCGGTTGGCCACCGCCTGCTTGACCAACGTCTTCCCGAAGTCCCACATCAGACCGCCCCCGCTGTGAGCGTCGTCCATCACGGCCGTGAAGGCCTCGACGAACCGGTCCACCTCCCGCTCGCCGACGATCAGCGGCGGGATCAGCTTGATCACCTCCAGGTGGTCACCGGAGACCTGGGTGAGGATCCGGTGCCGCTGGAGCAACGGCACGACGACCATCTGCGCGAACAGGCCCTTGCGAGCCGCCTGCAGCATCGTCCAGCGGCTGCGCAGCTTCAGCGAGCTGGGCCTGCCGAACTCGATGCCGATCATCAGGCCCCGGCCGCGTACGTCGGCGAGCAGCTCGTACTTGTCGACCAGCGCCGCGAGGCGGGACCGGAGCAGGTCGCCGGTGGCCCGGGCGTTCGCGACGATCTGCTCGTTCTCCATGACCGACAGGACGGCCAGGCCCGCCGCCATGGCCTGGGCGTTGGATCCGAAGCTCGCCGAGTGCACCAGCACACGGTCGATCGACGAGTAGACCTTCTTGAAGATCCAGTCCTTGCCGAGCGTGGCGCCCACCGGCACATAGCCGCCGGAGAGCGCCTTCGCGACGCAGACCAGGTCCGGTTCGACGCCGTCCTCGTGCTGGTAGGCGTAGAAGTCCCCGGTCCGGCCGAGTCCGGTCTGCACCTCGTCCGCGATCAGCAGCGCCTTGTGCTTGTGCAGCAGGTCCTGGGCGGCGCGCAGATATCCGGGTGGGGGCTCCAGGACGCCCTTGCCCTGGATCGGCTCGACGATCAGGGCGGCGACGTCGCCCTTCTTCAACTCCCGTGCCAGCGCGACGAGATCGCCGAGCGGTACGGCCGTGTCGGGCAGCAGCGGGGCGAAGCCGTCACGGAAGCCGTCCTCGCCGTTGACGGACAGGGAGCCGGTGGTCAGGCCGTGGAAGGAGTGCTCGCAGTACAGGACGCGGGGTTTTCCGGTGGCGCGGCGGGCGAACTTCAGCGCGGTCTCGACCGCCTCGGTGCCGCTGTTGCCGAAGAACACCCGGTCCAGATGCGGGCTGTGCGCGAGCAGCCGCTCGGCCAGCAGTCCGGGCAGCGGCTGGCAGTCGAAGCGGGTGAGGTCGGCGAGCTGTGCGTCGAGCACATCGTGCAGCGCCTTGCGGACGACGGGGTGATGGCGGCCCAGGCCCATCACCCCGAACCCGGCGAGCATGTCCAGGTAGTCGTCGCCGTCCGCGTCCCAGAAGTACGCGCCCTCGGCCCGCTCGTAGACCTTGTCGAAACCGATGGTGTGCAGCATGCGCGGGAGCTGGTGGTTGAGGTACTTGGTGTGCAGCTCGTAGCGCTCGGCTCCGCGCTCGGCCAGCAGTGCGCCGAGGTCGAACTCCGTGGTCATTCGGGTTTCTCCTTGGCTGACTCTTTGACGGCCAGGCTCGCGCTGATCCGTCCGGCGACCTCGACGGGCGTGAGGCCGATGTCGGCGAGCACCTCGCCGCGTTTGGCGTGCGCGAGGAACTGCTCCGGGATGCCGAACCGCCGTACGGGCACGTCGACATCGGCGTCACCGAGCGCCAGCGCGACCGCCGCTCCGACCCCGGACGCGCGGCTGTTGTCCTCGACGACGGCGACCAGGCGGTGCTCGGCGGCGAGGCCGGGGAGCGCCGGGTCGACGGGCTTGACCCAGCGCGGGTCGACGACGGTGCAGCCGATGCCGCGCGCCTGAAGCAACTCGGCGGCCTGGAGGCAGACGGGCGCCATGACGCCGACGGCAACCAGCAGGACCTCCGGCGACTCGTCGCGGTGCAGTACGTCGATGCCGCCGACCCGGTCGACCGCGGGAACGCACGGCCCTACCGACTCCTTCGGGAACCGTACGAGGGTCGGCGCGTCGTCCACCGCGACCGCCTCGCGCAGCTGGGCCCGCAGCTGGTCGGCGTCGCGCGGCGCGGCGATCCTGAGGCCCGGCACGACCTGGAGGATCGACATGTCCCACATGCCGTTGTGGGAGGCGCCGTCGACGCCCGTCACGCCGGCCCGGTCCAGGACGAAGGTGACGCCGCAGCGGTGCAGGGCGACGTCCATCAGGAGCTGGTCGAAGGCGCGGTTGAGGAAGGTGGCGTAGACGGCGACGACGGGGTGCAGTCCGCCGGTCGCGAGCCCGGCCGCGCTCACCGCCGCGTGCTGCTCGGCGATGCCGACGTCCCAGACCCGGTCCGGGAACCGTGCGGCGAACTTGCCGAGCCCGACCGGGTGCAGCATGGCCGCCGTGATCGCCACGACGTCCTCCCGCTCCTCCCCGATCCTGACGATCTCCTCGCCGAACACCGAGGTCCAGGACGGCCCGTTGGACGGCGCGAGCGGCTCGCAGGTCAGCGGGTCCATCACACCGACGGTGTGGAAGTGGTCTTCCTCGTGCGCGAGAGCGGGTTCGTAGCCACGCCCCTTCTCGGTGAGGCAGTGCACCAGCACCGGCCCGTGGAAGCGTTTCGCACGCCGCAGCGCGGACTCGACGGCGCCGATGTCGTGTCCGTCGATCGGGCCGACGTACTTCAGGCCCAGGTCCTCGAACAGGCCCTGCGGCGCGAACGCGTCCTTGAAGCCCTTCTTCGCACCGTGCAGTGCCTCGTAGACCGTGTTGCCGACGATCGGCGTGCGCTGCAGTACGTCCTTGCCCCAGGCCAGGACCTGTTCGTAGCTGTCGGTGGTGCGCAGGGTGGCGAGGTGGTTGGCAAGGCCGCCGATGGTGGGGGCGTACGACCGCTCGTTGTCGTTGACGACGATGATCAGCGGCCGGTTCTTGGCCGCCGCGATGTTGTTCAGCGCCTCCCAGGCCATGCCGCCGGTCAGGGCGCCGTCGCCGATGACCGCGACGACATGCCCCTTCTCCCCCTGCACCTGGCGGGCCTTGGCGAGCCCGTCGGCCCAGCCGAGCGCGGTGGAGGCATGGCTGTTCTCGACGATGTCGTGCTCGGACTCCTCACGCGACGGGTAGCCGGAGAGGCCCCCCTTGCCGCGGAGCTTGGAAAAATCCTGACGCCCTGTCAGCAACTTGTGTACGTAGCTCTGGTGGCCGGTGTCCCACACGATGCGGTCGACCGGCGACTCGAAGACCCGGTGGAGCGCGACGGAGAGTTCCACCACCCCCAGATTGGGCCCGAGATGACCGCCGGTCCTGGCCACGGCGTGCACCAGGAACTCCCTGATCTCGTCGGACAGTTCGCCAAGTTGCGCCTCGGACAGTGCCTTCAGGTCGCGTGGTCCCCGGATGCTCTCCAGAATCGTCACGTTCGCGGGCCCCCTTCGGTCCGTGCTGTTCAGCTCACGGTGACGGCCGGCTCCCCCGACTCGACGCCGTCCTGTTCCATCTGTTCGGCGATCTTCATCGCCTCGTCGATGAGGGTCTCCACGATCTTCGACTCGGGCACGGTCTTGATGACCTCACCCTTCACGAAGATCTGCCCCTTGCCGTTGCCGGAGGCGACCCCCAGGTCCGCCTCCCGCGCCTCACCGGGACCGTTGACCACACACCCCATCACGGCCACCCGCAGGGGCACTTCCATGCCCTCCAGACCTGCCGTGACCTCGTCGGCCAGCTTGTACACGTCGACCTGGGCGCGCCCGCAGGACGGACACGAGACGATCTCAAGCCGCCGCTGCCTGAGCCCCAGCGACTCCAGGATCTGGATGCCGACCTTGACCTCCTCGGCGGGCGGAGCGCTCAGGGACACGCGGATGGTGTCACCGATCCCCCGCGACAGCAGCGCCCCGAAAGCCACGGCCGACTTGATCGTCCCCTGGAAGGCGGGACCCGCCTCGGTGACGCCCAAGTGCAGCGGATAGTCGCACTGTTCAGCCAGCTGCTGGTAGGCGTTGACCATGACCACCGGGTCGTTGTGCTTCACCGAGATCTTGATGTCCCGGAAGTCGTGCTCCTCGAACAGCGACGCCTCCCACAAGGCGCTCTCCACCAGCGCCTCCGGCGTCGCCTTGCCGTACTTCTGCAGCAGCCGCCGGTCGAGCGAGCCCGCGTTGACGCCGATCCGGATCGGCGTGCCGTGCTCCTTCGCGGCCCGCGCGATCTCCTTCACCTTGTCGTCGAACTGCTTGATGTTGCCGGGATTGACGCGTACGGCCGCACAGCCGGCCTCGATCGCGGCGAACACGTACTTGGGCTGGAAGTGGATGTCCGCGATCACCGGGATCTGCGACTTGCGGGCGATGGTCGCGAGGGCGTCCGCGTCGTCCTGCGTGGGGCAGGCGACGCGGACGATCTGGCAGCCGGACGCGGTGAGTTCCGCGATCTGCTGCAAGGTGGCGCCGATGTCGGACGTGCGGGTCGTCGTCATCGACTGCACCGACACCGGGGCGCCGCCCCCGACCGCCACCGGCCCGACCTGGATCTGCCGTGAGACACGGCGCTCCGCGATCGGCCGGACCGGTACCTCGGGGACGCCCAAGGAGATGGCGGTCATGAGATCACTCGTGGTTTCCGGCGACGGTCTCGCGCATCGCCCGCAGGGACTCCTTGAGGGAGCCCATGGTGGCCATGACCGCGGTCGGCTCGTAGCCGCAGTGCGCCATGCAGTTGGCGCAGCGCGGGTCCTTGCCGCGGCCGTACTTGTCCCAGTCGGTGTCCTCGATCAGCTCCCGGTACGTGGTCACGTACCCGTCGCTCATCAGGTAGCAGGGGCGCTGCCAGCCGAAGAGGGAGTAGTTCGGGATCGCCCAGGCGGTGCACGGGAAGTCGACCTTGCCCTCCAGGAAGTCCAGGAAGAGCGGGGAGTGGTTGAGCCTCCACTTGCGCCGGTTGCCGCCCGCGAAGGCCTTCTTGAACAGCTCACGGGTCTGCTCCACGCCCAGGAAGTGCTCCTGGTCGGGGGCCTTCTCGTAGGCGTAGGCGGGCGAGATCATCATCTCGTCGACCTTGAGGTCGTCGTTGAGGTAGTTGAGCACCTCGATGATGGTCTGCGGGGTGTCGGTGTTGAAGAAGGTCGAGTTGGTGGTGACCCGGAAGCCGCGCCGCTTGGCCTCCTTGATCGCCTCCACCGCCTCGTCGAACACACCCTCCTTCGCCACGGACTCGTCGTGCCGCTCACGCAGCCCGTCGATGTGCACGGCGAAGGCGAAGTACGGCGAGGGCTTGAACTTGTCCATCTTCTTGCGCAGCAGCATGGCGTTGGTGCACAGGAAGACGTACTTCTTCCGCGCCACCAACTGCCGCACGATCTCATCGATCTTGGGGTGCATCAGGGGTTCCCCGCCGGCGATCGACACCATCGGGGCACCGGACTCGAGCACCGCTCCCACGGCCTGGGCAACCGGCATGCGCTGCTTGAGCACACCCGCCGGGTGCTGGATCTTGCCGCAGCCCTCGCACTTGAGATTGCAGGCGTAGAGCGGTTCCAGCTCGACGATGAGCGGAAACTTGTCCCGCCTGCGGAGCTTCTGTTCAGCCAAGTACGTAGCGACCTTGATGGACTGGCGCAGCGGCATGGCCATCTGGCTCACCTCCGGGGGAGCAGCAAGGAACGGTGCCATTCGTAGAAAGCAGGAAGAACGGAACGCAATACGCGGAACGCTGATATTCCTCCGCGCAATGTGCCGATCCGGACGAGTTCATGTTCTGGAGCGTCCACGACCACCCGGACGGCCGCAACCGGGCGCGGGCCCGTGCGTACGGCGCTCAGGAGCGTGGCCGCGGACTCCATGTCGGCCGCGATCGCGCCGGTCGCGAGGAGATCGGACCGTTCCTGACCGCGTACGACATGATCGGAGCCGGTGAGCGGCCCGGTGTGGACCGTGCGGCCGGGTGCGGCGCGCACCAGCTCCTTGACGAGTAGGTCGGTCCCGACGCACGGAACGGTTCCGTCCGGGTCCCGGGTCTCCTCGGCGACGACCAGGTCGCCGGGGTGCATGCCCGGGGCGAGCCCCGCGCAGAAACCGGTCGCGAGCACGGCGGCCTCACCGAACGCCGGGTCGGCAAGGACCCGGGCGACGGACCGCTCCGCCGCCTTGGGCCCCATCCCGGTACGCAGGACGGTGACCGGCCCGCCGGCGCCGCCACGATCGCTCAGGCGCAGGGCAAGGCGCTCGATGCCGAGCGCGCAGGCGATCAGCAGCGGGGCGGAGGCGGGCTGGGGGCTCATCAACCCTCCTCGGCCTTGGAGAACGGTTCTCCATGGACGTACCGGCCGAGCGCGGTGAGCGGGAAGACCTGCCGGTAGAGGTGGTAGTTGATCGAGAAGTCCCACGGGAAGCCGGTCCCCGTGAAGTACGGCTCGTCCCAGGAGCCGTCCTCGCGCTGTGTGCTCGCGAGCCACTCGATGCCGCGCTCGACGGCCTTGGAGTCCTTCTCGCCGGCCGCGAGCAGGGCGAGCAGCGCCCATGCCGTCTGGGAGGCGGTGGAGGCGCCCTTGCCGCTCCACTTCTTCACGTCGTGGTAGGAGCGCAGGTCCTCGCCCCAGCCGCCGTCGTCGTTCTGGACGGACTCCAGCCAGGCGACGGCCCGGCGGATCGCCGGGTGCGAGCCGGGCAGTCCGGCGGCGGTCAGCGCGGGCACCACGGACCCGGTGCCGTAGATGTAGTTGACGCCCCAGCGCCCGAACCACGAGCCGTCCGGCTCCTGTTCGGCGAGCAGCCACTCGATGCCGCGCCGGGTGCGCGGGTCATGGGCGTAGCCCTCGACCGCGAGCATCTCCACCACGTGGGCGGTGACGTCCGCGGACGGCGGGTCGATGACCTCGCCGAAGTCGCAGAACGGCAGCTTGTTGGGGAACATGCTGGTGTTGTCGACGTCGAAGGCCCCCCAGGCGCCGTTCTTCGACTGCATCCCGAGGTTCCAGCGCACCCCGCGGCCGATCGCCTTCTCCACCCGCTCCGGGTCGTGGTGCCGGATCCGGCGCAGCGCGAGGACGACCTCGGCGGTGTCGTCGATGTCGGGATAGTTGTCGTTGTGGAACTCGAACGCCCAGCCGCCGGGCGGCAGTTGGGGCCTGCGCACCGACCAGTCACCGGGCCGCACGATCTGCTCGCCGAGCATCCAGTCGGCGGCCTTCACCAGCTGCGGGTGGTCTGCGGGCACCCCCGCGTCGGCGAGCGCGATGGCCGCGAGGCAGGTGTCCCACACCGGAGACTGACAGGCCTCGATCATCCGCGCCCCGTCCTCACGCCAGACGGCGAAACGGTCCAACGACGCGAGCCCCTCGCGCATCACGGGGTGTTCGAGGTCGTAGCCGAGCAGGTACAGGGCGATGACCGAGTACACGGCGGGCGGCTGGATGCCGCCCCAGCAGCCGTCGTTCTCCTGCCGCTCGATGATCCAGCGGGCGGCGGAGTTCATCGCCGCCCGGCGCAGCCCGCGCGGGGCGAACTCGCGGTACTGGTGCAGCGCCTTGTCGAGCCGTTCGAAGACGCCGTCCCAACTCGCCGCGGGCGACGGTGCCTTGACCGGGTTCGGGTCGCGGGGGTCGGTGTGCAGTTCGTCGAGCGGGAAGGGCGCGGGCCGCACCGGACGCTTCGCGGAGACGATCGTCAGCGGGACGATGGTCTGCCGCGCCCAGCACCCGAAGTCGTAGATGTTGAGCGGGAACCACTTCGGGAAGTAGATGAGTTCCGGCGGGAGTTCGGGCAGGTCCTCCCACTTCCACCAGCCGAACAGCGCCAGCCAGATCCGGGTGAAGACCCGGGCGGCCGCGATGCCGCCCCGCTCACGGATCCAGGCCGAGGCCTTCGCCATGTGCGGCGCGTCCGGCGCGTCGCCGGCCAGCCGCAGGGCGACGTACGCCTCGATGGTGGTGGAGAGTTCGCCGGGTCCGCCGTAGAAGGTGGCCCAGGTGCCGTCCTCGCGCTGCTCGCCGCGGATGAACAGGGCGGCGGCACGGGTGGTGGCCTCGTCGCGGATGCCCAGGAACTGGCGCAGCAGCAGGTCCTCGGCGTCCATCGTGACGTTCGTCTCGAGGTCGCCCTTCCACCAGCCCTGGGTGTCCTGCCGGGAGAGCAGGAACTCGGTGGCACGCCCGATGGCGCGTGCGGCGGCCTCGTGCACCCCGGCCGCCAGGGGGGCGTCGATCTGTGTTTCGCTGGCCGAGGCTGCGCGGGGCGGGAGTGCCCCGGTGCTTCCGTCGGTCGTCGCTGTCATGGCTTCCCCTTCGTGCAGTCGTACGAGTCGTGCTGCTGTGGGTCCGCCGTCGACCGGTGCTCGTGCGTCCGTAGCACCGGCCGGCGACTACGCGAGGGTTGTTCGACCGATAATGATCATCTCTTCCGTACGACGACGAAGTCGGCGAGCGCCGCGAACTGTGCCCGCACCCGGTCGGGCATTTCGATGGCGTCGAGGGCTTCGATGGCGATGGTGTGCTGGCGGCGCGCCTCTTCGGCGGTCCACTCGCGCCCGCCCGCCTCCTCGATGAGAGCGGCACGGGCCGCGAACTCCTCCTCGGAGAAGTTCGCGAAGTCACTGCTCTTGGCGTCGGCGGCGAGGATCTCGCCGAGCCGCTCGGAGGCGGCGCCGCCCGCCGCGAGGGCGGCCACGACCGGCAGGGACTTCTTGCGCTGGCGCAGATCGCTCCAGGTCTGCTTGCCGGTGGAGACCGGGTCGCCCCAGATGCCGAGGAGGTCGTCGACGGCCTGGAAGGCGAGGCCGAGGTGGTAGCCGTACTTCTCCAGGGTGTCGGCGGTGCGGTCGTCCGCGCCGCCGAGCACGGCGCCGATGGAGCTGGCGCAGGCGAGCAGGGCGCCGGTCTTGTTGCCCTCCATGTCCAGGCACTCCTCGACGCTGACGCGGTCGCGGTGCTCGTAGGAGATGTCCTGCGCCTGGCCGTCGATGAGGGCGCGGGTCGCGGTGGTCAGCCGGCGGGTGGCGCGGCCGGCCTCGACGGTGCCGAGCTCCAGCAGGACCTCGTTGGCCAGGGCGAACAGGGCGTCGCCGACCAGGATCGCCTGGGCGGGCCCGTGCACCTTCCAGACGGTGTCGCGGTGCCGACGCTGTTCGTCGCCGTCCATCAGGTCGTCGTGCAACAGCGAGAAGTTGTGGACCAGTTCGACGGCGACCGCTCCGGGGATGCCGGCCTCGGGCGCCGCGCCGGTGACCTCGGCGGAGAGCACCGCGAGGGCGGGGCGTACGGCCTTGCCGCCATCACCGTCGGCGGGATTGCCCTGGGCGTCGATCCAGCCGAAGTGGTAGGCGGAAACGGTGTCCATGGGAGGGGCCAGGCGGTCGATCGCCGCCCGCAGTACCGGTGTGGCCAGGGACCGGCCGCGCTCCAGGAGCGCGGTCACGTCCACCGCGGTCCTTCGAGCGGCCGTCGAGGCCGGGGGCACAGTGGGCACAGTCTCTCCTCTTGTTGCGGTACCGGGGGTGCGGGGACCTGCCGCGCGCTGATGGAGCATCAGGCCGCCTCCTCGACTTCGAAGAGGTGGCGGGGGCGGGGCCGCCCCAGGGAGCTCAGCACGGCGTCCGCCGCACTCACACCACTGCGGACCGCACTCTCCATGGTCGCGGGCCACCCCGTGGCGGTCCACGCTCCGGCCAAGTAGAGGCCGGGGGCCTTGGTACGGGCGCCGGGCCGCAGCCGTCCGACGCCGGGGGTGGGAGCGAACGTGGCCGTGCGCTCCCTGGTCACGAAGAAGTCCGTCACCTCGGCACCGCGGGTGCCGGGCAACAGCCGTTCCAGCTCGGGCAGATAGCGCTCGCGCAGCTCGGCGACCGGTGCGTCGATCTCGTCCTGCGCCGCCGACTGCGACAGCGCCAGGTACTGACCGTTCTTCAGCCCGGAGGCGTCGGTCCGGTCGAAGACCCACTGCACCGGGGTGCCGAGGGCCGCGAAGAAGGGCTTGTGGAGCACCTTCCGGTCGTACACGACATGCACGTTGAGGATCGGCGCGGTGCCGATCTCCAGCAGCCGTTCCGGCGCGTCGAGGGCTCCGTCGGGCAGCAGATCGTGCGCTTCGCGGTGGGGTACGGCGAGGACGACGGCGTCCGCGCGAAGTGTCTCACCGGGAACCTGAACGCGTAGGCGCCCGTTGTCGTCAGTAGAGATGGAGGTGACTCGTGTACGGACCTCGGTACGCACGCCCGCGGAGTCGAGCGCCTTGCGGGCCAGCCGGTCATGCAGTTCACCCAGCGGGACGCGCGCCCAGCCGATGTCGGCCGCGCCCGGGTCGGACAGCAGACCGGTCTTGAACACCATCGCGGCGAGCCCCAGCGAGGCGTCGCCCGCGACCGCGTTGAGGGTGGCGACCCCGACCAGGTCCCACAGGGCCTCGACGGCACGCGCCGACTGACCGTGCGCGGTCAGCCAGCTGCCGAAGTCCTGCGTGTCCAGGGTCGGATCGGCGAGGTCCAGCCCCTTGAGCGCGAGCGCGGCCCGCCCGACCTTGGCGCGTTCGGCGAGCGAGAGATGCGGATACGTGGCCAGGCTGCGCCCCAGATGCAGGGGCACCGGCAGCGCGTCGCGCCGCAGCCTGCCGAGCCGCCGCCCCTCGGGCCTGGCGACATCGAGTACGGGCACGTCGAGACGATCCTGCAACGGCGCCAGCGCCGCTCCCCCGATGCGGTCGAGGAACCAGCGGTAGGCGGTGCAGCAGCGCAGATACACATGCTGTCCGTTGTCGACCGTCAACTCGCCGCGCTGGAAGGAGAAGGCGAGCCCGCCCAGACGCGGCCGGCCTTCGAGCAGGGTGACGCGCACTCCGGCGTCGGCGAGCGCGAGCGCGGCGGTGATCCCGGCGAGCCCACCGCCGACCACGACGGCGTCCCGCCCGGAGCGTGGCCCCGGCATGTCCGCGAGCGGCACCTCGGTCCGCGAGCCGTCGGTCATCGTGCACTCCCCCCTGCGCGGCCGCCGCGGTGCTTGAACGGTGCACGGCAGGCCGTCGCAGTCAGGGACGCCGCGCGGCACCGGAGGGTTGCCCGCCACTTTTCGCCGGTGGCATCACCTTGGACCGTTTTGTCCATCAGGCGCGCCTCCTGACGGTCCGCCGGGTCACATGCCGCGCGTCCAGGCCGGACAGGCCGCGCACGGCGACGTACGCCTTCTCGCGCCCGGGCAGCGAGACCCGGCCGCGCAGTACCGCCTCCGGATCGCGCTCGATGCGATCGAGGAGGCGGCGGTAGATGCCGGCCATGGCGGCGACGCAGGCGCCGCTGCGCCGGTCGAGCATGGGGAGCAGCCGGTAGCCCTCGGCGAAAAGGGCGCGGGCCCGACGCACTTCGAAGTGCACGAGACCCGCGAAGTCGGCGCCCTCCGGCGGTTTCGCCCCGCTGAACCCGGCCGAGCAGCCGAACTTGGCCAGGTCGTCGGCGGGTAGATAGGTGCGCCCGCCCTCGGCGTCCTCGCGGACGTCCCGCAGGATGTTGGTGAGCTGAAGCGCGAGCCCGAGCGTGTCGGCATACTCCGGCGCGCGCTCGGCGCCACGCGCCCCCCGCTCCGTACCGAACACCCCGAGCGAGAGCCGCCCGATGGCACCCGCCACACAGCGGCAGTACACCTTCAGGTCGTCCCAGGTCTCATAGGTCTCGCCGCGTACGTCCATCAGCACGCCGTCGATGAGCTCGTCCAGGCCGCCCAGCGGGATCGGGAACTGCTCGGCGGCGTGGGTCAGGGCGACCGCGACCGGGTCGGTGTCGTCCTCGTCGACCGCGTCCTGGCGGATCCGGGTCAGCAGCGCCCGGGTGTCCTCAAGTCTGGCGATCTTGACGTCGGGTGCCAGCGCGCCGTCGCCGATGTCGTCGACGCGGCGCGAGAACGCGTACAGCGCCGACATCGCGCGCCGCTTGTGCGTGGGCAGCAGTCTGATGCCATAGGCGAAGTTACGGGCCTGCTTTCCGGTGACGGCCTCGCAGTAGCTGTAGGCGGCGAGTACCGGTGCGGACACGTGTGTGGGAGAGTCCACGGTCCGGATCACCCCTCTCCTCGCAGAGTCAGGCCCACCTCGCGCAGCAACTGGATCTTGCCGGGCTTGGGCGGGCCGGGAAGTACGTCGTATTCGGCGGCGGCAATCGCATGGATTGTCGCCCTTCCCCCCGCCACGAACCCTGCGAGCAGCAGCTTCAACCTGCCGTGGACGCTACCCACCAGGGGGGCGCCTTCATTCAGCAGATCGCGGGCGCGTTGCGCTTCGTATGCAACCAGTGCGCGCACCGATGCGCCCGCGGTTTTCGCGGCGAGATCCGCCTCCTGGACATGAAAGCGCTTCATGTCGGCGGCGGGCAGATAGATACGGTCGCGGCCGAGATCCTCGGCGACGTCCTGGAGGTGCTCGACGATCTGCAGGGCCGTGCAGATCGCGTCGGAGCGCCTGACCCGCTCGGGGGTCTCGGTGCCGGTGACGGCGAGGACGAGACGGCCGACGGGGTTGGCGGACAGTTCGCAGTACGCAACGAGGTCGTCGTAGGTCTCGTAGCGGGTGACGAGTTGGTCCTGGCGGTTGGCGGCGATCAGGCCGAGAAAGGGGTCCGGGCTCAGCGCGCGGCGCCGGACGGTCGGTTGGAGGCGGCGCAGCAGCGGGTGACGCGGCGTCGAATCGAACACGCGGTGAAGGTCGGCCTCGAAGGCGTCCAGCATCAGCAGCCGGTCCTCGGCCTCCGCGGCCGGCACACCGAGCAGCCGGGCGTCGGCGCCCCCGGGGGCGAGATCGCCGTCGCCGATGTCGTCGACGAGGCGGGCGAAGCCGTACACGGCCATGAGGTCGGCGCGCCAGGCCCTGGGCAGGAAGAAGGGGGCCACGGGGAAGTTCTCGTCCGCGGCCTTGTCGAGGGTGCCGCGCTCCGGATCACCGGTCGGCGCGGTGCCGGTTCCCGTCACCGTTCGCTGCCCGGGGAGGGGACGGCACATGCTGCGTCGACCTGGGGAGTTTCCGTAGCCATTGCCGTCACATCTCCCGTTCTACACCGTCGACCCAATACACACTATTTCGGACACGCTACCCAGTCCTCGGCGCGGCTGCCCTGGCGTGGGGTGTCGCGCATTATCGCCCCACTTGCCGCTTATCGGGACCGGTACAGCTTACGTTGTACAACGCAACATGGACCGTCGGGGTGTCCTGCGCATCACAAGAACACACCGATTGGCATCAAGATTCCTAGGGTCGACCGAAGTTGACGTTTCCTTTGCAGACGCGGAGCCCCGCCGGAAGGGTTCCTGCGGGGCCCTGGGAAGCGTGATGGGCTTTTCGCCCGGGTCCGGGTGGACTACTTGCCCGTGAACTTCTCGTACTCCTTGATGACCTCTTCGGTAGGTCCGTCCATGCGCAGCTCGCCGCGTTCCAGCCACAGGACGCGGTTGCAGGTGTCGCGGATCGACTTGTTGTTGTGACTGACGAGGAACACGGTGCCGGCTTCCTTGCGCAGTTCACGGATGCGTTCCTCGGAGCGCTTCTGGAACTTGCGGTCGCCGGTGGCCAGCGCCTCATCGATCATCAGGACGTCGTGGTCCTTGGCGGCGGCGATGGAGAAGCGCAGCCGGGCCGCCATGCCGGAGGAGTAGGTGCGCATGGGCAGGGTGATGAAGTCGCCCTTCTCGTTGATGCCGGAGAAGTCGACGATCTGCTGGTAACGCTCCTTGATCTCCTCACGGGACATGCCCATGGCGAGCCCGCCCAATATGACGTTCCGCTCGCCGGTGAGGTCGTTCATCAGGGCCGCGTTCACCCCGAGCAGGGAGGGCTGGCCGTCGGTGAAGACCTTGCCGCTCTCGGCGGGGAGCAGGCCGGCGATGGCGCGCAGCAGTGTCGACTTGCCGGAACCGTTGGAGCCGATCAGGCCGATGGCCTCGCCGCGGTAGGCGACGAAGGACACGCCGCGCACGGCGTGCACCTTGCGCACTCCGCGTTCCTCGCCGCGCTTGAGTATGCGGCTGAGCGCTGCGGTGGCGCTGCCCTTGCCGGTCTTGGCGCCGTTGACGCGGTAGACGATGTGCAGGTCGTCGGCGATGACGGTGGGGATCAGCTCGTCCCTCGGGTGCTCAGCCACGGCCGTACCTCTCCTCCGCCTTCCAGAAGTAGACGAAGCCGCCGACGGCGAGCAGCACGGCCCAGCCGAGCGCGGCCGCCCACACATGGTCCGGGAGGCTCTCGGAGCCGTAGCCGTCGATGAGCGCGAAGCGCATCAGGTCCATGTAGATGGCGGCCGGGTTCCACTGCAGGACGTTGGCGATCCACTGGGGCTTGTCGGCCAGCATGATCGGGATGGAGTACATCACGCCGGACGCGTACATCCACGTACGCATCACGAACGGCATCAGCTGCGCGAGGTCCGGGGTCTTGGAGCCGGCCCGGGCCATGATCAGCGCGAGGCCGGTGTTGAAGAGGAACTGCAGGGCGAGCGCCGGGACGATCAGCGGCCAGGACATGTCCGGGAAGCTGCCGAAGACCATGGTGATGGCGAACAGCACGATCATCGAGTAGAGCAGCTGCTGAAGCTGCTGGAGCGCGAAGGACACCGGCAGCGAGGCGCGCGGGAAGTGCAGGGCGCGGACCAGGCCGAGGTTGCCGGAGATCGCGCGGACACCCGCCAGCACCGAGCTCTGTGTGAAGCTGAACACGAAGACGCCGGTGACCAGGAACGGGATGTACACCTCGCGGGACATGCCCCGGTCGGCCTCGAGGATGACGCCGAAGATGAAGAAGTACACGGCCGCGTTCAGCAGCGGGGTGACCACCTGCCAGAGCTGGCCGAGCTTCGCCTGGCTGTACTGGGCGGTCAGCTTCGCCCGGGAAAAGGCGAGGATGAAGTGACGCCGGTCCCAGAGCTGGCGGACGTATTCCACGAGTGAGGGGCGGGCGCCGCTCACGGACAGTCCGTACTTCGCGGCGAGCTGGGCCGCGGTCAGTCGCTCGTCGGGCGACGGAGCCGCGCTCACCGCGACTCCACCGTCGTGCGTTGTCTCACTCACCAAAAGAAACTTTCGTCTTCGAGATGCGCAGCCTGTGCGGGCAGGGCATGAGCCGGCGGCCGTGGGTGACGGCCGGGTGCTCTCAGGACCGAGCTTGTCAGATGACGGGGGGTCGGCCCAGTCGAGTCAGCCGCCACACCGTACGCCACTTCATGGGCCTGCGGGGCCCGCACTCGGTCGTCCAGCCTTCCCGGAACCCGCCGAACCATGCCCTGAGCGCGGGCCGCGTGGGGCGGCGCAGCAGGGTGAGCAGCATCCAGACGCCGAGGTAGACGGGGACCAGGGGCGCGGGGAGGTTGCGGCGGGCGAGCCATACGCGGTTGCGGGCGACCATGCGGTGGTAGACCGCGTGCCGCGAGGGCGCGGTCGTGGGGTGGTACAGCACCATGTCGGACCGGTAGTCGATCATCCAGCCCGCGTCGAGGGCCCGCCATGCGAGGTCGGTTTCCTCGTGTGCGTAGAAGAATTCGTCCGGGAGCCCGCCGACTTCGGCGAGGACCTGGGTGCGTACGGCGTTGGCGCCGCCGAGGAACGTGGTGACCCGGGAGGAGCGCAGCGGGTCGGAGGCGCGCAGCCTGGGCACATGGCGGCGCTGGGTCTCGCCGGTGTCCGGGTCGGCGATGCGGAAGCTGATGATGCCGAGCTTCGGGTCGGCCGCGAAGGCCTGGCGGCACAGCTCGGCGGTGTCGTGGTGGGCGAGCAGGCCGTCGTCGTCGAGAAAGAGCAATATGTCGACATCACGGCCGCTGGGCCCGAAGGCCTCGATACCGACGTTGCGGCCGCCGGGGATGCCGAGGTTCTCCGGCAGCTCGATCGTGCGGACGCCGTCGGGGACGTCGGGGACGGGCGAGCCGTTGCCGACGACGACCGCCTCGACCGGGTCGCCGTCCTGCTTGGCGACCGAGTCGAGCAGGGCCCTGAGCTCCTCGGGGCGGTTGCCCATGGTGATGATGACCGCCCCGGCCTTCATCCCGGGGCTCACCGGAGCCTGCTCGACACGAGGATGGACACCAGGTGCAGCAAGGTCTGCAGCAGCGCGATGCCGGCCAGCACCGCGACGCCGAGCCGGGAGAAGAACAGGTCGCCGCGCATCGTGTCCAGCACGGCCAGGACCAGGATCAGCAGCGACGCCTCGATACCGAGCACCAGCCGGTGGAACTTCAGGGCCGCGGCCGCTCTGCGGGCCAGCGCCATTCCGGAGGAACGCGGCTCGGACGCCGCCTCCTTGACCGGCGGCAGTCCGCCCTGATGGCGGGCGACGCCGACGAGGTCGGTCTCGGCCTTGATCAGGATCGCGCCGAGAGCGGCCAGGGTGCCGAGGAACGCCCACAGCCAGTCGATGCGCCCGGAGCCCCACAGGTCGGCGGCGCGCAGGCCGAAACCGACGAGCACGGCGGCATCGCACAGATAGGCACCGACCCGGTCCAGGTAGACCCCGCCGAGCGAGAACTGCTGCTTCCAGCGCGCCACTTCGCCGTCGACGCAGTCGAGCAGCAGATAGAGCTGGACCATCAGCACGCCGAGCAAGGCGCCCGCGATCCCCGGCACCAGCAGGGCGGGGGCCGCGAGCACGCCGCAGAGGGTCATCAGGTACGTGAGCTGGTTGGGCGTGACCTTGGTGTTCACCAGGGAACGCGTGATCCGCAGGGACACCTCGCGCATGTAGAGGCGTCCCGCCCAGTGCTCACCGCTGCGCCGGTCCTTGACCCCGGCGGGGTGCACGACCGGGCGGAGTTCAGCTACCGATGGCCTTGACATAGTCGGCGTAGGTGTCCTTGATCTGGTCGGTGGTGAGGTCGAGGTGTTCGAGGATCGTGTAGCGGCCGGGCCGGGTCTGCGGGGCGAACTTCACGACCTCGATGAACTCCTCGGTCGTGAAGCCGATCTCCTCCGGCAGCACCGGCAGTCCGTGCCGGCGCAGCACCTCGGCCATGTGGACCGACTCCTCGTGGGCTCCGCGCAGCCACATCGCGAAGGCGGCGCCCAGGCCGCACTGCTCGCCGTGGGCGGCGGCGCGACGCGGGTGAAGCAGGTCGAAGGCGTGGTTGATCTCGTGGCAGGCCCCGGAGGAGGGGCGGGAGTCGCCCGACACGGACATGGCGATGCCGCTGAGCACCAGCGCCTCGGCGAGCACCTGGAGGAAGTCGTTGTCCCCGATGCCGCCGGGGTGCCGGAGCACGGCCTCGCCGGCCTGGCGGGCCATGGCCGCGGCGAGGCCGTCGATCTTCTCGCCCTTGACGCGGACCGCGAGTTCCCAGTCCGCGATCGCCGAGATGTTGGAGATCGCGTCGCCGATGCCGGCGCGCACGAACCGGGCAGGCGCCTCGCGGATCACGTCCAGGTCGATGACGACGGCGATCGGGTTGGGCACGCCGTACGAGCCGCGGCCCGCGTCGTTGTCGAGGGTGGCGACCGGCGAACAGAGGCCGTCGTGCGCGAGGTTGGTCGGTACGGCGACCAGCGGCAGGCCGACCCGCGCCGCGGCGAACTTGGCGCAGTCGATGATCTTGCCGCCGCCGAGCCCGACGACCGCGTCGTAGTGGCCGGCCTTCATCTCGGCGGCCAGCCGGATCGCGTCGTCGAGGGTGCCGCCGTCCACCTCGTACCAGGTGGCGCCGGGCAGCGAGGGGGCGATGCGCTCACGCAGCTTGGCGCCGGAGCCGCCGCTGACCGCGACGGCGAGCTTGCCGGAGTGCGAGATGCGCTCGTCGGCGAGCACGTCGCCCAGGTCGTCGAGGGCACCCGGGCGGATGTCGACGACGACCGGTGAGGGGATGAGCCTGGTCAGTAGCGGCACGCGATCTCCCGTCCCCGGGCGAGATCGTCGTGGTTGTCGATCTCGACCCAGTCGACCTCGCCGATCGGCGCCACGTCGATACGGAAGCCGCGGTTCACCAGCTCCTGGTAGCCGTGCTCGTAGAACTGCTGCGGGTCGGTCTCCCAGACGGTCTTCAGCGCGTCGGCCAGCTCGGGGGCGGCGTCGCCCTCGATGAGCGTGACCCCGATGTACTCGCCGGTGGCCTCGGCGGGGTCCATCAGCTTGGTGATCTTCTGGACGCCCTTCTCGGGGTCCACGACGACCTTCATCTCCTCGTCCGCAAGCGACTTCACCGCGTCGAGGGCCAGGATGATCTTCTTGCCGTTACCGCGGGCGGCGAGCAGCGTCTTCTCGACGGAGACCGGGTGGACGGTGTCGCCGTTGGCGAGGATCACGCCGTCCTTGAGCGCATCACGGCCGCACCACAGGGAGTAGGCGTTGTTCCACTCCTCGGCCTTGTCGTTGTCGATGAGCGTGAGCGTGAGGCCGTACTTCGCCTCGAGGGCCGCCTTGCGCTCGTACACGGCTTCTTTGCGGTAGCCGACGATGACCGCGGCCTCGGTGAGGCCGATCTCGGCGAAGTTGGCGAGGGTGAGGTCCAGCACGGTCGGTTCGCCCTCGATGCCCGCGGGCCCCACCGGCACCAGTGCCTTCGGCAAGGTGTCGGTGTAGGGGCGCAGACGCCGTCCGGCGCCTGCCGCCAGCACGAGGCCGATCATGCGGGTTCTCCTTCGTCGTGTACGGCGGGTGCGCCTCCCAGATGAGAGGTCACCCAGAAGCGGATGCTCTCGACGAGCACCACCAGGGCGACGGCCCCGGCGAGGACCGTGAGCGCGACCTCGAACTGCGCGCCGGTGAGCAGCGCGGCCAGCACGACGACCACCAGCGTCCGGCCCTCGTGCCCGCCGACCGCCCGCACCAGCCACTTCGGCGGGGCGCCGGCGTTGCCGCGGATGCGATAGACCGTGTCGTAGTGATGGTAGGCGACAGCGGCCACCAGGCAGAAAGCCGCGGGAAGCGCCCCGTTCACCTCTGATTCAGCTGCCAGGATGAGGACGGTCCCGTATTCAGCGGCACGGAAGAAAGGCGGAATCAGCCAGTCCAGAGCGCCTTTGAGCCGGTTCTGGACGGCGACGGCGGACAGGACGACGTAGGCGAGGGCACACAGAACGGTCTGCCATCCGGCGCCCCAAAGTGCGGCGGAGATCACCACCAGGAGACCGCCGGCAAAAGCGGCGTAATAACCACCACGGGGAAAAGTGCCACGCCCCGCGCGAAGGACCAGTTCGGTCAGCGGACCGGAGTCCGCCAGATCCGCGAGCGCCTGCGCCGCCCGGCCGGTCCGCTGGGCCTTGCGCGTCAGCGAGCGCAGCACCCGGCCCGCCGTGGTGTACGTCGCCGCGAAGGCGCAGCCGATGAGCAGCGCGTAGAAGGTGATGCGGGGAGTGGTGACTGCCGTCAGGACCGCGATCATCGCCCAGCGCTCGCCGATCGGCAGGACGATCATCCGGCGCACCCAGACCGTCCAGCCGACGCTGTCGAGCTTGCCCGAAAGGGCCGCGGTGGGGCTGGTGTTGGCGGTGGCGTCGTGGTTCGCCTCGTTGAAGGAGAAGTCGACGACGTGCCGGCAGGTCTGGAGGATCATCGCGCCCAGCGCCAGGGCCCATACGTCGTCGCCGCCCCGGGCCGCGCCGAGGGCGAGGCCCGCGTAGTAGGCGTACTCCTTGGCCCGGTCGAACGTGGCGTCGAGCCAGGCACCGAGCGTCGAGTACTGCAGGGAGTAGCGGGCGAGCTGTCCGTCGGTGCAGTCCAGGACGAAGGAGAAGAGGAGCAGCAGTCCGGCGGCTATGAATCCGCCCCGGGTGCCGGTGGCCGCGCAGCCCGCCGCGATGAGCGCGGTGAGCAGGGAGGCGGTGGTGACCTGGTTCGGGGTGAGGCCGCGGCGGGCGCACCAGCGGGCCAGATAGCGCGAGTACGGGCTGATGCAGAAGGTCGTGAAGAAGCCGTCGCGGGCCTTCACGGCCGACTTCAGGCGTACGGCCTCGTCGTCGACGGCGGCGACGGCCTGCCGCGCCTCGTTGCGGGCCTGCGGATCGGCCGGGACGGCGGCGACGAGGCTGCCGAGGTCCGGGCGGTGCACGTCGGCGTCGAGGGCGGCGGCGATGCGGTCGGCGAGGCTGTCCACCAGCAGCGCGCCGCCGGCGGAGTTCTCGCGGGCCATCGCCCGGGTCAGCGCCTGACGGGCGCCGGGCTGGGCGGTCACGGCACCCGGGATCGCGGCGAGCGGGAAGCGCGGGTCGGTGAGGCCGAGGCGCAGGGCGTGCAGATGGCCGACGAAGCGGGTGTCGACGACGGCGACCCGCTGGTCAGCGGGGACAGCGGCGAGGAGCGTCTCCGCGTCGGCGGCGTCGGACGCGGTCCGCACCTCGAAGCCGAGTGACCGCAGATCACCCTCGATCGACGATCCGGGGACCGGCTGACCGGTGAGGATGGCGGTCGACACCCGAACTCACTCCCTGAGAATGCCGACGGTCCGCGCCGGTCTGTACATGGTGGGGACGCCCCTTGGCTGCACCAGGCGGGCGGCATGTCGGCAGAGGCTATCGGATGATGGGAAGGTCGTGTTCACCGACCGTTCATGGTCCGGTCGACACGATCTGCCTTCGCCTTTGCCGTGATCATCATCGGGGATCGCATGCCCTGGACACAAAATCGCGGTCGCAGAACGGATATTCGCGACAGGGAACGGTGCACGGCCACACGCGACTCAGACCGATCGCCTGGCGACTGACCTGCACTTCGTTTGCGCAGGTCAGGGCACATGACAACGGTGTTCAGTGCCGCGTTGCCCCATACCCCCCGCCCGTAGTTCACTGTGATCCCGACGGAATATTGGAGGGCTGCTGTCATGGGGGCTGGGCACGATCACGGGCATGCGCACGGCGCACCCGCCGGCGGTACGGCGACGGCTGCGTACCGCGGCAGGCTGCGCGTCGCGCTGTCGATCACGCTCGGCGTCATGGTGGTCGAGATCGTCGGCGGCATCGTCGCCGATTCGCTCGCCCTCGTCGCCGACGCGGCGCACATGGCGACGGACGCGCTGGGCCTCGGCATGGCCCTCCTCGCGATCCACTTCTCGGGCCGCCCGGCCACCGGCAAGCGCACCTTCGGGTACGCCCGCGCCGAGATCCTCGCCGCCCTCGCCAACTGTCTGCTGCTGCTCGGGGTCGGCGGCTATGTGCTGTTCGAGGCGATCCAGCGGTTCTTCACGCCGGCCGGCACCGAGGGCGGCCCGATGATCGTGTTCGGTCTGATCGGTCTGGTCGCGAACCTGGTGTCGCTGACGCTGCTGATGCGCGGCCAGAAGGAGAGCCTGAACGTGCGCGGCGCGTTCCTGGAGGTGGCGGCGGACGCGCTGGGCTCGGTCGCGGTGCTGATCTCCGCGGCCGTGATCCTCACCACGGGCTGGCAGGCCGCCGACCCGATCGCCTCGCTGGTCATCGGCCTGATGATCGTGCCCCGGACCATGAAGCTGCTGCGCGAGACCCTCGACGTCCTGCTGGAGTCGGCCCCCAAGGACGTCGACATGGCGGAGGTACGGGCGCACCTACTGGCCCTCGACGGCGTCGAGGACGTCCATGACCTGCACGCCTGGACGATCACCTCCGGCATGCCGGTCCTGTCCGTGCACGTCGTCGTGCGCTCCGACGTGCTGAACGCGATCGGCCACGAGAAGATGCTGCACGAGCTCCAGGGCTGTCTCGGCGACCACTTCGACGTCGAACACTGCACCTTCCAGCTGGAGCCCCGCGGGCACGCGGAGCACGAGGCACGGCTCTGCCACTGAAACCGGGTGGTGAAGCACCTCCGCAGCCGGCGCGTGTGCAGCGCGTTTGTAACCGGCGCACGTGGAGCGCATCGGTCCGGCGCACGGTTGCGTCCTCCCTCTCACAGCCCCACCCCAGGCGGTTCTCCGCTCGGGACACCGGGCACGATCAACAACCGGGCCCCTCTCCCGGACTTCGGCCGGCGACGGCCCCGCGGCCCGCGCCCGGCGCGGACATGCGGGCGTACTGCGAAGTGCCGGGAGTGCCGGATTCGTACGGCACACTTGGGGCGCGAAGACCGATGCGAAGGATGGGTATGCCGATCACACCTGCCACCGCGACGCACAGCTCGTCGAACGGCACCGCAGACGCGATCTTGCTGGAACTGGTCGACGAGAAGGGCGTGACGATCGGCACAGCGGAGAAGCTCGCCGCCCATCAGCCGCCGGGGCAGCTGCACCGCGCCTTCTCCGTGTTCCTCTTCGACGACCACGGCCGGCTGCTGCTCCAGCAGCGGGCGCTGGGCAAGTACCACTCCCCCGGCGTGTGGTCCAACACCTGCTGCGGCCACCCCTACCCGGGCGAGGCCCCCTTCGCGGCGGCGGCCCGGCGGACGTACGAGGAGCTGGGCGCCTCGCCCTCGCTGCTCGCCGAGGCGGGCACGGTCCGCTACAACCACCCTGACCCGGCCTCGGGCCTGGTGGAGCAGGAGTACAACCACCTCTTCGTCGGCATGATGCAGGCGCCGCTGCGGCCCGACCCGGAGGAGGTCGGCGCGACGGCCTTCGTGACCCCCGCCGAGCTGGCGGAGCGGCACGCGAAGGACGTCTTCTCCTCCTGGTTCATGACCGTGCTGGACGCCGCCCGTCCCGCGGTCAGGGAGCTGACGGGCCCGTCGGCCGGCTGGTGAGCGGGGTTACAGCACGCGCACGGGGGTGAGCGGCAGGGCGGCCCAGATCACCTTGCCGCCGCTCGCGGTGTGCTCGACGTCGCACACCCCGCCCGCCTCCCGGGCGATCTCGCGCACCAGCAGCAGCCCACGGCCGCCGGTCTGGCCGTGGTCGGCCTCCAGGGCGGTGGGGCGGTAGGGGTGGCTGTCCTCCACCGACACCCGCACCCACTCGGCGCCCACGGCGACCTCCACGGCGAGCATCGGCGACAGCAGCGCCGCATGCCGGACGGCATTCGTGACCAGCTCCGAGACGATCAGCAGCAGGCCCTGCACCAGGTCGTCCGAGACCGGCACCCCCTGACGGAACAGCAGGTCCCGCACGGCGTGCCGGGCCTGCGGGACCGACACGTCGACAGCCGGTGCGGTGAACCGCCAGACCCCCTCGTACGGCAGCGGATCGGGCGGCGGGCTGTCGAAGGGTCCCTCCGTGCCGCCGTCTGGGCGTGGGCCGGGCCCACGCCCGTGGTCATCCATGGTCCGGTCGCCACCCTTGCGCTCGATTGTCACCACATCTTGAGTGTTGGCATTCGGTCGCCGCGGCCCGGAGGACTGAACAGAAGTCAGCTGGTATCGAGCGGTTCTGATCGTTGGCGTATGACACGGTCAGTTGTGGGACTGCTCCTGTCCCCCTTGTGCCGACTTCACAAACTATTCGGGTTGTACGGGCGGATAGCATCCGGCGCATGGAGCCCCAGCTGCTGCACGGTGTCATCGACTCGGTGGCCACCGTCGTCATCCGTCATCCGGCCAAGCGCAACGCCATGACAGCCGACATGTGGCGGTCGCTGCCGCCGCTGCTCGACCGGCTGGCCGCCGACCCGGACGTACGAGCCCTGGTGCTGACCGGTGAGGGCGGGACGTTCTGTGCCGGCGCCGACATCTCCACGCTCCAGGGGTCGCCGGACGAGGCGCAGGGGCTCGCGGTGGGTGCGGAGGAGGCGCTGGCCGCGTTTCCGAAGCCGACGCTGGCGGCGGTTCGCGGGCACTGTGTGGGCGGCGGCTCGCAGCTCGCGGCGGCCTGTGATCTGCGGTTCGCCGAGGAGGGCGCGCTGTTCGGGGTGACGCCGGCGAAGCTGGGGATCGTGTATCCGGCGTCCTCCACGCGGCGGCTGGTGTCGCTCGTGGGTCCGGCGACGGCCAAGTACCTGCTGTTCTCGGGCGAGTTGATCGACGCGGAGCGGGCGCTGCGCACCGGTCTGGTCGACGAGGTGCTGCCCGAGGGCGAACTCGACAAGCGGGTCGCGGAGTTCGCCCGGATCCTGGTCTCCCGCTCCCAGCTGACGCAGGCCGCGGCGAAGGAGTTCGCGAACGGACGCACCGACCGCGACGCGCACTGGGCCGAGCAGGCGCGCGGCAGCGGCGACACCGCGGAGGGCGTCGCCGCGTTCCTGGAGCGCAGGCCGCCGCGCTTCACCTGGACTACGTCACGATGAACCGACCGCGCGCGCGGAGGGCGTCGACGATGTGCGCGGGCGCCTTCTGCGGTGACCCGGCGTCGTACGGCGGCTGAGGGTCGTACTCCGTGGCCAGTTGTACGGCCTGGGCGTGGTCGTCTCCGGCGATGCGCCCGAGCAGGGTGAGTGCCATGTCGATGCCGGACGAGACGCCGGCCGCGGTGACGTACTTGCCGTCGAGGACGACCCGCTCCCCCGTCGGTTCGGCGCCGAACCGCTTCAGCTGCTCCAGCGCCAGCCAGTGCGAGGTCGCCCGGCGGCCCCGGAGGAGTCCGGCGGCGGCGAGCAGCAGGGAGCCCGTGCACACGGAGGTGGTCCAGGTGCTGGTGGCGTCGACCGCGCGCAGCCAGTCCAGCAGGTGCTCGTCCTCCATCAGCGCGCTCTGCCCGGGTCCGCCGGCCACCACCACGATGTCGGGACTGGGCACCTCGGCCAGCGCCTTGTCGGCGGTGAGCGCGAGGGCTCCGTTGTCCGAGCGGACGGGTCCGGCCTCCTTGGCGACGAAGACGGTCTCCGCGTCCGGCGTGCGGGACAGGATCTCGTAGGGGCCGACGGCGTCGAGGGCGGTGAACCGGTCGAACACGACCAGGGCGATCTGCATCGGTTTCCTTTCGGCGGGCGTTCAGTGGGCGGGTGCGGGGCGGAAGCGGCGGCGGTACTCGGCCGGGGCCGTCCCCAGGGACTTCACGAAGGCGCGCCGCATGGCCTCGGGGGTGCCGTAGCCGCTGATGCGGGAGATCTCCTCGATGCCGTCGCTCGTGTCCTCCAGCAGGCGGCGGGCGTGTTCGAGGCGGACGCGGTCGACGTAGCGGCCGGGTGTCATGCCGGTCTCGGTCTGGAAGGCGCGGGCGAAGTGGCGGGGCGAGAGACGGGCGCGGGCGGCCAGCGCCTCCACGGTCAGATCGGCGTCCGGATGCTCGGTGATCCACTGCTGGACCTCACGGAGCGGTTCGCGCTGTGCGGTCTGGGCGGCGAGCTGGGCGCTGAACTGGGCCTGGTTTCCCGGACGGCGCAGGAAGACCACCAGGTGACGGGCGATCGTCAGGGCCACCTCGCGTCCCAGGTCCTCCTCGACCAGGGCGAGCGCGAGGTCGATGCCGGAGGTGACACCCGCCGACGTGGAGACCTGTCCGTCGCGGATGTAGATGGGGTCGGCGTCGACCCGCACGGCCGGGTGGTCGCCGGCCAGCTTGTCGGCGTACGCCCAGTGGGTCGTGGCGCGGCGGCCGTCCAGGAGGCCCGCCTCGGCGAGCAGGATCGCCCCGGTGCAGACGGAGACCAGGCGTTCGGCGCGCGGGCCGTGCTCGCGCAGCCAGTCGGTGAGAAGCGCGTCCGGGCGGCGGGTGCCCTGGCCGCCGGGGACGAGGAGGGTGTGCGGGTCGGGTACGGCGTCCAGGGCCCCGTCCGGTACGAGGGTCAGGCCGCTGGACGTGCGCACGGGGGCGCCGTCCACGGACGCCGTACGGATGCGGTACGTCCCCGGAGTGTGTTTCTCCGCGCCCGCGAAGACCTCCACCGGGCCGGTGACATCGAGACTCTGCACGCCGTCGAAGAGAACGACGAGAACGGTTCGCTGCGCCATGACTCCGATTCTTGGTGAGCCGGGGGATGGCCGCAATGACGAGTTCCCCACCTTTCCTGCCCTGGGACAGGGGGCGGTGGAGGACGAACCGACCGGTCAGTAATGTTCGCGGCATGACTGTTGCCACCATCGATCCACGTGCCGGTCGGCGCTGCCACAACGCGCTCAACGCCCTGCACTCCGCGCACTACTTCGCACCCGAGGTCGGCAAGGAGCTGGGCGAGCTCGGGGTCACGGACCCCAGGGCCGTCAACTTCGCCGTGCGGGCGGCCGCGTTGGGTCCGGTGGGGCCCGGGACGGTGGCGGCGGCGTTCTACAACTACAAGTACGAGCTGGTGGCCCGCCATGTGCCCGCGGTGTGGGCGATCGCCTCACCCGACGCCGTCCTGGCGGCACGCGCGCGTGGGGTCGATTCCGCGCTGCGCCGTCTCCTGGGTGAGCAGGTGGTCACCTCGCCGGAGATGGCGGAGGCCGCGCGTCTCGCGCTGCGGGCGGCCGAGGCCTGTACGCGCGGCGCCCGGCCGCTGTACGCCGCCCACGCCGACCTGCCGGTGCCCGAGGAACCGCATCTGGCGTACTGGCACGCGGCGACGCTGCTGCGTGAGCACCGGGGCGACGGGCATCTCACCGTGCTCGTGTCGGCCGGGCTCGACGGTCTGCAGGCACTGGTGACCCACACGGCGACCGGCAAGGGCTTCTCGCCGAAGTGGGTGTTCAGCACGCGAGGCTGGAGCCAGGAGGAGTGGGACGCGGCGAAGGTACGACTGCGGGAGCGCGGGCTGCTGGACGCGGCGGGCGAGCTGACCGAGCGGGGCGTCGCGCTCCGGGCGGAGATCGAGCAGGAGACCGACCGGCTGGACCGTGCCCCCTACGAACACCTGGGAGCCGAGGACGTGGAGCGACTGACGGAGCTGGCAACGGGGTTCGCCCGCGCCGCGGTCGCCGCCGGGGCGTTCCCCGGGGATCTGTTCGGCAAGGGCTGAACCGGCCACGGCGCATGGCGTGACCTGGGCGAGGTACTCGGTCTTTCCCGGCCACCGTGGCCGGAAGAGAAAGGGGATGCCCATGCTCCGTGCGATTGCGGACGTGTTGCGACAGATCGGTGGCGCGATCGCCACCGTGGTGACGTTGCCCTTCCGGGCGCTGGCCCGGCTGCTGGGCGGCGCCTCGGGCGGAGCGCGGCGACGCAGGGTCTGATGTCGCCCGCTGAGGACCTCGCGCCCGCCTCGACAGGGCCGGGGTGCCGACCCGATCCCCGATTGTCGGTGTCACCTGCCACAATTGCCGCGCAACCTCAGTGAGAAGGCGGTACGGGATCGTGACGACACCCGGGTCCCTCGAAGCAGGGTCCATCGAAGGCAGGATCGCCGAGGAGCTCGGCGTACGGGAGCGGCAGGTCAAGGCTGCCGTGGAGTTGCTCGACGGCGGTTCGACGGTGCCCTTCATCGCCCGCTACCGCAAGGAAGCGACCGAGATGCTCGACGATGCGCAGCTGCGCACGCTCGAGGAGCGGCTGCGCTATCTGCGGGAGCTGGAGGAGCGGCGGACGGCGATCCTCGACTCGGTGCGCGAGCAGGGCAAGCTCACCGACGAGCTGGAGGCACAGATCCGCGGCGCCGAGACCAAGGCGCGGCTCGAGGACATCTACCTGCCGTTCAAGCCGAAGCGGCGGACGAAGGCACAGATCGCGCGTGAGGCCGGTCTGGAGCCGCTCGCGGAGGGCCTGCTCGGCGATCCGACGATCGAGCCGCCGGCCGCGGCGGCGGCGTTCGTCGACGCGGACAAGGGAGTCGCCGATCCGCAGGCCGCCCTGGACGGCGCGCGAGCGATCCTCACCGAGCGGTTCTCGGAGGACGCCGACCTGATCGGTGAGCTGCGCGAGCGCATGTGGGTGCGCGGGCGCCTGGCCGCCAAGGTGCGCGAGGGCAAGGAGGAGGCGGGCGCCAAGTTCTCCGACTACTTCGACTTCGCCGAGCCGTTCACCGAGCTGCCCTCGCACCGGATCCTCGCCATGCTGCGCGGCGAGAAGGAGGAGGTCCTCGACCTCGTCCTGGAGCCGGAGGAGCCCACGGACGGGCCGTCGTCGTACGAGGGGATGGTCGCCGCGAAGTTCGGCGTCACCGATCGCGGCCGTCCCGCCGACAAGTGGCTCACGGACACGGTCCGCTGGGCCTGGCGCACCCGCATCCTCGTCCACCTCGGCCTCGACCTGCGCCTTCGGCTGCGTACGGCCGCCGAGGACGAGGCGGTCAACGTGTTCGCCGCCAACCTGCGCGACCTGCTGCTCGCCGCGCCGGCCGGCACGCGCGCGACGCTGGGGCTGGACCCGGGCTTCCGTACGGGCGTGAAGGTCGCCGTCGTCGACGCGACCGGCAAGGTCGTGGCGACCGATGTGATCCACCCGCACGTCCCGGCGAACCGGTGGGACGAGGCGATCGCCAAGCTGGCGCGACTGGCGAAGGAGCACGCGGTCGAGCTGATCGCGATCGGCAACGGCACGGCGTCCCGGGAGACCGACAAGCTCGCCGGTGAACTCATCACCAAGCACCCGGAGTTGAAGCTCACCAAGGTGATGGTGTCCGAGGCGGGCGCCTCCGTGTACTCGGCCTCCGCCTTCGCCTCGCAGGAGCTGCCGGACATGGATGTGTCCCTGCGCGGTGCGGTGTCGATCGCGCGCCGGCTCCAGGACCCGCTGGCCGAGCTGGTGAAGATCGACCCGAAGTCGATCGGTGTCGGCCAGTACCAGCACGACCTGTCCGAGGTGAAGCTGTCGCGCTCGCTGGACGCGGTGGTCGAGGACTGTGTGAACGGCGTCGGGGTCGACGTCAACACGGCCTCCGCGCCGCTCCTCGCGCGCGTGTCCGGCATCTCCTCGGGGCTCGCCGAGAACATCGTGTCGCACCGTGACACCAACGGCCCGTTCAAGTCGAGGTCCGAGCTGAAGAGCGTGGCACGGCTCGGCCCGAAGGCGTACGAGCAGTGCGCGGGCTTCCTGCGGATCCGGGGCGGCGACGACCCGCTGGACGCGTCGAGCGTTCACCCCGAGGCCTATCCCGTCGTACGGCGGATGGTGAAGACGTCCGGTCAGGAGGTCAACTCGCTCGTCGGCAACACGGCTGTACTGCGGTCGCTGAAGCCGCAGGAGTTCGTCGACGAGACCTTCGGTCTGCCGACCGTCACCGACATCCTCAAGGAGCTGGAGAAGCCGGGGCGCGACCCGCGGCCCGCGTTCAAGACCGCCACGTTCAAGGAGGGCGTCGAGAAGATCTCCGACCTGTCCTCCGGGATGGTCCTCGAAGGGGTCGTGACGAACGTGGCGGCCTTCGGGGCGTTCGTCGACGTCGGTGTCCACCAGGACGGGCTGGTGCATGTGTCCGCGATGTCGAAGACGTTCGTCAAGGATCCGCGCGATGTGGTCAAGCCCGGCGACATCGTCAAGGTGAAGGTCCTGGACATCGACATCCCGCGCAAGCGGATCTCCCTGACGCTGCGGCTGGACGACGAGGCCGCTCCGCAGGGCGGCGGACAGGGCGAGGGCGGCGAGCGGCGACAGCGAGGTGGGCGTCCTCCGCAGCAGCGGCAGGGCCGGGGAGGCGGCGGTGGCGGCTCGCGCCAGGCGCCCCCGCCGGGCAACAGCGCGATGGCCGATGCTCTTCGCCGGGCGGGGCTGGTCGATCCGAAGAAGGGCAGAAGGTAAGACACGCGGGCCCGGGGTCCCACGGCACAACGGA
>NZ_JBQQBS010000049.1:0-75661 GCF_052245395.1 Streptomyces sp. 4N124
CGGAGCCAGTGAACTGCTCCTCCTTGTCTTCGCCGAGGCCCAGCGCCAGGGACAGCACCGCGAGGGCAACGACGGCGAGCAGCAGCAGGAGAGTGATCGTCGGATTCCGCTTCATCGGGCCACCGCCTCGGTGCTCGCCTTCTTGGTGAGCAGCACGCCGAGCCGGGTCAGTTCACCCTTGCTCGACTGCACGAGCAGCCGCATCACCAGCACCGTGAGCAGCCCCTCGCTGACCGCGAGCGGGATCTGCGTCACGGCGAAGATGGACCCGAACTTGCCCAGCGCGCCCAGGAATCCACTGCTCGGGTCGGGGAACGCGAGCGCCAGCTGGACGCTGGTGACGCAGTAGGTGGACAGGTCGGCGACGAACGCGCCGAAGAAGACGGCGACCATCAGCGGCACGCCGTACCGCCGGAGCAGCCGGTAGATCCCGTATCCGGCCCAGGGCCCGACGATCGCCATCGAGAACACGTTGGCGCCGAGCGTGGTCAGGCCGCCATGGGCGAGCAGCAGCGCCTGGAAGAGCAGGGTGATGGTGCCCAGCACCGCCATCACCGGCGGCCGGAACAGGATGGCGCCCAGTCCGGTGCCGGTGGGATGGGAGCAACTCCCGGTCACCGACGGCAGTTTGAGGGCCGACAGGACGAACGTGAAGGCTCCGGAGGCGCCGAGGAGCAGGGTGCTCTCCGGGTGTTCCCTGACTTCACGGGTGAGTGACCGGGCTCCGTGGACGACGAACGGCGCCGACGCGACGCCCCAGGCGACCGCGTGCGCCGGAGGAAGAAAACCCTCGGCAATGTGCATGGCTCAGCAGACCCTCTCCAGCACCTCGTGGATGGTTGACGCGCCTTGGCCGGTCTCCTGGCTGACGGGTACCACCGCCCGTGCTCCGCCTTCCCGGGTCCTGGAGGACCCAGTGGCTGCCCGTGAGGGCCGGAGCCGGACTTCCCGATTCACAGTGGCGAGGGCCGCACCGGTATCGCACCGGTTTCCCGTTCACCAAGGCGTGGTGACAGTAGTGCGCGGCGTGGGGTGGTGACAAGCCGTGCACGGGGGCGTGCGGGAGGGTGATCAGCGCTGACGGGCGTCGCTGCCAGGGTCCGGCAGTCCCGGCCCCGCACACCGCACGTCCCCCGCCGGCACCTCCCCGCCCACGAGATACGCCGCCACCGTGTCGTCCACACAGGCATTGCCCCGGCTGGCGAACACGCCGTGCGAGTAGTCGTCGGTGAGCGTGATCAGGCGCGACCCCGGCAGCACCTTGCCCAGCGCGCGGGCCCCCTCGACGGGAGTGACCGGGTCGTGCGCGGAGGCGACCAGCAGGACCGGCGGTGCGTCCGGGCTGCCGAGCGGGGTCCGCCGGGCGGGCCGGTGCTGCCAGTAGGCGCAGGTGGACGCCTCCATGCCGGTCAGGATTGGCTGTGCGTCGATACGACGGGTGCGGCGGATGTCCGCCAGGATGCGGTCCGGCGTGGGCGCGGGCCCGTCGGCGCACTTGACGATGCGGTTGGCCGCCTCGTAGTTGCGGGAGTCGGCGCTGTCGAAGGCCGTACCGGGCCGGAGTCCGTCCGTCGAGCCGTCGTCGAGGTAGGTCCGCAGCCCGTCGGCGAGTGGCGCCCAGCGCTCGGTGCGGCCCAGGGCGCGATAGACGGCACGGTCGAACTCGGCCGCCCCGAAGCCGTCCACCGGCCCGCCGCCAAGACCTCGACGCACCCGCAGATAAGCCCGGCGTACGTCTCCCGCGTCCGCGCCCAGGCCGAAGCGCTCGGCATGGGCGGCGGTCCACTCGAAGAACGTGTCCCGCTGCCGCAGCAGCGCCCGGCTCTGGATGACGTCGAAGTCGTACCAGCCCCAGGGCCCGACCACACTGTCCAGCACCATCCGCCCGACCCGCTGCGGAAACAGCGCCGCGTAGGCCGCGCCGAGATAACTGCCGTACGACACCCCGAGGAAGCCGGTCCTCGGCTCGCCGAGCGCGGCGCGGATCGCGTCCATGTCGTACGCCGTCTGCTCGGTGGACAGATACGGCAGGACACCGCCCGCGCCCTTGGCGCAGTCGTCGGCCATGTCTTGAAGCGAGGCGAGGTAGGCCCGTTCCGCCGTCGGACCCACCGGGACGGGGTCCGTGCCCGGGCTGTCGAACAAGCCGCCCATGTCACCGCAGTCGACCGGTGAGCTGTGGCCGATGCCGCGCGGGTCGAAGCCGATGACGTCGTACGAACGCCGCACGCTCTCGGGGAGTTTGGCGCGCTTGGTCACCGCGTACGGGAGTCCGGAGCCGCCCGGGCCGCCGGGGTTGACCAGCAGGACGCCGCGTCGCTCGGCGGGCGTGCCGGACGCGGGGACCCGGGAGACGGCGATCGTGAGGTGCGGTCCCCGCGGGTGGTGCCGGTCGAGCGGGACGCTGATCCGCCCGCACTCGACGCGGTCGGGGGCGGGCGGCTGCGGGACGGAGTCGGGGCAGTCGCCGAAGCGGACGGCCGGTGCCGGTGGCGCGGCCTCGGCGGGAGCGGCGGTGGGGAGCAGTGCGAGGGCGCACAGTATCGCCGCGGTGCGGGTGGAGACGGGCAACAGGAACCCCAAGGTGATGTTGTTTTCTCAGATGACAATGAAAATGATTATCGATAACGTGGCCGAGTCAAGTCCGGCCGCCCTCCCGTCCGAGGGGGTTCCGGGCTGCCCTGACGTCTGAACCACCTGTGGGAAAAGGGGAGTTGTGGCTCATCTGCTGATGGTCGAGAGCTGGGTCGGTTCCATGAGTCGACTGCTGCCGAGAGCGATCCGGGAGAGCGGGCACGAGTTCACGTTTCTCACCCGTGACCTGCACCACTACCTCCGGTCGGCGCCGGAGGGCACCGCGCATCCGCTGCTCGGCGCCCGCCATGTGATCACCGCCGACACGAACGACATCGACGCCCTGTTGCCCGAGGTCGAGCGGCTGCACGCGGCGCTGGGCTTCGACGGGGTGCTCACGTCCTGCGACTACTACCTGCCGACCGTGGCGCGCGTCGCCGGGCACCTCGGCCTGCCCGGCCCGGGCCCCGAGGCGGTGGAGAACGCCTGCCGCAAGGACGCCACCCGCCGTGTCCTCGCCGACGCGGGCCTGCCGCAGCCGCGCTTCGCCGTCCACGAGGAGTGGGCCGACCTCGCACGGGCCGCCGGGGAGATCGGCTACCCGCTGGTCGTCAAGCCCGTCGACCTGTGCGCGGGCATGTACGTACGGCGGGTCGACGACGAGGCGCAACTCGCCGCAGCGGTACGAGACTTGGGTGACTTCCCGGTCAATGCGCGCGGTCAGCGCCGGGCGCCCGTCGTCCTCCTCGAAGAGCTGCTGGACGGCCCCGAGGTGAGCGTCGAGACCGTCTCCCACGCGGGCGCGGTCCAGGTGGTCGGCGTGACCGACAAGAGCATCGGCGGCGCCCCCGCCTTCATCGAGACCGGCCATATGTTCCCGGCCGCGCTGACGCCCGCCGACACCGAGGCCGCCGAGCACACCGCGCTCGGCGCCCTGAAGGCCCTCGGGCTGACGGACGGCGTGGTCGCCCACACCGAGATCAAGCTGACCTCCGCCGGTCCCCGTGTCGTCGAGGTCAATCCACGGCCCGCCGGAAACCGCATCACCGAACTGGTCCGCCACGTCACCGGCATCGACCTCGCCGCCGCCTTCGTCGAGGTCGCCCTCGGCCGCACCCCCGACCTGCGCCGCACGGACACCGGGCTGCGCAGCGCCGCCATCGGCTTCCTCGTCCCGCACACGGCGGGCACGCTGGAGGCGCTGGACGGACGCGAACTGCACGACGCCACCGGCGTGTTGGAGCTGCAGCTCGCCGAGCCCGGCAAGACCGTGAAGGCAGCCGGCAGCAACAACGAGTACCTCGGACACGTCATGGCCGGCGACGCCGAGGGACCCGGCGCCCGCGACCGAGTCGAGGCGCTGCTGGCCGCGCTGCGGGCGGGGCTGGTGATCCGATGACCACGACGGAGACGGTGACCGCGACGGAGACGGCGACCGGCACCCAGACGACGACCGCCGCCGAGAGCGCGACCGGCACCGAGAGGGCGGCAGCCACCGAGGCGGCGACAACCAGCGAGGTGGTGACCCCCACCGAGACCGTGACGACCACCGAGACGGTCACCACCGCCTTCGACGGCCTCATACGCAGGGTCCGCGCGGGCGATCTGGGCCCGGATCCGGCCACCCTGCGTATCGCGGTCGCCTTCACCACCTGTCAGGCCGTACGGCACGACGGGCGCGGCACCGGCTACCGCAACGAGGTCCTCAGCCTGCGTCTCGCGGAGGCCGTCGGCTCCTGTGCGGTCGAACCCGGCGCGCTGCCCGAGAGCGCGCTCGACGAATGCGTCGGCGCGGACGTGGCGCGGCTGCTGGAGCATCCGTTGCTGCCCGTGCGCGTGGCCGCGCTGGACGCGTATCTGATGCACGTCACCCCGCACGCCCCGGCCACCGGAGCCCGTCCCGTCCCGCTGCCCGCCGGGACCTCGCTGGAGAAATCCCGGGCCCGCGCACTGGCGGTCGTCGAACTGCTCGATCTGCGGCCGGGGGCCACCGTGCTCGTCGTCGGCGTGGTCAACTCCCTGCTGGAGGCGCTGCGTTCGCGTGGACTCGGCTATGTACCCTGCGATCTCAAGGGCGGCGCGACCGAGTGGGGCGAGGAGGTCGTCGGGGACGCGCTTGCCGCGGCCGACCGCTGTGACGCGCTGCTCGTGTCCGGGATGACCCTGGGCAACGGCACCTTCGAACCGCTGCGGCGGCACGCGCTCCAGCGCGGCAAGCAGCTGGTGGTGTTCGCGCAGACCGGCAGCGCCGTGCTGCCCCGCTTCCTCGGGCACGGCGTGAGCGCGGTGTGCGCGGAGCCGTACCCCTTCTTCTGGCTGGACGGCGGCCCCGGAGTGATCCACCGGTACCGCGGGGGTGACCGATGACCGCCACCGCCGTACGGGCCGTCGCCCGACCGGAGTTGCTCGATCTGCTCGGCCGCACCCCGACCGTCCGCATCACCGCCGGCCTGCCAGGACCCCACCCCGGCTTCTGGGCCAAGCTCGAAGGGCTCGCGGCGGGCGGGATGAAGGCGCGGGCGGCCGTGTCGATGCTGTTCGGCGCCCGTGAGCGCGGCGAACTACGGCCCGGCGCACCGGTCGTGGAGTCCACCTCCGGCACGCTCGGTATCGGCCTCGCGTTCGCCGGGCAGGCGCTCGGCCACCCGGTGGTGCTGGTCGGCGACAGCGAACTGGAGCCGTCCATGCGGCAGTTGCTGCGCGCCCACGGCGTCCGGCTGGAGATCGTCGACCGCCCGGCCCCGGTGGGCGGCTGGCAGGCCGCACGCCTCGCCCGGCTGCGCGAACTGCTCGCGATCCTGCCCGACGCCTACTGGCCGGACCAGTACAACAACCCCGACAACACAACCGGCTACGCCACCCTCGCCGCCGAACTCGCCGTCCAGCTGGACCACTTGGACGTCCTGGTGTGCAGCGTCGGCACCGGCGGACACAGCGCGGGCATCATCGGCCCGCTGCGCCGCCACTGGCCCGCCCTGCGCCTCATCGGCGTCGACGCGACCGGCTCCACCATCTTCGGCCAGCCCGCCCGGCCGAGGCTGATGCGCGGCCTGGGCAGCAGCATCCACCCGCGCAACGTCGCCTACGACGCCTTCGACGAGGTCCACTGGATCGGCCCCGCCGAGGCCGTGGACAGCTGCCGCCGGCTCGCCAAGGGCAGCTTCGTCAGCGGCGGCTGGAGCACCGGCGCGGTCGCGCGCGTCGCCGCCTGGGCGGCCCGCGTCCACTCGGGCGCGGTCGTCGCGACCGTCTTCCCCGACGGTCCGCACCGTTACCTCGGAACCGTGTACGACGACGACTTCACCAGCGCTCATGGCATCGACCCGTCCACCGCGGCCACCCGCCCCGTCGAGATCCCGCACCCCCGCGCCGCCGAGGCCACCGGCTGGGCCCGCTGCACCCGTGTGACCGATCCGCTCCACTCCCCGAAAGAAGCCCCGTGAAGGCCACCCTGCGCACCGTACGTCTCGACCTCACCGAGCCGCTGCGCATCTCCCGCTCCACCATGTCCGCCCGCGACGCCGTATGGCTGACGATCGAACACGAGGGCCTGTACGGCCATGGAGAGGCCGTCGCCAGCGTGTACTACGGCCTCGACGCCGACACCCTGGGACGGCACTTCGCGGCCGTCGACCTGAACCGCTTCCCCGACCCCGAGAGCGCGTCGGAGAGCCTGAGGCAGGGGTGGCCCATCCCACCGGCGGTGGCTGCCGCCGTCGAGGCCGCGCTGCTCGACCTGGTCGGCAAGCGCGCGGGGATTCCCGTCCATCGTCTGCTCGGCGCCCCCGCCGCCCCGGTCGCCGCCACCGCCCGCACCATCGGCATCACCTCCCTCGCACAGGCCGCGGCCGAGGCCCGTCGTCTCGCCGCGAGCGGCTTCCAGGTCATCAAGGTCAAGGCGGGCACCCCCGACCCCGAGGACGACGTCGAGCGCGTACGGATCATCCGCGACGCCGCGCCCGCAGCCCGGCTGCTCCTCGATCCGAACGGCGCCTGGAGCGTGCCGCAGGCCCGCGCCCTGCTGCCGCGTTACGCAGACCTCGGCGTCGAAGCGGTCGAACAGCCCCTCGCGCCGGGCGACCCCGAGGCGCTGGGCAAGCTGGCCGAGCGCTCTCCGCTGCCGATCATCGCCGACGAGGACGCCGTAAGCCTCGAAGACGCGCGCCGTCTCGCGGGACGCGTGCACGGCGTCAACGTCAAGCTCGCCAAGTGCGGCGGCGTCCACGCGGCCCTGCGGATCGCGGAGTTGATCGAGGGCAGCGGGACCGAGCTGATGCTCGGCTGCCTCACCGCCAGCAGCCTCGGACTCGCGCCCGCCGTCCACCTCGCCGACCGCGCCCGCTGGGCCGACCTCGACGGACATCTGCTGCTCGCCCATGACCCGTGGACCGGGATCGGTGGCACCGACGGCTTCGTACGCGCCCCCGACCTGCCGGGGCTCGGCGTGGAGGAGGTGGCGGCCCGTGAAGACGTGGCATGAGATACGGCAATTCCCGCTCGCCGTACGCCTGTTGCTGGTGAACCAGCTCGGCGTCAACGCCGGGTTCTATCTGCTGATCCCGTACCTGGCCACCCACCTCACCGAGAACCTCGGCATGTCGGCGGCCGTCGTCGGCATCGTCCTCGGGGTCCGCAACCTCAGCCAGCAGGGCCTGTTCGTCATCGGCGGCTCGGCCTCCGATCGGCTCGGCGCGCGAGGCGTGATCATCGCCGGGTGTGCGCTGCGGACGATCGGGTTCGCGCTGTTCGCGCTCGGCGACGGGCTGCCGGTGCTGCTGGCCGCGTCCGTGCTCAGCGGGCTCGCGGGCGCGCTGTTCAACCCGGCGGTGCGGGCCTATCTTTCGCAGGAGGCGGGGGAGCGCAAGGCGGAGGCGTTCGCGCTCTTCAACGTGTTCGCGACGACCGGTGCGCTGATCGGCCCACTGCTGGGCAGCGCCCTGCTGCTGGTCGACTTCCGTACGTCCGCGCTCACCGCCGCCGGCATCTTCGCCGCCCTCACCGTGGCCCAGGCCCTGGTGCTGCCCGCGCGGGAAGTGGAGCCCAGCAAGGGCGGCGTCCTCGCCGACTGGCGTGAAGTCGTCGGCAACCGGGCCTTCCTGGCCTTCGCGCTCGCCATGGTCGGCATGTTCACCCTGGAGAACCAGCTCTACCTGCTGCTGCCCGAGGGAGCTCGCCAGGCCACCGGCTGGGAGGGCGCGGCAGGCCTCGTCTTCTTCGTCGGAACCGTTGCCAACCTCGCGTTCCAGCTCCGCATCACCCGCTCGCTCAAGTCCCGTGGCAGCAGGCCGCGTTGGATCGCGGCCGGACTCGCACTGATGGGCCTGGCGTTCGTGCCCCCGGCCTTCGCGACGCCGCACACCGGTCTGCTCGCCGCGCTCCCCGTACTCCTCGGCACCCTGCTCCTCTACCTCGGCGTCATGATCGCCTCGCCGTTCGTCATGGAGCTGATCCCCGGCTTCGGCCGCCCCGAGCTGACCGGCACCTACTTCGGGATCTTCTACGTCGTCTCGGGCATCGCGGCCGCCGTCGGCAACACCGTCGTCGGCTGGGCCATGGACACGGGAGACCGGCTTCCGTGGCTGTGCTGCGCCCTCTTCGGGCTGGCCTCCGCGGGCGGGGTCGCCTGGCTGCACCGTCGGGACGCCCTCCCCGTGATCCCGGTACCGGTCGCCGAACGGAGCGCCGTATGACGAGCGGCAACCTCCTCACCGACAACCCCGAGCTGTACGAGGCCCGCTTCCCCGACCCCGACCGGCTCGCCGGACGCTGGGCCGAGGACTGCCTACTGCGGTACGGCGCCGGGCCCCGCGTGCTGGACATGGGCTGCGGGACGGGCCGCGACGCCGGCCATCTCCACCGGGCCGGCCGTACGGTCACGGGCGCCGACCTCTCCGAGGCGATGCTCGCGTACGCCCGCGCCCAGCATCCCGGGCCGGCGTATGTCCGGGCCGATCTGCACGGCTTCGACCTGGGCGCGTTCGACGCGGTCGTCTGCCTGGACAGCGCCCTGCTGTACTGCCACACCAACGACCAGCTAGTCGGCTTCCTCGCCTCCTGCCGCCGCGCCCTGACACCCGGCGGGCTGCTCGTCGCGGAGATGCGCAACGGCGCCTACTTCCTGGGCCGGACCGACCTCCTCGACACACCCAAGGTCAACGCCTTCATCTGGCAGGGCACCGCCTACCGGTCGACGACGACCCTGACGGTCGACCGCACCGCCCAACTCCTGCGCCGTATCCGCGTATGGACCTCCGACGACGGCTCCCCGCCCGTCGAGCAGCGCTCCGCCTGGCGGCTGCTGTTCCCGCTGGAGCTGCGCCACTTCCTGGCCGTCCACGGCTTCGAGGTCCTCGACCTGTACGACGGCCCCGGCCCGCGCACCGAACCGCCTTGGCGCGAGGGCCAGTTGCCCGGATCGGCCACGGACGCCGACCGGCTGCACGTCGTAGCGCGCCTGAACCCGCTCACCCACCACTGAAGGACATCACATGTACGACGAACGCTTTCCCGGTCTGCGCCGCCGCGGCTTCCTCGCCGCCACCGGTGCCGCCTCGCTCGGTGCGCTCGCGCTCACCGGCTGCGGTTCCTCCGACGACAGCTCCGGTACGGGTGCGGGTGACGGCAAGCCGAAGCGGGGCGGGCGGCTGCGGGCCGCGTTCGCGGGCGGTGGCGCCAGCGAGACCCTGGACCCGCACCTGGCCAACCTGTTCGCCGACGTCGCCCGCGCCAAGGCCCTCTTCGACAAGCTCGCCGACTACGGTGCCGATCTGTCGGCGCGGCCCCGGCTCGCCGAGAAGTGGGAGTCCAACAAGGCCCTCGACAAGTGGTATGTCACGTTGCGCAAGGCCACCTTCCACGACGGCAAGCCCGTCACCGCGCAGGACGTCCTCTACAGCTACCGCCGGATCGCCGACCCGAAGCAGGCATTCCGCGCCAAGGCGTCCCTGGAACCCATCGACCTCGACGCCAGCCGCGCCACGAGCGAGACGAGCATCGAGTTCGTGCTGAAGCGGCCGACCGCCGAATTCCCCAACGTCCTGGCCGCGTTCGGCGCGTACATCGTCCCGGACGGTGCGACCGAGTTCGACAAGAAGCCGATCGGCTCCGGCCCTTTCCGCTTCGTGTCGTTCGCGCCCGGACGGTCGGCCGTCTTCCGCCGCTACGACGAGTACTGGGAGGGCGCCCCGCACCTCGACGAGCTCGAATTCGTCGTCGCCAACGAGGAGTCCGCGCGCGTCAACGCGCTCCTCGGCGGCCAGGTCGAGTACGCGCACGAACTCAACCCCACGACCGGCCGCGCGCACGAGGGCAAGGGGCAGATCGAGATCGTGCGGCTGCGCAACAGCGCCATGCAGGGCTTCGCGATGAAGACCGACCGGGCACCCTTCGACGACAAGCGGGTCCGCCAGGCGTTCTTCCTCATCGCCGACCGGCAGGAACTCGTCGACGGCGCCCTGTCCGGCGCGGGCGAGGTCGGCAACGACCTGTTCGGCAAGGGCTACGAGTACTACGCCGACGGCCTCCCGCAGCGCGAGCAGGACCTCGACAAGGCCCGCGCCCTGCTCAAGCAGGCCGGTGCCGAGAAGCTGAAGGTCGGCCTCGACACCTCCGCCGTCGCCGCCGGATTCACCGAGGCCGCCAGCATCTTCCGCGACCAGGCCGCGAAGGCGGGCGTCACCGTCGACGTGAAGATGGGCAGCAAGGACACGTACTGGGCCGACATCCTCGACTCCGGCACCCTGTGCTGCTACCGCTCCGGCGCCATGCCCATCGAGGCCCATATCTCGCAGCGGCTGCTCACCGACTCCAGCACCAATGCCACCAAGTGGCAGCACAAGGACTTCGACGCGCTCTACCAGCAGGCGCAGTCCACGCGGGACAAGACCGAGCGGGCCGCCGTGTACGAGCGCATGCAGCGTCGGCTGTACTCCGAGGGCGGCTTCCTGATCTGGGGCTTCGCCGACTGGATCCTCGGAACCGCCAAGAACGTCAAGGGCGTTGAGACGAACGCCCCCGCCAACTCGCTCGACTGGGCCCGCTTCGACAAGGTCTGGCTGGCGTGACGGGACTGCGCTCCTTCGTCGCCCGGCGGCTGCTGCTCGGCGTTGCGCAGACCATGGCCGTCGTGCTGCTGGTCTTCGCGCTCACCGAGGCGCTGCCGGGCGACGCCGCGGTCGCCCTCGCCGGTGACCAGCCCGACCCGGCCCGGATCGCCGCCATCCGTGAGGCGATGGACCTGGACCGGCCGGCGTACGAGCGGCTGCTCGACTGGGCGTCCGGGCTGCCGCACGGCAACTTCGGGACGTCTCTCACGTCCGGGCGGCCGGTCGGGCAGTACATCTCGGACGGCTTCGGGCCCACCCTGATGCTGGCCGGCCTCACCGTCGCGCTGCTGATTCCGCTCGGCTTCGGGCTCGGCGTGCTGGCCGCCCGGCATGAGGGGCGGCTGATCGACCGGCTGGTCAGCTCGGTGACGCTCGCCGTGTACGCGGTTCCCGAATTCGCCCTCGGCGTCCTCCTGATCACCGTCTTCGCGCTCCAACTGGGCTGGCTGCCCCCGACCGCCGTCGGCTACGGCACCGATCTGCTCGCCCACCCCGCCGCACTGGTCCTGCCTGTCCTGGTCCTGCTGTCCCGGCCGGTGTGCTCCATCGCCCGACTGGTCCGCGCGGGCATGGTCGACGCGCTGGCCTCCCCGTACGCGACCCACGCCCGCCGCTACGGCGTCCCGGGCGCCTGCATCCGCTACACGCACGCCCTGCCCAACGCCCTCGCCCCGGCCGCGCAGCAACTCGCCCGCACCATCGACTGGCTGCTGTGCGGCGTCATCGTCGTGGAGGCCCTCTACGTGATCCCCGGACTCGGCACGGTCCTGCTCAACGCCGTCGCCGAACGCGACGTACCGGTGGTGCAGGGGCTCGCCGTCGTCTTCGGCATCCTGACCGTCGTACTGAATCTGGGCGCGGATCTGGTGGCCCATCGGCTCACACCGCGGGCGGGGGTGGCCGCGTGAAGGCCCGGCGCTACCTCCTCGGCATCGCGGTCTGCGCCGTACCCCTCCTCCTCGCCCTCCTCGGGCCGCTGTTCGCGGGCGAACCGGGCCCGCGCGCCCCGTCGTTCATGCTCGGCGACGGGCACTGGCTCGGCACCGACTTCGTGGGCCGGGACGTCTGGCAGCAGGTGCTGCACGGGGGACGCCCGGTCGTCCTGACCGCGCTCGCCGCCACCGCCCTCGCCTACCTGGTGGCGCTGCCGGTCGGGCTCATCAGCGCGCTCACCCACCGCCGCTGGCTGGAGGAGACGCTGATGCGGCCGCTGGACGTGCTGCTCGCGGTGCCGTCGCTGCTGCTGATCCTGCTGGTGGCGTCGGTGTTCACGCCGGGCGCGGCCGGGCTCGCACTGCTGGTCGCGCTGGTCAACGTGCCCGACGCGGCGCGGATCGTGCGAGCCGCCGCGGCGGAGGCGGCCGCGCGTCCCGCCGTGGAGGCGCTGCGGATGCAGGGCGAGACGTGGTGGCGCACGGCCGTCGGATACGTCGGCCGGTCGATGCTGCGCACCCTCGCCGCCGACGCGGGCATCCGGCTCACCGGCGTGCTGTACCTGGTGGCCACGGCGGCGTTCCTCGGTGTCGGCGTCGCACCGGACGCGGCGGACTGGGCGGTCATGGTCGACCGCAACCGCACCGGACTGTTCGTGCAGCCCTGGGCCGTGGTGGTGCCCGCGTTGCTGATCGTCGCGCTGACGATGGGCAGCAACCTGCTCTTCGACGCGGCGCTGGAGAAGCGAGACCTGCCTCGGAAGAAGCAAGAGAAGGAACGATCGTCTTGAGTGAGAGTGACACTCCCGTCGCCGAGATCCGCGACCTGCGCGTGGAGATCGACGGCAGGGCCATCGTGGACGGCGTGAACCTGCGGGTCCTGCCCGGACGGGTGACGGCTCTGGTCGGCGCCTCCGGAAGCGGCAAGACCACGACGGGGCTAGCGCTGCTCGGGGAGTACCCGCCCGCGGCCCGCGTCACCGGCGACGTACGCGTCTCGGGGAACGTCGGATACGTACCGCAGCACCCCGCCGCCGTCCTCAACCCCGCCCGCCGGGTCTCGGCGCTGCTGACCGACATCGCCCGCACGCAGGTACGCGATCTGCCGCGTGCTCAGCGCAAGAGTGCCGCCCGCGAACGCGTCCTCCGCGCCCTCTCCGACGCCCAACTCCCGGACGCCGAGCCCCTGTTGCGGCGCCATCCGCACCAGCTCTCCGGCGGCCAGCAGCAACGCGTCGTCCTCGCGCAGGCCCTTCTGCTCGGCGCCCGGGTGATCGTCGCGGACGAACCCACCACCGGGCAGGACGCGTTGACCAAGAGCCGGATCGTCGACGAACTGGCGGCGGTCGCGGCACGCGGTATCGCGGTCGTGCTGCTCAGTCACGACCTGGACGTGGTGCGCACGCTCGCCGACGACGTACTGGTCATGAAGGCGGGCCGGGTCGTGGAGTCGGGCCCGGCCGAACGGCTCTGGCTCGCACCCCGGCACGAGTGGACCCGCCAACTCCTCGACGCCCGGCCGCCGATCCCGCAGGAGCAGTCCGCCGAGGACACGACGGAACCCGTCCTCCGCATCCGCGACCTCACCGCCCGCCACGGCAGGAGCGCCGTCCTGCGCACCCCCGGCCTCACCGTCCACCCCGGTGAGTGCCTGGCCGTCGTAGGCCGCTCCGGCAGCGGCAAGACCACCCTCGCCCGCTGCCTGGCCGGCCTCCACCGTGACCACGACGGCGAGATCGACCTCGACGGCACCCGGCTGCCGCGCAGCCTCCGCCACCGCGACCGGGCTCAGCTGAGGGCTGTCCAGTACGTCTTCCAGGACGCACGGGCCGCCTTCGACGAGTTTCGGCCGGTCCTCGACCAGGTCGCCCGGACGGCCGTGCGCCTGCGCGGCATCGATCCGCGCACGGCCGGAGAGGAGGCCCTGACGACACTCACCGGCCTCGGCCTCACCTCCGGCCTGGCCCGGCGCCGCCCGCCGCAGCTGTCCGGCGGCGAGCTCCAGCGCGCGGCCCTGGCCCGGGCACTGCTCGCGCACCCCCGGGTGCTGATCTGCGACGAGATCACCTCGGGCCTGGACACGGTCACCCGGCGCGGCATCCTCGACGTCCTCGAAGGGCTCCTGCGCGACCGCGACGACCTCTCCCTCGTCCTGATCACCCACGACCTGGACACCGCACGCCTGGCCCACCGCATCGCCGTACTCGACGCGGGCGAACTGGTCGAACAGGGCCCGGCCGACCGGATCCTGACGGCGCCGGAGGACCCGTTCACCGTGTCGCTGATGGAGACGACGGCACGGATGGAGTCTCGAACTCCCTTGCTGTGACATCCGACTGATGTCCGATCAGGAGTCAACAAAGTCCGACAGGAATGTTGCTTCTGAGGCGTTCGGAACTTAGTGATATGGACAGGATCCGACGCAAGCACCCAGTAGGTGCAGCGCACTGTCGTTCTGAGGAAGGTCTCGGTCATGCCGCACCCGCACGCGCACCAGCACTCCTCTCCCCCCTCTCCCGCATCTCCCGCCGAACGGCCGGTCATCAGCCGCCGCCGTCTCCTCGAGTCGTCCGCCGCCGTCCTCGGTGCCCTCGCCCTGTCGTCCACGTCGGCCCAGGCGTCAACCCGGCGTGCCGCGCCGGACGCCACTCCCGAGTGGAACGGCAACATCGCTCTCTTCCGGCTCGGCACCGAGCCGCCGCACACCACCCTCATGCCGTACGCGGACGTGAGACAGGCCCTGGCCGCCGACCGCACCCGCTCGCCGTACCGGCAGAGCCTCGACGGCACCTGGAAGTTCGCCTACGCCGACCGCCCCGACGACCGCGACGCCGACTTCTACCGCACCGACGTCGACGACAAGGACTGGGACACCCTGCCCGTCCCGTCGGTCTGGCAGCTGCACGGTTACGACTTCCCGATCTACGTCAACATCACCTACCCCTGGTGGGGGCCCAACGGCCTGGGAGAGGAGCCGCAGCCTCCCGCCGCCCCGACGCGCTACAACCCGGTCGGCCAGTACCGGCGCACCTTCACGGTCCCGAAGGACTGGGCGGGCCGGCGGACCTTCCTGCACTTCGAGGGCGTCAAGTCGGCCCACTACGTGTGGATCAACGGCGAACTGGTCGGCTACCACGAGGACTCCTTCACCCCCGCCGAGTACGACATCACCGACCACCTGAAGCCCGGCACCAACCAGATCGCCGTGGAGGTGTACCGCTACTCCGACGGTGACTGGATGGAGGACCAGGACATGATCCGGCTGAGCGGCATCTTCCGCTCGGTCTACCTGTACTCCACCCCGGCCGTGCACCTGCGCGACTTCAAGCTGGACACCCCGCTGAGCGACGACTACACGGCCGCCGAGCTGTCCGTGACGGCGAGCGTGCGGGCGTACGGCACCGCGGGTGGCGGCCGGTACACCGTCGAGACGCAGCTGTACGACGACCGGGGCCACGCCGTCTGGTCCCGTCCCCTGCAGCAGACCGCCGATGTCGGCGCGGCGGGCGAGGACGCGACCGTACAGGCTCAAAAGGCTGTACCGGCACCGCAGTTGTGGTCGGCGGAGCACCCGAACCTCTACACCGCCGTCCTGCGGCTGCGCGACCCCGCCGGAAAGGTGATTGAAACCCTGTCCCACCGCGTCGGCTTCCGCGAGTTCGCGCTCAAGGACGGGCTGATGCGCATCAACGGCAAGCCCGTCTCCTTGCGCGGCACCAACCGGCACGAGATGCACCCGGCCCGCGGTACCGCGCTCACCCGCGCGGACATGGTGCTGGACATCGAGGTCATCAAGCGGATGAACATGAACACCGTCCGGACCTCGCACTACCCGGACAACCCGATCTGGCTCGAACTCGCCGACGAATACGGCCTGTACATCGTCGACGAGACCAACCTCGAAACCCACGGCATCCGCGACGAATACCCGGGCAACCACGCCGACTGGAGCGAGGCCTGCGTGGCCCGCGCTCAGAACATGGTTCACCGGGACAAGAACCACGCGTCGGTCGTCATCTGGTCGCTCGGCAACGAGGCGGGCGCCGGCAGCACCTTCGTCAACATGCACAACTGGATCCGCTCGTACGACACGACCCGCGTCATCCAGTACGAGGGCGACGACCGCCCGGGCGTCAGCGACATCCGCTCCGAGATGTACGAGAGCCCCGCGCGCGTGGAGGCCCGCGCGAAGGACACCGCCGACACCCGGCCCTACGTCATGATCGAGTACTCGCACGCCATGGGGAACTCGAACGGCAACTTCAAGAAGTACTGGGACATCATCCGCCGCTACGACGTCCTGCAGGGCGGCTGGATCTGGGACTTCATGGACCAGTCCGTGTCCTGGCCCACCCCGACGCGCAAGCTGTTCACCGACTCGGGGCCGAAGAAGCTGAAGGGCGAGATCCTCGCGCCCAGCGGCACCTTCGACCGTGACAAGGGTGTCTATGGCGGAACCGTTTTCGCCCGCGAAGCCTCCCTCGACCTCACCGGCTCGCTCACCCTGGAAGCGTGGATCACCCCGCACGTGACCGGGTACCACCAGCCGATCCTCGCCAAGGGCGACACCCAGTACGCGCTCAAGCAGACCAACAAGAACATCGAGTTCTTCATCCACGGCGGCGGCCAGTGGATCACGGCCAGTTGGCCGGTGCCCGCGGACTGGACCGGCAAGGAGCATCACGTCGTAGGTGTTTTCGACGCCGACGCCGGCACGCTCACCCTCTACGTGGACGGCGTGGTACGGGCCACCCGGACCAGCACGCGCAAGCCCAGCAGCAACACCGCGCCGCTCTCCCTCGCCACCGACGTGGACAACTGGACCCGCGAGTTCAGCGGCACGATCCGCCGCGCCCGCGTCTACGCCCGCGCCCTCACCGCCGCCGAACTCGCCTCCGGCAGCCGTGGACCCGGTGACGAGGGCGTGCGGTTCTGGTTCGACGCGGCTACGGTCGGCTTCGCCGAGAAGCGGTCGCCGGAGAAGACCTTCTTCGCGTACGGCGGTGACTGGGGCGACAACCCCAACGACGGGAACTTCGTCGCGGACGGCATCGTCACCGCCGACCGCGGCCACACCGGCAAGGCCGCCGAGGTGAAGCACACCTACCAGGCGATCAACGTCACAGCGAGCGGCGGCCCGGGAGCGGTGACGCTCATCAACGAGAACCTCTTCACCAACCTCCGTGAATTCGACGGAACTTGGACGCTCATCGGCGACGGCAAGGTCGTCCAGCGGGGGAAGCTGACCCGCGCGCAGCTCGACGTACCGCCGCTGTCCGAGAAGAAGATCACCGTGCCCGTACGGCTGCCGGCGAACCCGGCGCCGGGCGCGGAGTACTTCCTGCAACTGTCCTTCACCACCAAGGAAGCCACGAAGTGGGCGAAGGCCGGCTTCGAGGTGGCCAAGCAGCAACTGCCCCTGGACGCGGGCAGTCCGGCCGTGACGCCGGTGCCGCTGGCGAGCGTGCCCGAGCTGCGTCACCAGGACGGAACCGCTTCCGTAGAGGTGACCGGCAAGGGCTTCTCGGTCACCGTCGACAAGAGCAGCGGCCTCATCACCTCGTACGAGGCCCGGGGCACCCGGCTCATCGGCTCCGGGCCCGTGCCCAACTTCTGGCGGGCGCCGACCGACAACGACAAGGGCAACAGCCAGCACATCCGCAACCAGACCTGGCGGGACACGGGCGCGAACCGCAAGGTCACGGACGTCGGCGTACGTGAACTCCAGGGCAGGGCCGTCGAGATCAAGGTCAGCGGCACCCTGCCGACGTCGGTCGAGTCGACGTACACCACCACCTACACCGTCTTCGGGAACGGCGAGATCAAGGTCGACCACACGCTGCACCCGGGTGCGCCGAGCCTGCCGTACATCCCGGAGGTCGGCACCCTGCTGTTCCTGCCGGGGCGGCTGGACCGCGTGCACTACTACGGGCGCGGTCCCGAGGAGAACCACTGGGACCGCAACAACGGCACCGACGTGGGCCTGTACTCCGGGACCGTCGACGGGCAGTGGACCCCGTACATCCGGCCGCAGGAGAACGGCAACAAGACCGACATCCGCTGGTTCGCGCTGACCGACCGGCGCGGCAACGGGCTCCTCGTCAGCGGCGAACCCCTCCTGGAGGTCAACGCCTCGCACTTCACCCCGGAGGACCTGTCGGTCGGGGCACGCCACGACTACCAGCTCACCCCGCGTGAGGAGGTCGTCCTGCGGGTGAACCACCGGCAGATGGGCGTGGGCGGCGACAACAGCTGGGGCGCGCACACGCACGACGAGTACAAGCTGTTCGCCGACCGGGACTACGCGTACACCTACCGGCTGCGGCCGATCAGCGACGTGGCCGGGGCGACGGCGGCCTCGCGGCGGCCGACGGCGTCCGAGTAGCCGTCGAGCAGCCGTCACAACCGGATACGGGCAGCGACCGGCACATGGTCGCTGCCCGTGTCCGGCAGCGTCCAGATACGGGTGACGGTCGCGTCCCTGGCCAGGATCTGGTCGATCCTGGCCAGCGGGAAGGACGCGGGCCAGCTGAAGGCGAGCCCCCTGCGCGGTGCGCTCACGTGTGCGCGCACCGGGTCCAGTCCGCGGTCGTCGACCGTGCTGTTGAGGTCGCCGAGCAGGATCACGTCCGGCAGTCGCTCCGCATCCAGTGCCCGGCCTAGCAGGGCCGCGCTCTCGTCGCGGAGCGCCGTGTCGAACCCGGCGCCGAGGCGGACGGAGGGGAGGTGCGCGACGTACACCGCTACCTCGCCCGACGGGGTCTCGGCGGTGGCCCGCAGGCCGCGGTTCCAGTCCGTCCCCACGCCGGTCGGCCTGATGTCGACGGCACGGACGTCGGTGAGCGGGTATCGGGACCACAGGCCGACCGTGCCCACGACGGCGTGGTGCGGGTAGTCGAGGGTCGCCGTGAACTCCCTTACATGGGACGGCGTCACCTCTTCGAGCGCGATCAGGTCGGCGTCCGCCCGCAGCAGGGTGCGCGCGGTTCCGGCGGGGTCCGGGTTGACGTCGCTGACGTTGTGCTGCACCGCCGTGAGGTCGTACGCCCCGTCCGACCGGGGGAGCAGCAGCCCGCCGAACAGGGCCAGCCAGGCCGCCAGCGGCGGCAACGCTGCTGCGAGCGCGACAGGTGACCGCCGCAGCAGCGCCACGCCCGCCAGGACCGGAACGGCCAGACCGAGCCAGGGCAGGAAGGTCTCCAGCAGACTGCCCAGCCGGCCGACCCGGTTCGGCACGAGGGCATGAAACATCAGCACACAGGCGACGAGCAGGCTCGCGACCCACGCGGCGCGCGGGCGGAACCAGGTGCTCAGGGCCTGCCTCGTAGGAATCGCAGGACTCTCAGGGCTCATAGGTCTCGTACGACGCGCGGCCCGGCGATCTCAGTTCCCGGGCGGAACCGGTGCCGTGATCCGCCCGGCCCCAGGGCACGCGAGGTCCATGTCGGATTCTCGCCAGCCAGGGGGCGGGCGGTGACCCATGCTGGAGGCATGCAGAACGCGATGCACACCGACTGGGAGCGGTGCGTGCGCGCCGTCCAGTCCAAGGACGCGCGCTTCGACGGCTGGTTCTTCACGGCCGTCCTCACCACCCGTATCTACTGCCGGCCCAGCTGCCCCGTCGTGCCGCCCAAGCCGGAGAACATGACCTTCTACCCCAGCGCTGCCGCCTGCCAGCAGGCCGGCTTCCGGGCCTGCAAGCGCTGCCGCCCCGACACCAGCCCCGGCTCACCGGAGTGGAACCAGCGCGCCGACCTCGTCGCCCGCGCGATGCGGCTGATCGCCGACGGAGTGGTGGACCGCGAGGGCGTCCCCGGCCTCGCCGCGCGCCTCGGCTACAGCACCCGCCAGGTCGAGCGCCAGCTCCTGGCCGAACTGGGCGCGGGCCCGCTCGCGCTGGCCCGCGCCCAACGCGCCCAGACGGCAAGGCTGTTGATCGAGACGACCCCCCTGCCGATGGCGGAGATCGCCTTCGCGGCAGGCTTCTCCTCCATCCGCACCTTCAACGACACCGTGCGCGAGGTCTTCGCCCTCTCCCCGAGCGAGCTGCGCACTCGCGTGCCCCTGTCTCGCGGCGCTCAGGGCACGCCGGGCGTGCTGACCCTCCGGCTCCCCTTCCGCGCTCCCCTCAACCCCGACAACCTCTTCGGCCACCTCGCGGCCACCGCCGTACCCGGGGTGGAGGAGTGGCGGGACGGCGCGTACCGCCGGACGCTCAGACTGCCGTACGGCCATGGAATCGTCTCCCTGACTCCCGAGCCGGACCACATCGCGTGCCGTCTCACCCTCAGCGACCTGCGTGACCTGCCCGTCGCGATCAGCCGGTGCCGCCGCATGCTGGACCTGGACGCGGACCCGGTCGCGGTGGACGAGCAGCTGCGCGCGGACCCGGTCCTGACGCCCCTGGTCGACAAGGCCCCCGGCCGCCGTGTCCCGCGCACGGTGGACGAGGCCGAGTTCGCGATCCGCGCGGTCCTCGGCCAACAGGTCTCCACCGCGGCGGCCCGCACCCACGCGGCCCGCATCGTCACCGCCCACGGCGAGCGGGTGGACGACCCGGAGGGCGGCCTGACTCACCTGTTCCCGTCGCCTCAGGCACTGGCCGCGTTGGACCCGGAGTCGCTGGCGATGCCGCGCACCCGCCGTACGACCTTCACGACGTTGGTCCGCGAACTCGCCGACGGCAAGCTGCGCTTGGGCGTGGACAACGAGTGGACGGAGACCCGTTCCCGCCTGCTGTCCCTGCCGGGCTTCGGCCCCTGGACGGTCGACGTCATCGCCATGCGCGCCCTCGGCGACCCCGACGCGTTCCTCCCCACGGACCTCGGAATCCGCCGCGCGGCCCAGGAGTTGGGCCTGCCTTCCACTCCCGCGGCACTCACGGCGCGGGCGGCGGCATGGGCGCCGTGGCGGGCGTACGCGGTCCAGTACCTGTGGGCGACCGACAGCCACCCGATCAACTTCCTTCCTGTCTAGGGACTTCGCAGTGAAACAGCACACCGTGATCGACAGCCCGTACGGCCCCCTGACCCTCGTCGCCGACGACGGCGTCCTGTGCGGCCTCTACATGACCGACCAGCGCCACCGCCCACCGGAGGAGTCCTTCGGCACACGAGAAGACACCCTGTTCTCCGAGGCAGAGGACCAACTGAAGGCGTATTTCGCGGGCGAGCTGAAGGAGTTCACCCTCGAACTCCGCCTGCACGGCACCGCCTTCCAACGCACCGTCTGGGACCAGCTCCGCAAGATCCCCTACGGCGAGACCCGCTCCTACGGCGACCTCGCCGACGCCCTCGGCAACCCCGGCGCCTCCCGCGCCGTCGGCCTCGCCAACGGCAAGAACCCCATCGGCATCATCGTCCCCTGCCACCGCGTCGTAGGCGCCAATGGCAGCCTCACCGGCTACGGCGGCGGATTGGAACGCAAGCTGCGGCTGCTGGAGTTCGAGGGCGGGGCGGCGCTTTTCTGACCACCGTGTGTAGTGTTCCGTTGCGTGCTGGCTGAACAACGACACCAACTCATCCTGCGGGCACTGAGATCCGGCGGCACCGTCACCGTGACGGATCTTGCCGGTCAGTTGGGAGCCAGTGCCGCGACCGTCCGCCGTGACCTCCTCAAGCTGGAAGAGGACGGGTTGCTCACCCGGGTCCACGGGGGAGCGGTCATTGAAGAGGCTCCCGCACCGTTCGCCGAGGCCGCCGAAGCCAATGTGACCGAGAAGGACGCGATAGCCGCCCACGCGGCCACGCTGATCGAGGACGGCCAGTCGGTCATCCTCGACTCCGGCACAACCGTCCACCGGCTGGCGCGACGCCTGCACGGGCGCCGGATCACCGTGATCACCAACAACCTCGTGGTCTATGAGGAACTCGTCCAGGACGACAGCGTCGAACTGATGCTGCTCGGCGGCATGGTCATACGCGCATCACGCATGACGGACGGCTTCATGGCCGAGGACAACCTCCGCCAGGTGCACGCGGACTGGCTCTTCATGGGCGCTTGTGGCGTCCGCTCCGGCGGTCAGGTCATGGACACCACGGTCGCCGAGGTACCCGCCAGACGCGCCATGATCGCCGCCAGCGACAAGGTGGCGCTCCTCGCGGACAACAGCAAGTTCCCCGGAACCGGCATGGTCAAGATCTGCGGCCCCGAGGACCTGGATGTCGTCGTGACCGATGCGACGTCGGACGGTGCGACTTGCACGGCGCTGGAGGAAGCGGGCGTCAGGGTCGTACAGGTGGATCTCAGCCACGCTCAGAGGTCGTGATCCGTACCCAGCCGGTGCATCAGCGCGGGCAATGCGGTGCCGATGGGCTCGCGGATGACCTCGTCGGCGCGGTGGTCGTAAGGCGTGGATTCCGCGTTGACGATGACCAGCCGTGCGCCGTGATCGGCGGCGACGCCGGCGAGTCCTGCCGCGGGCTGGACCTGGAGGCTGGTGCCGACGGCGATGAAGACCTGGCAGGCCTTGGTGATGGCGAGGGCCTCGCCGAGGACGGCCGGGTCGAGCCGCTCGCCGAACATGACGGTGGCCGACTTGAGGATGCCGCCGCACTCCAGGCACGGCGGGTCCTCTTCGCCGGCCTCGACACGGGCGATCGCGTCCTCCATCGGGCCCCGGGCCTGGCACCCGGTGCACACGAAACTGCGTGCGCTGCCGTGGAGTTCGAGCACCTTGCGGGCGGGCATTCCGGCGAGCTGGTGGAGCCCGTCGACGTTCTGCGTGATGACCCTGACCGGCACTCCGGACTTCTCCAGCTCGGCCACGGCCTGGTGCGCCGCGTTGGGCTCGGCCTTCAGCGTCCGGTTCTTGCGCCGCATCTGCCACGAGCGGCGCCGGATCTCCGGGTCGCCCATGTAGTACTCGTACGTCACGAGCTTCTCGGCCTCCGGATCTCGCCGCCACAACCCGTTGGGGCCGCGATAGTCAGGGATTCCTGAGTCGGTGGAGATACCGGCGCCACTGAGGATGGCGACGAGGGGCTTGGTCATGGCACCGAGAGTAGGACGGGGGAACCGGTGGCGGCGACCGGGTATCTCCGTCAGCTCACGCGGTGGCCGTTCTCCAGTTCCGCCGTGCCCGAGCCGTCCGCCAGGACGTCCAGTGCGGCCAGGACGCGGCGGCCCAGGGCACCCGGCAGGTGGGCGGTGAGTTCCTCGCGGGGCACGAGGCGCCAGGACAGGAGTTCCTCTTCTTGCAGGCGGATGGCCTTGAAGTCGTCCTCACCGAGGACGCCACCGTCGTAGAGGTAGGCCACGAGCGGCGGGCGGGCCGTGCCGTGCACCCAGTCCACCGCGAGCAGGCGGCCGAGTTCGATGTCGAGACCGATCTCCTCGGCGGTCTCGCGGCGCGCGCCCTGCCGTGGCGTCTCCCCGTCGTCGGACTCGATCGTGCCGCCCGGAAGTGCCCAGCCCTCACGGTAGTTCGGCTCGACGAGCAGCACCCGGCCCTCGGCGTCACGGAAGAGAGCGGCGGCCCCGGCGAGGACACGGGGCAGGCCCGCGATGTACGTGGCGAAGTCTGGAGTGGTCACCCAGGAAGGGTAACCAGCTGTCGCAGCCAGGCCCGGACGTGGACGCCGCGCCCTGAACCTCACTCGCCGTCGGCCAACTGCACCGTCCGCTCCGCCAGTTCGCTGATCCGTACCCCGTCGAAGCCGAACACCGCACTGCGGACCGTGTCCTCCAGCGGGTCCTTCCACTGTTCCGGAATCGCGTCCGCACCGGTCAGCACACCGGCCACCGAACCCGCGGTCGCGCCGTTGGAGTCGGTGTCCAGGCCGCCGCGGACGGTGAGGGTGATGGTGCGGGTGAAGTCGCCGTCGCCGTACAGGAGCCCGGCGGTGAGCACGGCGGCGTTCGGGACGGTGTGGATCCAGCCAAGGCCGGCGGTCTCCTCGGACACGGTGGTGAGCGTGTCCTCCCAGGTCATCCGGGTGTCGTGGAGCGAGACGACACGGCGAACGGTGCGGGCCATGCGGCTGCTCGCCGGGATCACCGCCAGCGCCTCGTCCACGGCGTGCCGCACCGTGGGCGCGGTGAACGCCGCCGCGATCAGCGCGGCCGCCCACATCGCGCCGTACACGCCGTTGCCGGTGTGGGACAGCACCGCGTCCCGGCGGGCGAGGGAGGCGGCGCGGCGGGGGACGCCGGGGCAGGTCCAGCCGTAGATGTCGGCGCGGATGAGGGCGCCGATCCACTCCTGGTACGGGTTGTCGACGGTGGCGGTCAGGGGCGGCTTGAGCCCGTTGGCGAGGTTCCGGTACGCCGCCCGCTCGGCCGTGAACGTCTGCAGATACGGCATGCGCAGCAGCCACAGGTCGCCGACCTGCTCGGTGCTGAAGCCGAAGCCGTGGGTCTCCAGGAGGTCGAGGCCGAGGATCGCGTAGTCGACGTCGTCGTCACGGCAGCTGCCGTGGATACGGCCCCGGACGCACTGGCGCCACTCGGGTCGCAGCTCGAAGCCGTCGCTCTCGTCGACCGGCTCGGGCAGATAGTCGGTGAGGGGCAGGGCGGCGGCCTGCCGCAGATATCGGTCGATACGGTCCCGCGTCCACAGGTCGCCCTGCTCGACCGGCTTGCCGAGCATGTTGCCCGCGATCCGGCCCAGCCAGCCCCCGAGGATGCGGTCCGCGAGCTCGTGCTCAGTGCCCACAGGGGTCATAGGACCGGTTTACCCAATTCCGGGCGCGCCCGCTCGGGGTTCCGGGGGCTCGCACAGCGGGTTCCCAGCGGTGTCCCAGGCTCCGGTCGGGGCATGACGGCTGGGGGTTCCTCCGGTTAAGGTCACAGCGGCGCGACTGGCCTTGACATGTGTGAGGCCCGTAGAGCAAGGGGATGCAAAAGTGGCGAACGCTGCAGGCAGGGGGACCCAGAGGGTCCTCATCGCCGCGGACAAGTTCAAGGGGTCACTGACGGCCGTCCAGGTCGCCGAGCGGGTGACGGCCGGGCTGCGCAAGGTCGTGCCGAGCCTCCAGGTCGAGGCGCTGCCGGTCGCCGACGGCGGTGACGGAACAGTTGATGCGGCGGTCGCGGCCGGATTCGAGCGGCGTGAGATACGGGTCGCGGGCCCCCTCGGGAACGAGGTGACGGCCGCGTTCGCGCTGCGCGGTGACACCGCGGTCGTGGAGATGGCGGAGGCCAGCGGGTTGCAGCGGCTGCCCGCCGGAGTCTTCGCGCCGCTCACGGCATCGACGTACGGCTCCGGCGAGCTGTTGCGGGCCGCGCTGGACGCGGGTGCCCGCACGATCGTGTTCGGCGTCGGCGGCAGCGCGACCACGGACGGGGGCGCCGGGATGCTGGCCGCGCTGGGCGCGCGCTTCCTGGAAGCGGACGGGGAGCCGGTGTCTCCGGGCGGCGGCGGACTGTCCGACCTGGTGTCGGCCGACCTGTCCGGCCTGGACCCGCGTCTCGGCGAGGTCGAGCTCGTGCTCGCCAGCGACGTCGACAACCCGCTGACCGGCCCGAAGGGCGCGCCGGCGGTGTACGGCCCGCAGAAGGGCGCGTCCCCGGACGACGTGGAGACGCTGGACGAGGCCCTCGCGCACTACGCCAAGACCCTGGAGTCGGCGATCGGCCCGAAGGCGGCCGAGTACGCCGCGTCGCCCGGCGCGGGCGCGGCCGGCGGCATCGGCTACGGCGCGCTGATCGTCGGCGCGCGCTTCCGCCCCGGCATCGAGGTCATGCTGGACGTCCTCGGTTTCGCACCGGCCCTGGACCGCGCCGATCTGGTGATCACCGGCGAGGGCTCCCTGGACGAGCAGACCCTGCACGGCAAGGCCCCGGCCGGGGTCGCCGCGGCGGCACGCGCGGAGGGCAAGGAGGTCGTCGCGGTGTGCGGCCGTCTCGCGCTTCCGCCGGAGGCGCTCGGGCGGGCCGGGATCCGGCGGGCGTATCCGCTGACGGAGGTCGAGCCGGACGTGGCGAAGTGCATCGCGGATGCGGGGCCCATCCTGGAGCGAGTCGCGGAGAACATCGGCCGGGATTTCCTTAGCTAGGCGGGTCGTCGGTCGGCTGCGGGTCCGTTGTGGCTGGTCGCGCAGTTCCCCGCGCCCCTTCGGGGAGCTCTGCTTACGCCGGTCGGTCTGTAGCCGTCGTGCCCGACAGCCGGTACGCGTCCAGTGCCAGGGTCAGTTCGATCAGGTCGCGGGGGCGGGCCAGTGATCTGGATGTCAGCTGTTCCAGTCGGCGTAGGCGGTTGAAGACCGTGTTGCGGTGGCAGTACAGGCGGCCGGCGGCACGGCCTGCCGAGCCTTCGCAGGCCAGCCACGCGTCCAGTGTCTCCAGCAGGACCGCGCGGTCGGGGGGTTCCAGGCCGATGAGCGCGCCGAAGACGTCCGCGACCAGCCGGCCCGCGAGTTCCGGCTGGCTCACCACGAGGGCGGTGGGCATGCGCTGGTCGAGGCGTACGACCTCGTGGGCGTCTTGCGGACAGGTGCGCAGCGCCAGCTCGGCGAGCCGTCGCGCCCGGCCCAGCTCGGCCAAGCCGGGGACGACGGGACTGATACCGCCGGGCCCCGAGCACCGCCCGCTCAGCAGCCGCGCCACCGCGTCCAGGTCCTGGCCGGGGCCCAGCAGCACCACGCCCACCTCGCGGTCCGCCCGCATTCGCCAGACGAACCGGTACCCGGCGGCGGGCAGCGGCCGGTGGAAGGCCTCCCGCGCGTCCCGGCGCTCGGTCCGCAGCACCACCACGGCGTACGCGCCCCGCTCCGGCAGATCGAGCCCCGCCGCGGCCCTGGCGGCGAGGCCCGGCGTCTCCTGCCCCTCCAGGAGCGCGTCCAGCAGCGCGTGCAGCTGTTCGTCGGTTCGACGGCGCAGTTCCATCTCGGTCGCCCGGTACGCCTCCGACGCCACGGCCGTCTGGGCGTCGATCGCCGCCCACACGAGCGTCGCCGAGCGCATCAGCACCCCGAGCCGCTCGGGCTCCTGACCCCCGGCACCCTCCAGCAGGGCGTCCCAAACGAGATAGCCGGCGCTCCGGTACGCGTGCACCAGCAGCTCCAGCGGCAGCCCCTGCTGGGCGCGCCGCTGCCCCGCCTCCTCCGCGTACTGCAGGTCGCGGCGCGGTGCGTCGCGGGGTGCGGAGATGGTCTCGATGCCGATGCGCATCGCTTCCTCCGCCTCCCGCCACTGCTGGTCGTACGGCAGGACCTGGTCGTAGACGGGGGAGTGCTCCGCCAGCAGCCGCAGGTGCTCGTCGACCAGCTCCGGCAGCCGCTCCAGGAGCGCCGTGCAGGACTCCGCGAGCACTTTCCAGTCATGACCGGTACGCCTTCTGCGCGCTCCCATGGCCGGAGGATGCCACCGGCCGCCCGGCTTGGGCAGGCCCCTGACACGCAGTGTTGTGCGCGTGCACAACGGGCGGCCGTATTCGCTGGTCACCAGCAGCGTTTCGGCCGCGACCCGTGGACGGACACCCCACCCGGTGCTGGGGTGAGCGCCACACAGGGCCGAGGAAGGGGGCGGTGCCATGGGGGGCTCCGATCTGGTCGTGCGGGACCTGTCGGTGGGGTACGGCCCGGTGCGCGCACTGCGCCGGGTGTCGCTGGAGGTGCCCGAGGCGGCCGTGGTGACGGTCCTGGGCGGGAACGGTGCCGGCAAGTCGACGCTGTTGCGGGCGGTCAGCCGCACGCTCTCCTTCCACGGCGGGGCGACGACCGGCGGCACCGTGACGCTCGGCGGACGCCGTATCGACGGGCTCGCCCCCGACCGGGTGGTGGCCGCCGGGGTGTCCCAAGTGCCGGAGGGGCGGCGGGTGTTCGCCCGGATGACCGTCGCGGACAACCTGCGGGCCGGGGCGCTCGGCGCGGCCGGCGGCCGCACGGACCGGGCCGCCGCCCTGCGCCGCGTCCACGAGCTGTTCCCCGTCCTCGCCGAGCGGGCCCAGCAGCGGGCCGGGCTGCTGTCTGGCGGTGAGCAGCAGATGCTCGCCGTCGCCCGCGCCCTGATGGCCGTACCGAAGGTGCTGCTGCTCGACGAGCCGTCGCTTGGCCTGGCTCCGCTGATGGCCGCGCGGATCGCCGACACCGTGCGCGAGATCAACGAACAGGGCACCTCCGTCCTGCTGGTCGAGCAGAACGCGGCGCTCGCCCTGCGGCTCGCCACCCATGCCCACGTCCTGGAGGTCGGCGAAGTCACGCTCTCCGGTCCGAGCGCCGAACTGGCCGCCTCCGACGAGGTGCGGCGCCGCTACCTGGGCGTGGTCGACGAGGACGCGGCCGCCGACGCGGCGGGCGCCACGAGATCCCATCCGGCGCTGCCCAGATGGGAGGCCTGACATGGAAACCCTGCACGTCGACCACCTCACCGTCCGCTTCGCGGGCCTCCTCGCCCTGGACGACGTCACCTTCACCGTGCGCCCCGGCACCGTCCACGCCCTGATCGGACCCAACGGGGCAGGCAAGTCGACCTGCTTCAACGTCCTGTCCGGGGTCTACCGGGCCACCTCGGGCAGCGTCCGCTTCGGCGGCCACGAGCTGACCGGCATGCCCGCGCACCGCATCGCCGCGCTCGGCGTCGCCCGCATCTTCCAGAACCTCGCGCTGCCGCCGCACGCGACCGTCGAGGACAGCCTGCTGCTGGGCCGGCACCGGCTGACCAGGACCGGCTTCGTCGCCGCCGGGCTGCGGCTGCCGTCGGCCGGGCGCGAGGAACGGCGGCACCGCGCACGCGTCCGGGAGATCGCCGCGTTCGTGGGCCTCGAGGACCACCTCGGCCGACCGGCGGGCTCCCTGCCGTACGGGCAGCAGAAGCTCGCCGAGCTGGCCCGCGCGCTGTGCATGGAACCCCGGCTGCTGCTCCTCGACGAACCGGTGGCCGGCATGACGGCCGACGAGCGGCGCCGGGTCGCGGGCGTCATCGCCGGGGTCCGCGACAGCCTCGGTATCTCCATCGTCCTGGTCGAGCACGACATGGGAGTGGTGATGAGGCTCGCGGACACGGTGACCGTGCTCGACTTCGGGCGGCTGATCGCGGACGGCGCACCGGCCGACGTACAGAACGACCCGGCCGTCGTCCGTGCCTACCTCGGCGAGGAGGCCGCGTCGTGAGCACCTTCGCCGAACTCCTGCTCAACGGCGTCTCGTTGGGCTCCGTCTACGCCCTCATCGCCCTCGGGTTCGTGGTGATCTTCCGGGCCACGGAGGTCGTCAACTTCGCGCACGCCTCGCTGCTGCTGGCCGGCGGATACGTCACCGCGATCCTCCACGACGACATCGGGTTCTGGCCCGCGCTGCTGGCCGGCATCGCGGGCGCCGCGCTGGTCGGAGCGGCCGTCGAGTTCCTGGTGATGCGCCGCTACCGGGGCAGCGACCAGAGCGTGCTGGCCATCGTGACCATCGGCGTCGACATCCTGCTCACCACCGAACTCACTCGGCGTATCGGCACGGACGTCCTGACGCTGGGCGACCCCTGGGGCGACGCCGTCCTCACCCTCGGCCCGATCTCCCTCGCCCACACCCGGATCGCCGCCTTCGTCGCCGCCGCCCTGCTCATCACGGCGTTCCTGCTCGCCTTCCGCTACACCACCTGGGGCGTGGCGATGCGCGCGGCGGCCGAGAGCCCGGAGACCGCCGCCCTCATGGGTGTCAGGCTCGGCCGGGTGTCCCTCGGGGCCTGGGCCGTCGCGGGCGGACTCGCCGCCGTGGCCGCCCTCTTCCTCACCGTCTTCCCGACCCCCGGCCTGGAACGGGCCACCTCCCTCGCCGCCCTCAAGGCCTTCCCGGCGGCGATCCTCGGCGGCCTCGACTCGACGACGGGCGCTCTGGTCGGCGGACTGATCATCGGCGTGACCGAATCCCTCGCCACCGGCTACCAGAGCGACCTGACCTTCCTGGGCCGAGGCCTGGGCGACCTGGCGCCCTACCTCGTCATGCTCGCGATCCTGCTCATCCGGCCCGCCGGGCTGTTCGGCACGAAGGAGCTCGCCCGTGTCTGAGGCTCTCGCCGGCAGCACCCGACCGATGTGGTTCACCCGCACCCGTACCTACGTCTGGGGCGGCGGCACCGTCCTGCTGCTCGCCCTGCCCTTCTACCTGGACCGCTTCTGGCTCCAGGCCGGCCTGTTCGCCATGGCCGCCGCGATCGGCGCCATCGGCATCAACCTCCTCACCGGCGCCACCGGCCAGCTCTCCATGGGCCACGCCTTCTTCCTGGCCGTCGGCGCCTACGGCTACTGCGTGTTCGCCGGCGACGGAGGCGACGGCCTGACCGGGCTCGGCCTGCCGACCTGGCTCGCAGCCGTGCTCGCCACCCTGGTCGCCGGAGCCGCCGGAGGCCTCTTCAGCCCCATCGCGGGCCGGCTGCGCGGCGCCTACCTCGGCATCGCGACCCTCGCGCTGATCTTCATCGGCCAGCACGTCCTGTTCAACGCCCGCGACCTCACCGGCGGCTTCAACGGCCGCGACGTACCCGCCCTCAACCTCTTCGGCCTCACCTTCGACGACCGCGAACTCCTCGTCGCCAACGTGCCGTTCGGCTCCGCCGAGAAGCTCTGGTACGCCGGACTCGTCGTCCTGCTCGGCTGCGCGCTGTTCGCCCGGGGAGTGCTGCGCGGCAGGCCGGGCCGGGCCATGAACGCGATCCGCGACCACCGCATCGCGGCCGGGGTGATCGGCGTGCCCGTCGCCCGCTACCGGGCCGCTGTCTTCGTCCTGTCCTCGATGTACGCGGGCCTCGCCGGAGTGCTGCTCGCGCTGGTCTTCCAGCGGACCGTGCCCGACTACTTCGGGATCACGCTCTCGCTGGAGTACCTCGCCATGATCGTCATCGGCGGGCTCGGCTCGGTCCGGGGAGCGGTGCTCGGGGCGGCGTTCGTCTCGCTGCTGCCCCAGCTGCTGACCCGCTACAGCGACACGCTCCCGCTGGTCTCCGACCCGGGCACGGGCGGGATCGCACCGGGAGAGGCGTCCCGGTACCTGTACGGCGCCGCCGTCGTGGCGGTGGTGCTCTTTCTGCCGGGCGGCCTGGTCAGGCTCGCCGCCCGGAATCGCGTCGCACGCAAATCAGGGGAGGAACGATGACCACGACGTATGCGGCCAGGGTCGCCGCGGGCGCGCTCGCCGCGCTGCTCGTGCTGGCCGGCTGCAGCTCCAAGGCCAAGGACGACGGCGACGGCGAGGCCGCCGCGGGCGGTGTGAAGACCGGCGAGGGGATCTCCGGCAAGACGATCACGCTCGGCGTGCTCACGGACATGACCGGCGTCTACGCGACCCTCGGCAAGAGCGTCACCCAGGCGCAGCAGCTGTATGTGAAGCAGCTGAACGCCAAGGGCGGCGTCTGCGGCTACCAGGTGTCCCTCTCCGTCCGCGACCACGGCTACGACCCGCAGAAGGCCGTGTCCGGGTACACGGAGCTGGCGCCGAAGGTGCTGGGCTTCACCCAGTTCATCGGCTCGCCGTTCGTCGCCGCGGTCAAGCAGCGCGTGGACGGCCAGGACAAGGGCCTGGTGCTGCCGCAGGCGTGGGCGCACTCGTTGCTCGGCAGCCCGTACATCCGCGTGATCGGATCGACGTACGACATCGAGACGATCAACGCCGTCGACTTCCTGATGCGGGAGAAGGGGATCAAGAAGGGCGACAAGATCGGGCACGTCTACTTCGAGGGCGACTACGGGGAGAGCGCCCTGGTCGGTTCGAAGCACATGGCGCAGGAATCCGGGCTGACGGTCGTCGAGCAGAAGATCAAACCGACGGACAACGACATGACCGCCCAGGTCGCCGCCCTGAAGAAGGCGGGCGTCAAGGCGGTCGTGATCAGCGCGGGGCCGCGCCAGGCGGCCTCCCTCGTCGGCGTCGCGGCAGCGAGCGGCTTCGCCGTCCCGGTCATCGGCAACAACTCCGCCTTCGCCCCGCAGCTGCTCGCCACCCAGGCGGGCCCCGCCCTGTCGAAGAACTACTGGGTGGCCTCCCCGTCGCTGCCCATCGGCGCCGACACCCCGGAAGCGAAACAGCTCGTGGCGGACTACCGGGCGGCGTATCCGAAGGACGCGCTGGACAACGGCGTGGTGGCCGGCTGGACGGCGGTCTCCGTCTTCGGCGAGGCCCTGAAGAAGGCCTGCGCGAGCAAGGACCTCACGCGCGCGGGCGTCGACAAGGCGCTGCTGACGATCGACGCGTTCGACGTCGGCTTCGGCATCCCGCAGGACTTCACCGACCCGAAGTCCCCGTCGTCCCGGCAGAGCGTGATCCTGCAGCCGGACAAGGGCGTGACGGGCGGGATGAAGGTCGTACGGGAGGCGGAGGCGTCGTCGGTCGCGGAGGCTTACACGCCGGGTGCCTGAACGAGCGCAACGCTGAGGGCCCGAACCTTGCGGTTCGGGCCCTCTGTGCTGTCAGGTGTTACGGCAGCTGTGCCGCCCGTGCCTCACGCCGGTTGTCGCGGAAGTTGTTCACCCGGCGGGCCGTGGCGAACAGCGGGATCACCGCGCCCATGACGAGCTGCAGGGCGCAGCCGGTCTGCAGGAGCAGCTGGCCGCCGGGGGCGTCGAAGGCCCAGGCGGTCAGGAGGCCCATGGAGACGACGATCCAGGACAGCATCGCCACAGCGAGACGGCCTCGCGGCTTGGGGTACTCGACCCGGCTGACCATCAGCCACGCGGTGCCGAGGATCGCCAGGAGCGTCGCCACGAAGGGCAGCTCCAGGAGCACGATCGAGACCACCGTCAGTGCCCCGAAGGGGCTCGGCATGCCCTGGAACATGCCGTTCGTCGGTGTCACGCACGAGAAGCGGGCAAGCCGCAGCACCACCGCCAGAAGCACCACGACCGCTCCGACCGCGGCCACCTTCTGGTACGCGTCGTCCGCGACCATGCCGTAGACCAGGACGAAGTACGCCGGGGCCAGACCGAAGCTGATCAGGTCCGAGAGGTTGTCCAGCTCGGCGCCCATGGGGGAGGAGCGCAGCTTGCGCGCCACCAGGCCGTCGAACAGGTCGAAGACCGCCGCGCACAGCATCAGGATGACCGCCGTGGCCGCGCTGTTGCGGGCCATGCCGGTTTCCTGGCTGTCGGTGAGGTGCGGGATCAGGATGCCGGTGGTGGTGAAGTACACCGCCATGAAGCCGCACGTGGCGTTGCCGAGGGTGAGGGTGTCCGCTATCGAGAGGCGGAGAGAAAGAGGCATCTCCTCCTCTTCGTCCACCACCTCGTCGGCCTCCGGCACCCAGCCCGCCTGTGTCTCAGGATCAATCACGGTCAATGCGAGTCACCCCAGCCACGGTCTTCTGCCCGACCTCGACCGCGACCTCCACGCCCTCGGGCAGGTAGATGTCGACACGCGAGCCGAAGCGGATCAGACCGATCCGGTCACCCTGCTCGACCTTCGTGCCCTGGGGCACGTACGGCACGATGCGACGGGCGACCGCGCCGGCGATCTGGATCATTTCGATGTCGCCGAGTTCGGTGTCGAAATGCCAGACTACGCGCTCGTTGTTCTCGCTCTCCTTGTTGAACGCCGGAACGAACCCGCCGGGGATGTGCTCGACCGACGTCACGGTACCGGCGAGCGGAGCACGGTTGACGTGGACGTTGAGCGGGCTCATGAAGATCGCGACGCGGGTACGCCCGTCCTTCCACGGCATGATGCTCTGCACCACACCGTCGGCCGGCGAGATGATCAGGCCCTGGGAGATCTCGCGCTCGGGGTCGCGGAAGAACCACAGCATGCCCGCCGCGAGCGCGGTGGCGGGTACGGCCACGGCCCTGGCGGCGCCGGAGCGGCGCGCGCGGGCCAGGCTGAGGGCTGCGGTGGCGACGGTCGGGAGAAGCCACGGCGATGCTCCGCGCGCGAGGCGTACGCCTGCCAGGCTGTCGCGTGGTGCAGAGGTTTGGCTGTGGGGCATGGATGACCTTCGTAGCGGATGATGCCGCGCTGCGTGAGGGGGACGGCGGCTTTCACGCGATCGTACCGGTCGCGGGCTACAACTGGGCAAGCCAGGAAGCCGAGTCGGCGGCCGAAGAGTGTTGACGGGGTGTGATCTTCTTCGCGAAGAAAACACCCCTTACCCGGACATCTAGCCCTGGAGTCGATACTCTTCGAGCAGCCTGCGACCGATGATCATTTTCTGGATCTCGGCGGTACCTTCACCGATCAGCAGCATCGGAGCCTCTCGGTAGAGGCGCTCGATCTCGTACTCCTTGGAGAAGCCGTAGCCGCCGTGGATCCGGAAGGCGTCTTCCACGACCTCCTTGCAGTACTCGGAGGCGAGGTACTTCGCCATCCCAGCCTCAAGGTCGTTTCGTTCTCCGGAGTCCTTTTTGCGTGCCGCGTTCACCATCATCGCATGCGCGGCCTCGACCTTGGTAGCCATCTCGGCCAGCTTGAACTGGATCGCCTGGTGCTGGGCGATCGGTTTGCCGAAAGTGTGACGCTGCTGGGCGTACTGGACGCCGAGCTCGAAAGCACGCTGGGCGACACCGCAACCACGCGCCGCCACGTTGACGCGGCCGACTTCCACGCCGTCCATCATTTGGTAAAAACCCCGGCCGGTCTCGCCGCCGAGCACGCGGTTGGCCGGAACCCGCAGGCCATCCATGATCAGCTCGGTGGTGTCGACGCCCTTGTACCCCATCTTGTCGATCTTCCCGGGGATGGTGAGGCCGGGGCGGACCTCTCCGAAGCCGGGCTCCTTCTCGACGAGGAAGGTCGTCATCGACTTGTGCGGGGCGGTGCCCTCGGGGTGTCCTTCGTCACTCTTCACGAGGACGGCGACCAGCGTCGACGTTCCACCGTTCGTCAGCCACATCTTCTGGCCGTTCAGGACGTACTCGTCGCCGTCCTTGACCGCCTTCGACGTGATGGCCGACACATCGGAACCCAGCGCCGGCTCCGACATCGAGAAGGCGCCCCGGATGTCACCGGCCGCCATCCTCGGCAGGAAGTAGTCCCTCTGCTCCTCGGTGCCGTGCTGCTTGAGCATGTACGCCACGATGAAGTGCGTGTTGATGATGCCGGACACCGACATCCAGCCGCGTGCGATCTCCTCGACACACAGGGCGTACGTCAGAAGGGACTCGCCCAGGCCGCCGTACTCCTCCGGGATCATCAGGCCGAACAGGCCCAACTCCTTGAGGCCGTCGACGATCTGCTGCGGGTACTCGTCGCGGTGTTCCAGCTCGGTCGCGACCGGGATGATCTCCTTGTCCACGAAGTCGCGGACGGTGGACAGGATCTCCTGCTGGATGTCCGTCAGACCGGCGGTCTGGGCGAGTCGCGCCATGGCTACTTCTCCTGCTCCTTGAGCTCGGGGCGGCCGGGCTGCTCGCCGCCGCGCTCCTTGATGTACGTCTCGGTCGGCACCATGACCTTGCGGCGGAACACGCAGACCAGCGTGCCGTCCTGCTTGTAGCCCTTGGTCTCGACGTGGACGATGCCGCGGTCGTTCTTCGACTTGGACGGCCACTTGTCGAGCACCGTCGTCTGGCCGTAGATCGTGTCGCCGTGGAAGGTCGGCGCCACGTGCTTGAGCGACTCGATCTCCAGGTTGGCGATCGCCTTGCCGGAGATGTCCGGCACGGACATGCCGAGCAGGAGGGAGTAGATGTAGTTCCCGACCACCACGTTCTTGCCGAAGTCCGTTGTGTTCTCGGCGTAGTTGGCGTCCATGTGGAGCGGGTGGTGGTTCATGGTGAGGAGACAGAAGAGGTGGTCGTCGTACTCGGTGACCGTCTTGCCCGGCCAGTGCTTGTACGTCGCGCCGACCTCGAACTCCTCATACGTGCGTCCGAACTGCATCGCGCTCAGGCCTCCGGGATCTCGAACTTGCTGGTGCGCTGCATGCCGGCCGCGCGGCCCTTGCCGGAGATGACCAGCGCCATCTTGCGGCTGGCCTCGTCGATCATCTCGTCGCCGAGCATCGCGGAGCCCTTCTTGCCGCCCGCCTCGGACGTGTAGTAGTCGTACGCGTCCAGGATCAGCTCGGCGTGGTCGTAGTCCTCCTGCGAGGGCGAGAAGATCTCGTTGGACGCCTCGACCTGGCCCGGGTGCAGCACCCACTTGCCGTCGAAGCCGAGGGCGGCGGCGCGCTGGGCGACCTCGCGGTAGCCGTCGATGTTGCGGATCTGGAGGTAGGGACCGTCGATCGCCTGGAGGTTGTTGGCGCGGGCGGCCATCAGGATCTTCATCAGGATGTAGTGGTAGGCGTCCGCCGGGTAGCCGGGCGGCTGCTCGCCCACGACCAGCGACTTCATGTTGATCGACGCCATGAAGTCGGCCGGGCCGAAGATGATCGTCTCGACGCGCGGGGAGGCCTGCGCGATCTCGTTGACGTTGTTCAGGCCCTGCGCGTTCTCGATCTGCGCCTCGATGCCGATCTTGCCGACCTCGAACCCCATCGTCTTCTCGATCTGCGTCAGCAGCAGGTCCAGGGCGACGATCTGCTGGGCGTCCTGGACCTTGGGCAGCATGATGCAGTCCAGATTCGGGCCCGCGCCCTCGACCACCGTCACGACATCGCGGTACGTCCACTCGGTCGTCCAGTCGTTGACGCGCACGACCCTCGTCTTGCCCGTCCAGTCGCCCTCGTTGAGGAACTTGACGATGGTGTGCCGCGCCTCGGGCTTGGCCAGCGGCGCGCACGCGTCCTCGAGGTCGAGGAAGACCTGGTCGGCCGGGAGGCCCTGCGCCTTCTCCAGGAAGCGCGGGTTCGAGCCCGGTACGGCCAGGCAGGAGCGCCGCGGACGAAGACGGTTGACGGTCATGCGGGGACCTCCAGGGGGTCGAGCTTGTTCGCTTTCCGGATCTCGTCGACGATGCGGCCGATGATTCCGGTGATGTCGAAGTCCTTCGGGGTGAAGACGGCGGCCACACCCGCGGCCTTCAGCTGCTCGGCGTCGCCATTGGGGATGATCCCACCGGCGATGACAGGTATCTCTGTGGCACCGGCCACATGGAGGCGTTCCAGCACGTCCGGCACCAGCTGGGCGTGCGAGCCGGAGAGGATCGAGAGGCCGACCGCGTGCACGTCTTCGGCGATGGCCGCGTCCACGATCTGCTCCGGGGTGAGCCGGATGCCCTGGTAGACCACCTCGAAGCCGGCGTCACGCGCGCGTACGGCGATCTGCTCGGCCCCGTTGGAGTGCCCGTCCAGGCCCGGCTTGCCGACCAGGAAGCGGAGCTTGCCGACGCCGAGGTCACGGGCGGTCTCGTCCACCCGGCGGCGGACGAGCGCCATCGCGGTGCCCTCCTCGGCGGCGACGGCGACCGGCGCGGAGGACACGCCCGTCGGGGCCCGGAACTCGCCGAACACCTCGCGCAGGGCCCCGGCCCACTCGCCGGTCGTGACCCCGGCGCGGGCGCACTCCAGGGTGGCCTCCATGAGGTTGGCGGTGCCCTTCGCGGCCTCCTTCAGCTTCTCCAGCGCCTTGCAGGGGCGCGGGTGGTTGAAGGGCGGCTGGTAGCGGGTGTCACGCCAGTGCGTCAGGGCGTTCACGACGCGCGCCTCGACAGCGGGGTCGACCGTGTGGATCGCGGCGTCCAGGTCGGCCGTGAGCGGGTTCGGCTCGGTCGACTCGTAGATGTTGACGCCGACGATCTTCTCCCGGCCGGACTCGATACGAGCACGGCGCTCGGCGTGGGACGCCACGAGCTGGGACTTGAGGTAGCCCGACTCGACGGCGGCCATCGCGCCGCCCATCTCCTGGATCCGGTCGATCTCCGCGAGGGACTCCTCGACGAGCTTCGCGACCTTCGCCTCGATGACGTGCGAGCCCTCGAAGATGTCCTCGTACTCCAGCAGGTCGCTCTCATGGGCGAGTACCTGCTGGATGCGCAGCGACCACTGCTGGTCCCAGGGGCGGGGCAGACCCAACGCCTCGTTCCAGGCGGGGAGTTGGACGGCACGCGCGCGTGCGTCCTTGGAGAGGGTGACGGCCAGCATCTCCAGCACGATCCGCTGGACGTTGTTCTCCGGCTGCGCCTCGGTCAGTCCGAGGGAGTTGACCTGGACGCCGTACCGGAAACGTCGCTGCTTGGGGTTCTCGATGCCGTACCGCTCGCGCGTGATCTCGTCCCAGATCCGGCCGAACGCCCGCATCTTGCACATCTCCTCGATGAAGCGGACGCCCGCGTTCACAAAGAAGGAGATACGGGCGACGACATCGCCCATGCGTTCCTGCGGCACCTGGCCGCTGTCGCGCACGGCGTCGAGCACGGCGATGGCGGTGGACATCGCGTACGCGATCTCCTGCACCGGCGTGGCGCCCGCCTCCTGCAGGTGGTAGCTGCAGATGTTGATCGGGTTCCACTTGGGGATGTGGGAGACCGTGTACGCGATCATGTCCGTCGTCAGGCGGAGCGACGGCCCCGGCGGGAACACATGCGTCCCCCGCGACAGGTACTCCTTGACGATGTCGTTCTGGGTCGTCCCCTGGAGCTGGGTGATGTCGGCACCCTGCTCCTCCGCGACGACCTGATAGAGCGCCAGCAGCCACATGGCGGTGGCGTTGATCGTCATCGAGGTGTTCATCTGCTCCAGGGGGATGTCCTGGAACAGCCGGCGCATGTCACCGACGTGCGACACCGGGACCCCGACCCGGCCGACCTCGCCGCGGGCGAGGATGTGGTCCGGGTCGTAGCCCGTCTGCGTCGGCAGGTCGAACGCCACCGACAGACCCGTCTGGCCCTTGTCGAGGTTGCGCCGGTACAACTCGTTGGACGCCTCGGCGGTGGAGTGACCGGCATAGGTCCGCATCAACCACGGCCGGTCCTTCTGACGCTCAGTCATGTGCCAACCTCAGATGTTGCGGAAGCGGTTGATGGCGTCGACGTGCTGGGCGCGCTTCTCGTGGTCCCGCACGCCCAGGCCCTCCTCGGGCGCCAGGCACAGCACGCCGACCTTGCCCTGGTGGAGGTTGCGGTGCACGTCGTAGGCGGCCTGCCCGGTCTCCTCCAGGGAGTAGACCCTCGACAGCGTCGGGTGGATCTTGCCCTTCGCGATCAGCCGGTTGGCCTCCCAGGCCTCGCGGTAGTTGGCGAAGTGCGAGCCGATGATCCGCTTCAGCGACATCCACAGGTAGCGGTTGTCGTACTCGTGGTTGTAGCCCGACGTCGAGGCGCAGGTGACGATCGTGCCGCCCTTGCGCGTGACGTAGACGGAGGCGCCGAAGGTCTCGCGGCCCGGGTGCTCGAAGACGATGTCGACGTCCTCGCCGCCGGTGAGTTCACGGATGCGCTTGCCGAAGCGCTTCCACTCGCGCGGGTCCTGGTGGTGCTCGTCCTTCCAGAACTTGTAGTCCTCGGCGGTGCGGTCGATGATCGCCTCGGCGCCCATGGCCCGGCAGATGTCGGCCTTCTGCTCGCTGGAGACGACACAGATCGGGTTGGCGCCGCCCGCGAGCGCGAACTGCGTGGCGTACGAGCCGAGTCCGCCGCTCGCGCCCCAGATCAGGACGTTGTCGCCCTGCTTCATCCCGGCGCCGTTGCGGGAGACGAGCTGCCGGTAGGCGGTGGAGTTGACCAGGCCCGGAGCGGCGGCCTCCTCCCAGCTGAGGTGGTCCGGTTTGGGCATGAGCTGGTTGGACTTCACCAGCGCGATCTCGGCGAGGCCGCCGAAGTTGGTCTCGAAGCCCCAGATGCGCTGCTCGGGGTCGAGCATCGTGTCGTTGTGGCCGTCGGAGGACTCCAGCTCGACCGACAGGCAGTGCGCGACGACCTCGTCACCGGGCTGCCAGGCGTTGACGCCCGGGCCGGTGCGCAGGACGACGCCCGCGAGGTCGGAGCCGATGATGTGGTACGGCAGGTCGTGGCGCTTGGTGAGCTCGCTGAGCCGGCCGTAGCGCTCCAGGAACCCGAAGGTCGACAGCGGCTCGAAGATCGAGGTCCACACCGAGTTGTAGTTGACCGAGGAGGCCATCACGGCCACCAGGGCCTCGCCCGGGCCGAGTTCCGGCACCGGGACGTCGTCCAGGTGGATCGACTTGCGGGGGTCCTTGTCGCGGGTGGTGAGCCCGGCGAACATCTCCGTCTCGTCCTTGTGCACGGTGATCGCGCGGTACGACTCGGGGAGCGGCAGAGCGGCGAAGTCGGCCGGAGTCGAGTCCGGCGACTGGATCGCTTCCAGGATGTCCTTCACGGTCACGGTTTGCCTCCGGCGATACGCGTCCTGAGGGAGGGACGCTGAGGTTTACGTCGGTGCTGCTGAGGGTTTTGTTGGTTGCCGTCGGTTCGGCGGTGGTGCTTCGGCAGCGCTTTGTGGCGCGGGAGGTTGCCTGTGACGCAGGCGTCCGGGCGCGCAGGCCGGAGGGGCTTGCGGGGACAGCCGACGTACGAATGGTCTCTGCACGCCGGCCGCCCGGACAACTTCAACGTATGACACCGCGTGTCACCTCGCAAGGCACTGAGTGCCAGAAGTTGCTCTCAGGTGAAATCTTTACGTAACAAATGAGCGATGATCGATCGAATGGGGCATGAAATCTGCTCGAAAAGGGGCTCTGACATGCCAAAACGGCCACCCCGTGGGGTGGCCGTCGTCACGGTGGAGAAGGGGCTCAGCGCTCCTTGAGTGCCTGCTCGATGGTGCGCATGACTTCGTCCAGCGGCGCGTCCGTGCGGGCGACCGTCACCAGTACCTCGCCCTGTGTGGACACCGTCGCGGCGGCCGGCTTCGGGGTCGTGGTGCGCCCGGCCCCGATGCCCGTGCCGAACGTCCTCCGTACGATCGCGAAGGCGTGGTCCAGCTGTGCCTCGACGTCGCCCTGGCCCCCGGCCCGCAGCCAGCGCCGCAGCACATGGTTGTGGGCGGTGACGACGGCGGACGCTGCGACCTCCGCGAGGAGTGGATCGTCGTTGGCGTCGTCGTCGTGCGCGTGCTCGTCGAAGTGGCCCAGGAGATAGCGGGTGAACAGGCGCTCATAACGGGCCACCGACGCGATCTCCGCCTCACGCAGGGTGGGCACCTCGCGCGTGAGCTTGTAACGGGCGACCGAGATCTCCGGCCGGGCCGCGTACATCCGCATGACTTCCTTGATGCCGCGGCACACCGTGTCGAGCGGGTGCTCGTGCGCCGGCGCGGCATTGAGGACCGCCTCGGCACGGATCAACGTGTCGTCGTGGTCCGGGAAGATCGCCTCTTCCTTGGAGCGGAAGTGCCGGAAGAACGTACGGCGGGCGACCCCGGCCCGGGCCGCGATCTCGTCGACGGTGGTCGCCTCGTACCCCTTGGTCGCGAACAGCTCCATCGCGGCAGCCGCCAGTTCCCGGCGCATCTTGAGCCGCTGGGCCGCGGCTCGGCTGCCCGCGGCACTCTCCGGCGCGTCGGGCGGCGTGGCTGGTGTACGTGAGGACTTGGCGGGCTGGGGCATGACCCGAACGTACTGCATGTGCGCAGCTTGATGCGCATGTCCCTGGCTTCTCCCGCCCGCCCCGGCTCCTTTTCTCCCGCCAGCCCGGCCCTCGGTTCCCCCGCCCTGGACGGGCGGGGGAACCGCAGCCGGATCGAGCAGGCCGCCCCAGTCCTCGGCGTCCGTGAACCAGTCGCCGGGACGATCAACGCCGGGCATATTCGCGGAAGCCGCGGCCCGTCTTGCGGCCGAGGCAGCCCGCGGCCACCAGGTGTTCCAGGAGCGGCGCCGGGGCAAGGCCCGGGTCGCGGAACTCGCGGTGCAGGACCTTCTCGATGGCCAGCGAGACATCAAGGCCGACGACGTCCAGCAGCTCGAAGGGGCCCATCGGGTAGCCGCCGCCCAGCTTCATCGCCGCGTCGATGTCGTCAAGAGACGCATAGTGTTCCTGCACCATCTTGATCGCGTTGTTGAGGTACGGGAAAAGCAACGCGTTGACGATGAAGCCGGCTCGGTCGCCGCAGTCCACCGCATGCTTCTTGATCTTGACGCAGACCTCGTGAACCGTTGAGTGGACGTCCTCGGCCGTGAGCACCGTACGCACCACCTCGACCAGCTTCATCGCCGGTGCCGGGTTGAAGAAGTGCATGCCGATCACGTCCTGCGGGCGCGAGGTCGCGCGGGCGCAGGCGACGACGGGCAGCGAGGAGGTCGTCGTCGCGAGGACCGCGCCCGGCTTGCAGACCTTGTCCAGCGTCGCGAACAGCTGCTGCTTGATCTCCAGGTCCTCGGCGACCGCCTCCACGGCCAGGTCGACCTCGGCGAAGGAGTCGTACGAGCCCGCCGGGGCGATCCGGTCCAGGGTCTGTGCGGCGGCCTCCGCGGTCATCCGGCCCTTGTCGACAGAGCGCGAAAGCGACTTGCCGATACGGGCCTTGGCGGCCTGCGCCTTCTCCTCGCTGCGGGCGGCGAGGACGACCTCGTACCCGGCCTTGGCGAAGACCTCGGCGATCCCGGACGCCATGGTGCCGGAGCCCGCGACACCGACGGAGCGGACCGGTCGGCCGGGGGTGTCCAGGCCGCTGGTCAGCGGGGTGAGCGCGTCCCGCACGACGACCGCGCTGCCCGGAGCCTCGTAGGTGTAGAAGCCGCGGCCCGACTTGCGGCCGGTCAGGCCCGCCTCGCTGAGCTGCTTGAGGATCGGGGCGGGGGCGTGCAGCCGGTCGTGGGAGGCGGCGTACATGGCCTCCAGGACCGTGCGGGCCGTGTCGATGCCGATCAGGTCCAGCAGTGCGAGCGGGCCCATCGGCAGTCCGCAGCCGAGCTTCATCGCGGCGTCGATGTCCTCGCGGGAGGCGTACTTGGCCTCGTACATCGCGGCGGCCTGGTTGAGGTAGCCGAACAGCAGCCCGTCCGCGACGAATCCGGGACGGTCGCCGACCGCGACGGGCTCCTTGCCGAGGTCCAGCGCGAGGTTGGTGACCGCGTCGACGGCGGTGGGCGCGGTCAGCACGGACGAGACGACCTCGACCAGGCGCATGGCCGGGGCCGGGTTGAAGAAGTGCAGGCCGAGCACGCGCTCCGGGTGGGCCGAGTCGGCGGCCAGCCGGGTGACGGAGAGGGCGTTGGTGCCGGTCGCCAGGATCGTCTCGGGCCGGACGATCCCGTCGAGCTCACGGAAGATCTGCTGCTTGATCTCGTACGACTCCGGAGCCACCTCGATGACCAGTTCCGCGTCGGCCGCGGACCGCAGGTCGGTGGAGGTGCGGATGCGGGCGAGGATGTGCGCGCGCTCCTGCTCGGTCAGCCGGCCGCGCTCCACCGCGCGGGCGGTCGAGGACTCCAGGGCGGCGACGGACCGGGCGGCCGCGGCCTCGCTGATGTCGATGCCGACGACCTCGCGGCCGGCCTTGGCGAGGACCTCGGCGATACCGGTGCCCATCGTGCCGAGGCCGACGACGGCAATGGTCTTGAGCGGGGACAGAGGGGTGTCGGACAGGGGAGTGGCCATCGCGGGACTCCTGGTGAGGGTGACGACTGGGAGCGCGACCGGGTGCGCCAAGAGGCGCACGCCGGTTGCCGGTTGAGGAGTGCGGGTGTTGCCGGGCTGCGAGCGCACACGCCCGGTGCCGTCACCGCGGGCGTGCACACGCCCGGGGAGCGGCGGATCGACCGGCCCTGTCCCGGAGCCGGGTCCTACTGAGGTACGCGATGTACCGAACCGACCAGCACTCACGACGGCTGCGTCACCAGGCCGTCATAAGCAAGTCCGCGAGTGGGTAACTCGCTCGTCTGAGCTTAACCCGCGGGTAACGAGCGCGCCAGCCCCCGAGTTTGTGATGTAGGTCCCGGCGCGACGGCGGCGCGTCTACGCTCGCCCTCATGGACGAAGAGTTGCGATCAGTCACGGAGCGCTTACGGCAGGAGTCGGCGGCATCGGCGGCGTACGAGCACCTCGTCGCCACCGGCGACCACGACGAACTGGCCGGTGTGCTCACCGCGCCCGGACAGCCGCTGTGGGCCAGGGAGTTGGCCGCCTTCCGGCTGGGGCTGGCCGGTGACCGCCGCGCCTTCGAGGCTCTCGTCCTCCTCCTCAACCACCGCGACCCTCAGCGCTGCGCCTCCGCCGCCCACGCCCTGGCCCGCCTCGGTGACCCCCGCACCGCCCGGGCGGCAGCCGCCCTCGCCACCAACGAACTCCGCGTCGCCTACGCCCTCCACCCGGTACGCCTCCTCACCGACCTGGGCGCCCCCGAATCCGTACCCGCCCTCATCACCACCCTGGAACGACGCCTCCGCCCCCACGACCCCTACCGCAAGGTCGCCCTCGCCTGCGTAGACGGCCTAGGCGCCCTCGGCGACTCCCGCGCGCGACCCGTCCTTAAGGAGGCCCTCGCACATCCCGCCCTCGCGGAGGCAGCGGTACGGGCGCTGGCACGGATTCCGGAGGAGGGGTGAGCAGTCGGCCCGCAAGCTCCTTCACCTACCCGCCCGCTCGTAGAAGCGCCGGGCACGGGCGTTGCCCTTGTGTCCATGGTGGACCGTGGGTCTGACAACGCCCGCCCCCGACGGTGCGCTCAGCCGCGGAAGCCGAGCATGCCGTGCAGTGTCGCGCCGCGTGATGGGGTCGACGCCGAGCTCAGCGGCTTCGGATCGGGCAGCGCGGCGCACACCGCGTCGACCTCACCGCCGCTGCGCGGCACCGTGCCGTCGGTCAGATACGCCGCCAGGTGCTTGTCCAGACAGGCGTTGCCGCTCAGCGAGATGCCGTGGTTGCCGCCGCCCTGCTCGACCACCAGGCTGGAGCCGCGCAGCAACCGGTGGACCGTCACGCCGCCTTCGTACGGAGTGGCCGCGTCGTCGGTCGCCTGGAACAGCAGCGCCGGCGGCAGCTTGCCGTTGGTGACGTCCACGGGGTCCAGCGAGTCCGTCGGCCAGAACGCGCACGGCGCGTTGTACCAGGCGTTGTTCCAGGTCATGAACGGTGCCTTCGCGTACACCGCCCAGTTGTCCTTGCGCCACTGGCTCCAGTCGCGCGGCCAGTCCGCGTCACGGCACTGGACCGACGCGTAGATGCTGTAGCCGTTGTGCCCCGCGGGGTCGATGGCCGCGAAGTTCTCGTACGACTCGACCAGCGGGTCGGCGTTCTTGTCGTTCACATAGGCCGCGAACGCCTCTGCCAGATAGGGCCAGTAGCCGTTGAAGTAGCCGCCCGGAAGGAAGGTGTCCTCCAACTCGGAAGCGCCCACCTTCCCGCCGGCCGGCTTCTTCGCCAGCGCCGCCCGCATCGCGTACCACTTGGCCTCGATCCTGGCCGGGTCGGTGCCGAGCTTGTACGTGGAGTCGTACTTGGCGACCCACGCCATGAAGGCGCGGTGACGGTCGTTGAAGGCGTAGTCCTGGTCGAGGTTGTCCTCGTACCAGACGCCCGTGGGGTCGACGATCGAGTCCAGGACCAGGCGCCGTACGCGCTCCGGGTAGAGCTTGCCGTAGACCGCGCCCAGATAGGTGCCGTACGAGTAGCCGAAGTAGTTGATCTGCTTGGCGCCCAGGGCCCGCCGGATCGCGTCCATGTCCTGCACGGCGCTGACCGTGTTGATGTACGGCAGCACATCCGCGTACTTCTGGCCGCAGGCCTTGGCGAAGGACTTGGCGCGGACGAGGTTGGCCTTCTCGATCGCGGGTGAGCTGGGCACGGAGTTGGGTCGCACCGGGTTGAAGTAGCCGGGCGAGCAGTCGAGGGCGGGCTTGCTCTCGCCCACGCCGCGCGGGTCGAAGCCTATGACGTCGTACTGGGCCGCGACCGCCTTGGGCAGCGTGGAGGCGACGAATCCGGCGAGCGTCAGACCGCTGCCGCCGGGGCCGCCGGGGTTGACCAGCAGCGGGCCCTGGTACTTCTTCGCGGTGTGCGGGACGCGGGACAGGGCAAGGGTGATCTGCCGCCCGTGCGGGTTCGCATGGTCGAGCGGCACCTTGAGGGACGCGCACTGGAGCGTCGGATAGTCGGTGGTGCCGCACTTCTTCCAGGTGAGTTTCGTGGCGAGTGCGGTGTCCGCGGTCCGCGGGGCGCTCGCGTCGGCGGGGACGGCCGTGATGGTCCCGGCCACCACGACTGCGGCGCCGCACAGCACGGCTGCGCGTTTTCTCATGGAGTCCTCCCAGGACGGAGGGGTTTCGGACCGCGAAGGTCACGGTCCACGCCGCATCGTCCCGGAAAGCGCCCCCGGAAGAACGCGTTCTGGCAAGACTTGACCCAATCGGGTCGCGAGATGCGCCAGAACGCTCCTAAATCAGCGAAAGTTGGGTCGGTTCGGACAGATCCGGTCCTACGGGCTCGGGTTCCCGGATCCGTCGCGGCATGCCCCCGTCCGCGGGGCCGATGCCGTACTCCTGGGCCAGTTCATGGACCTGACGGGTGATCCGGCGCTGGTACCACTTCGGCGCGTACGCACCGGCCGCGTACAGCCGCTCGTAACGACGCACCAGATACGGGTGGTGCTGTCCCAGCCAGGCCATGAACCACTCGCGTGCGCCGGGGCGCAGATGCAGCACCAGCGGCGTGACCGAGGTGGCCCCGGCGGCCGCGATCGCTCGTACCGTCGCCCGGAGCCGGTCCGGATGGTCGCTCAGGAACGGAAGCACCGGCGCCATCAGGACCCCGCACCCGATGCCGTGCTCGCCCAGGGTCCGTACGACGTCCAGCCGGCGCTCCGGCGCGGGCGTGCCCGGCTCGACGGTGCGCCACAGCTCGGGGTCGGTGAAGCCGACGGAGACCGAGATGCCGACGTCCGTCACCCGGGACGCCTGCTTGAGCAGTTCGAGGTCGCGCAGGATCAGCGTGCCCTTGGTCAGGATCGAGAAGGGGTTCGCGTGGTCGCGCAGGGCGGTGAGGATGCCCGGCATGAGGCCGTACCGTCCCTCCGCCCGCTGGTAGCAGTCGACGTTCGTGCCCATCGCGATGTGCTCGCCCTGCCAGCGCCGTGAGCCGAGCTGACGGCGCAGCAGCTCCGGGGCGTTCACCTTGACCACGATCTGGGAGTCGAAGTCGATCCCGGTGTCGAGGTCGAGATAGGTGTGTGTCTTGCGGGCGAAGCAGTACACGCACGCGTGCGTGCACCCCCGATAGGGGTTGACCGTCCAGTCGAAGGACATGCGGGAGACCCCCGGCACCCGGTTGATGATCGAACGGGCCCGCACCTCGTGGAAGGTGATCCCGCGGAACTCGGGCGTGTCGAAGGTGCGGGTGACCACAGAGTCCGCGCCGAACAGCGCGGCGTCTGTCTGGCTGCCGCCGGACTTCACTGTGAGGTTCTCCCAGCGCATGACGCCTCCTCGGTAGCACTGCCTCCCGATTGAAACACGTGTTCGAATTATCGGGCAAGGGCAGTTTCTGATCGCTTCGGACGCCCGGGAGCACCCCGATTTGGGCCGCCGGGGAGCGGGGTGGTTGGCTTGCCCCCGCCCCCGAAAAACCAGGTCCTGGAGGAAGTCAATGGCGCAGGTCGAGGCCACTACGGAGCGGGTCGTCGCGGCGGACGCGGAGAAGGTGTTCGACGCCCTCGCCGACTACAGCGGCACCCGCGCGAAGCTGCTGCCCGAGCACTTCAGCGAGTACGAGGTGCGCGAGGGCGGCGACGGCGAGGGCACCCTCGTGCACTGGAAGCTCCAGGCCACCAGCAAGCGGGTGCGCGACTGCCTCCTGGAGGTCAGCGAGCCCACCGACGGTGAACTCGTCGAGAAGGACCGCAACTCCACGATGGTCACCACCTGGCGGGTCACCCCGGCCGGCGAGGGCAACTCCCGGGTCGTCGTGCACACCACCTGGAAGGGTGCCGGCGGTATCGGCGGCTTCTTCGAGAAGACCTTCGCGCCCAAGGGTCTCGGCCGGATCTACGACGCCGTGCTCGCCAAGCTCGCCACCGAGGTCGAGAAGTAACTCCGGGTCGAGAAGTAGCTCAAGACGCAGGCCTGTAAAGGCCGTTGGCGTCTCACCGGTTCGAGTGGAACTCCTGACCGACCGGCATGATGCCGTAACTCGTCGCGCTTGCTCGTAGTTGTCGCTTTTACGCGGGAATTGTGCGGCAGCGCGACGAGGGGAGCGGTACGTGGGCGGGACGACTCTGGTGCAGGACGAACCGGCCCTGGCACCCCCGCAAACCCCCGCACCGCCACCGCCCCAGGCGGTCGAACTCAGCCCCCGCCGTGTGCGGTTGGTCTTCCTCGGGCTGATGCTGGCCCTGCTGCTGGCAGCCCTGGAGCAGATGATCGTCGCCACCGCGCTCCCGAAGATCGTCGGTGAGCTGCACGGCCTGGACAAGATGTCCTGGGCGATCACCGCCTATCTGCTCACCTCCACCGTCGGACTGCCGATCTACGGCAAGCTCGGCGACCTCCTCGGCCGCAAGAGTGTCTTCCAGTTCGCGATCGTCGTCTTCGTCGTCGGCTCCGCGCTCGCGGGCCGGGCCGGGACCATGGACCAGCTGATCGCCTACCGGGCCGTCCAGGGCGTCGGTGCGGGCGGGCTCATGATCGGCGTCCAAGCGATCATCGCCGACATCGTGCCGCCCCGGCAGCGCGGCCGCTTCATGGGCCTGATCGGCGCCGCGTTCGGCCTCGCCTCCGTCGCCGGGCCGCTGCTGGGCGGCTACTTCACCGACCATCACTCCTGGCGCTGGTGCTTCTACATCAACGTGCCCTTCGGACTGGTCACGCTGGCCGTCGTCACGGTCGTACTGAAACTGCCGAAGCCCCAAGTCAAGCCCCGGCTCGACATCCTCGGCTCGCTGCTGCTCGCCGCCGCCTCCACCTGCCTTGTGCTGCTGACCAGTTGGGGCGGCACCGAGTACGCCTGGGACTCCCGGGTCATCCTCGGCCTGGGCGCGGGCGCCGCGGTCGCCTCCCTGTTCTTCCTGGTCGCCGAGCACTTCGCGCCCGAACCCCTCATCCCGCTGCGGCTGTTCAAGGACTCCGTCTTCAACATCACCGGCCTGGTGGGGCTCGTGGTCGGAGTCGCGCTGTTCGGCGCCGCCAGCTATCTGCCGACGTTCCTGCAGATGGTCGACGGGGCGAGCGCCACCGAGTCCGGGCTGCTGATGCTGCCCATGATGGGCGGCATCGTCATCGCCTCGATCGTCTCCGGACAACTCATCAGCCACACCGGCCGCTACAAGATCCACCCGATCCTCGGCGGCGCCCTCTCCGTCATCGGCATGTGGCTGCTGTCCCGGCTCGACATCGACACACCCCGACTGCACTACAGCATCTGGATGGCCGTCCTCGGCGCCGGTATCGGCATGGTGATGCCCGTGCTGATCCTCGCCGTGCAGAACTCCGTGCGCCCGGCCGACCTCGGCACCGCCACCAGCGCCAACAACTACTTCCGGCAGATCGGCGGCAGCGTCGGCGCCGCCGTCTTCGGCACGCTCTTCGCGGACCGGCTCACCGACGCCCTCGCCGACCGCCTCCCCGCACACGCGGGTGCCGGACTGCCCGACCCCGAGTCGATCACCCCGCAGCTCGTCCACGCGCTGCCACCGGAGCTGCGCGACGCGTACATCCGGGCCTACGCCGACGCCATGCCGCGGATCTTCCTCTATCTGGTGCCGGTGCTCGTCCTCGGCCTCCTGATCGCCTTCTTCCTCAAGGAGACCCCCCTGTTGAACACCGCAGAGTCCCACAACACCCCCGAGACGGAAGCCCCGTACGTGCACGCCCCCATCCCGCAGGCCCGATCCCCGTACGCCGCCGGAATCCCCGTCTGCGGCACGGTGCAGCACCCCGACGGAACCGTCGTCCCGCGCGCGGCGCTCACGCTCATCGATGTCGGCGGACAGCAGATCGGGCGGGGCGCGAGCGGTGAGGACGGGCGGTACGCGCTGTCCACGCCCGGGTCGGGGTCGTACGTCCTGATCGCGGCGGCGGGCGGGCATCAGCCGCAGGCCGTCTCCGTGACCGTCGGTGAACGCCCCGTCGACCTGGACGTCGTCCTCGGCGGCGCCGGACGGCTCGCCGGGAGCGTGCTCACCGCCGACGGCACGCCGGTGCGGGAGGCCACCGTCACGCTGACCAACGTGCACGGCGAGGTGGTCGCCAGCACCCGCAGCGGACGCGAGGGCGGATACGTCATCGGCGAACTGGTCGCCGGGGAGTACACCCTTGCCGCCAGCGCGCCCGCCTTCCGGCCCACCGCGCTGCCCGTCACCGTCCAGGCCGCCCGCGAGACCCGCCAGGACATCGAACTCGCCGGCGGTGCCGTGCTGCGCGGCACCGTGCGCGCGAGCGGCGGGCGGCCCGTCGACGACGCGCGCGTGACGCTGCTCGACGCGGCGGGCAACGTCGTGGACACGCTGACGACCGGAACGGACGGAACGTTCCGGTTCGTGGACCTGTCGAGCGGCGAGTACACCGTCATCGCCGCCGGGTATCCGCCCGTGGCCACCGTGCTCCAAGTGGCGGGCGGGGGGCGGACGGAGCGGGACCTCCAGCTGGGTCACGAGGACTGAAACGTCCCACGGGCGCGGGCCCGTGCGCCGGGGCGCTCCGGTTCCGCCAATTCCCGTATTGCCGCACATCGTGAGCGGTCACCGCCGTACCGTGGTGGCGGCGGCACAGATCTTGCGGAGCCGTGGGGAGAGAGGGCCGGGGACATGGACCGTGGCACCGAGAGGGACGTACCTCCCAGCCGCGGAGCTGGGGACGGCGCGGCGGAGCCCGCCGCTGCCGGACGTATCCCGCTGGCCGTGGTCGTCGTGGACCGCGACGGTCTGGTGTCGCACTGGAGCACGGGCGCGCGGCGGCTGTTCGGCGCCGCCAAGGAGGACGCGATCGGCCGTCCCGCACTCGACCTGCTCCCCGTCTCCGGCGCCCTCCCCGAGGAGGACGACGTCACCCTGTACGGGGCCGATGCGGCGGCGTACGACGGACTCGGACCCGATCTCGAATCCTCCCTCGACGGGCGGCTGTCCTACCCGGCCGCGGGGCGCGCCCGCCTCGCGGTGGCCACGGACGAGCGGGCGGACGTCCTGTGGTGGGCGTACCCCCTGGTGGGCCCGGGACGGGAGAAGCTGCTGGTACTGGCGGCCGACGCGGCCGGTCTGCGCTACGACGACGAGGACGCGGTCTTCGAGCGGATCGCCCCCGGCTTCGCCCTGCACACCGACTTCCCCGGCGCCGAGGAACTCGCCCGCCGGCTCCCCGAGATCCTGCCCAGCATGAGCGTCGGCGAGGGCGCCCGGATCGTCGCGCAGATCCTCGAACTGGGCTATCCCGTCCTGGAGTTCAGCCAGAACGACCGGGTGCCCGTCACCCCCGACTGGGGTGTGCCCCGGCGGGCCGAACGCAAGGCACGCCGCGAGCGGGCGGCACAGGCGCGGGCCGAAGGTCTGCCGGTGCCGCAGGAGTTCGCCGACGAGGGCGAGGACCTCGAGTACACCGCCGTACGCGAGCGCCTGGAGTTCCTCAACGAGGTCAGCGGCCGCATCGGCACCTCGCTCGACCTGGCGAAGACCATCGTCGAGGTCAGCCGGGCCGTCGTCCCCCGCTTCACCGACGTCGCCGGCACCTATCTGCGGGAACAGGTCGTCGCAGGCGAGGGGTTCCCGGACGGCGTGCCGGACACGACCACCATGTGGCACCGGGTCGCCCTGGAGCACACCGACGAACCGGGCCGCTGGGACGACGTGGTACCCGTCGGCGAGGCCATGCCCTTTCCGGCGCACACGCCGTTCTTCCAGTGCATGACCAGCGGTGAGCCCGTCCTCGTGCCGCGCATCAGCGAGCAGATGGGGCACGCCATCGCCTCGCAGTTCGAGAAGCGCGACATCAGGCCGCTGATCACCGGCCGCTCCATGCTGGTCGTACCGCTGAAGGCCCGCAATGTGGTCCTAGGCTTCATGATCCTGCTGCGCCACCCCGAGCGCGTCGAGTTCAACGACATGGACCGGGTCACCGGCGCCGAACTCGCCGCCCGCGCGGGCCTCGTGCTCGACAACGCGCGCATGTACACCTACCAGGAGAGCGTCGCCGAGACCCTCCAGGACAGCATGCTGCCGCACATCCCGCCGCGCATGGCGGGCTGCGACATCGCCACCCGGTATCTGCCCGGCACGCTCCTCGGGCGCGTCGGCGGTGACTGGTTCGACTCCGTGAAGCTGCCCGGCGCCCGCACCGCCCTGGTCGTCGGCGACGTCATGGGGCACGGCCTCAACTCGGCCGCGATGATGGGCCAGTTGCGTACGGCCGTGCAGACCATGGCCGCCCTCGACCTGCCGCCCGCCCAGCTGCTGCGCAACCTCGACGACCTCGCCCAGCGCCTCGGCGACACCTACCTCGCGACCTGTCTGTACGCCGTCTACGACCCGATCGCGAGCGAACTGCACATCGCCAACGCGGGCCACATCCCGCCGGTGCTGGTCCGCGCCGAGGACGGGCACAGCGAACTGCTCGACCTGCCGACCGGTGCGCCGATCGGCGTCGGCGGGGTGCCCTTCGAGGCGGTACGTGTGCGCGTGGAGCCCGGCGACCGGCTGGTGATGTGCACCGACGGCCTGGTCGAGGTGCGCGGCGAGGACATCGGCGTCGGACTTGCGACGCTGTGCGAGTCGGCCGCCCACCCGGCCGCGTCCATGGACGACGCCTGCGACACCATCATCCGGGCCCTCAACACCCGCGGTGGCCGCAAGGACGACGTGGCCCTGCTGATGGCCCGCCTGAACGGCATCGAGCCCGACGACGTGGCCGAATGGCGGCTCTCCCTGGACCCGTTGGAGGTCGGCCGGGCGCGTGCCGTGGTCCGCGAACAGCTCCACGACTGGGGGCTCGCCAAGCTCGCCGACGGTACGGCGCTGATGGTCAGTGAGCTGGTCACCAATGCCGTACGGCACTCCCACAGCCGCCCGATCGAGCTGCGCCTCGTGCGTGGGGACACCCTGCTGTGCGAGGTGGACGACGACGACCACGAGCTGCCGACCCTGTTGAACACGGGCCCCGGCGACGAGTTCGGGCGCGGTCTGCGGGTGGTCAGCACGCTCGCCCGGGAGTGGGGCACCAGCCGGACCAAGGCCGGCAAGACCGTCTGGTTCGAACTGAGCTTGCCACGGCGCTCCGCTGGCAGTGCTGTGAGGTGAGTGCCGCGCTGTGTCGTGGGGCGTCTGCGGCTCCGTCGTGGCTGGTCGCGCAGTTCCCCGCGCCCCTTTAGGGCGTGCGCGAGCGCACGCCCATCGAACGGGCCGTGAAGGTACGCGCCACGCGCTTGTCGTCATGACCGGGGCGCGATACACCGTACTGGCCGGTCAACTGCGGCGGGCAGCCGCGTCGCACCCTGGGGAGTTGGGCATGAGCGTGACGAGTCGGTACCGGGAGGCCTGGGAGGGCTTCTGGCGCGAAGCTCCTGAGGAGCAGGGCGCCGTTTTCTGGGACGCGGAGCCCACGCTGACGGTGGGTGTCCATCTGGCGATCTTCGAGCCGCAGCTGCCCGACCCCAACCTGCCGATGGTGGACCTCGGCTGCGGCAACGGCAGCCAGACCCGCTTCCTCGCCGACCGCTTCCCGCACGTCATCGGTGCCGACCTGTCCGAGGCGGCGCTCGACCACGCCCGGCGCGCCGACCCCGCCGGGCAGGCGACCTACCGGCTGCTGGACGCCTGCGAGAAGACCGAGGCGGAGGCGCTGCACGCGGAACTCGGCGACACCAATGTCTATCTGCGAGGCGTGCTCCACCAGGCCGAACCCGAGGACCGGCAGACCCTCGTCGACGGCATCGCCGCGCTCGTCGGGGAACGCGGCCGGGCCTTCCTCGTCGAACTCTCCGAGGCCGCCCGGCCCGTCCTGATGGGCCTCGCCCAGAGCCCCGCGGGCCCGCCGCCCAAGCTGGCCCCGGTCTTCCGGCACGGCATCGCACCCGGCGAGGTCGCCGACGACGCGGTGCCGGTGTATCTGCACGCGGCCGGGCTCACGGTCCTGGCCAGTGGTGAACTTCCGCTGATCACCACGGAGTTCGCCTCCGACGGCACCCGGATCGAACTGCCGTCGAGGTGGCTGTTGGCGGGGCGTACGGCCTGACGGGCGGTCAGCCGTCCTGCCCGGAACCGGGACTGATCAGTCCTGTCTCATAAGCGGCGATCACCGCCTGGGCGCGGTCGCGGAGCCGGAGTTTGGAGAGGATGCGGGCCACGTGTGTCTTCACCGTGGCCTCGCTCAGCTGGAAGCGTCCGGCGAGTTCCGCGTTGCTGTGTCCGCGGGCCAGCGCTTCGAGCACCTGGAGTTCGCGCGGGGTGAGCGCGGACAGATCGCGGTGCAGGGACGCCGTACGGGTGTCGGCGGTCGCGAAGCGCTCCACCAGGCGGCGGGTGATGGCGGGGGCCAGCAGGGCGTCGCCGGAGCGGACCAGGCGTACGGCGGCGGCGAGATGCTCTGGGGTGACGTCCTTGAGCAGGAAACCGCTGGCGCCCGCGGTCAGTGCGGCGTAGACGTACTGGTCGAGGTCGTAGGTGGTCAGGATGATGACGCGGGGCGGTGGGCTCTGGGCGCCGTCGAGGATCCGGCGCGTCGCCTCCAGCCCGTCGGTGCCCGGCATCCGGACGTCCATGAGGACGACGTCCGGGAGGGTGCGCCGTACCGCCGCGACCGCCTCGTCACCGTCGGCGGCCTCCGCGACCACCTCGATGCCGTCGGCGGCGAGGATCATCCGGAAGCCGGTGCGGACCAGGGCCTGGTCGTCGACGATCACCACCCGGGGTGCGTCGGTCACATCGCCTCCACCGGGATCACGGCCCGGACCCGGTAGCCACCGCGCGGACGCCTGCCGTTGTGGAGGGTACCGCCGTACACCGCGAGCCGCTCCCGCAGCCCGATGAGGCCGCGGCCGTTGCCCTCGGCGGGCGTCGGCACACCGCCGGAGTCCTGGACGTCCACCCGGAGTTCGCCGGGCGCGTACTCGACGGCGACGGTCACGCTCGCCCCCGAGGCGTGCTTCACGGCGTTCGTCAGTCCTTCCTGTACGACACGGTAGGCGGCCAGGTCCACCCCGGCGGGCAGCTCGCACGGGGTGCCCGTGACGGTCAGCTCCACCGGAACTCCCGTGCCGCGGACCCGGTCCACCAATTCGGGCAGCCGGCCGAGGCCGGGCTGGGGTGCCAGGTCCACGTTCTCCGGTGAGCCGTCCGCGGCCATCGTGAGCAGGCCCATCACCTGACGCAGCTCCGACATCGCGGTGCGCCCGGCCGCCTCCACCGCCAGCATCGCCTCGCGGGCCTGGTCCGTGGAGACGTCCAGCACCTTGCGGGCCGCGCCGGCCTGGATCGTCATCATGCTCACGTTGTGGGTGACCACGTCGTGCAGTTCGCGGGCGATGCGCCGGCGCTCCTCGTCCACCGCGCGGCGGGTCGCCGCATCCTGCTCGGCCCGCAGGGTCCGGACCCGGTGTCGCCAGGCGTGCAGGCCGTTGGCGGCCAGCGCGACCGGCGCCAGTACCAGCAGCGGGATCAGCGTGCGGTCGACGTCCGGGACCAGCTTGCCGACCGCGAGCAGCACCGCGCCCGCCGCCAGGCTCGCCCCGGCCGCCTTGCGGTGCGGGCTGTACATGGCCGCGCTGTACGCCGCGATCAGCACTGACGCGAACGCGACCACCGTGGCGTCCCGGTTGACCTCGCTCACATGGAACAGCGCCGTGGCCACGAGCACCGCCCAGAACGCGGCCAGCGGACGGCGCCTGCGCCAGGCCAGCGGGACGGCGGTGAGGACCGCCAGCACCACCGCCCACCAGGGGAGGGGACCCAGGGTGTGCTCGACGGCCGGGACGATCATGTTCGGTGGGGCGGGCGGCTCGGGCACCAGCCCCCGGTCCGGCAGGCGCCCGTCGTGGTGGACCATCTCCCGGGGCGCGTCCTCCACATAGGACCGGTCCAGATCGGCGCTGACGGTCCCCACCGCCAGCACCAGGGCGAGCACCGCGTCCGCCGCCCACGCCCAACGGGACAGGCGCGGGGGCACACCGGCGACACCCCGGGCCGCCGTACGCAGCCACGAGGCCGGATTCCTCAGCGGGATCGCCGCGGCACCGTCCACCGGGCAAGTGTGTCAAGCCCGCCGGGTCAGCGGATCCGTCGTACGGCGCAGGTGCGTGCGCCTTCGGTGTACATCGTGGGGATGACACGGCGCCGGCTCAGCCGAGCACGGTACGGGCCTTCCCCATCGCGGCCGACGTGCCCGCCCGGCGCCCGAGCCTAGCTTCGGGCCGGACCGACGCCGAGTCACGAAAAAGGGGCGAGCCATGACCGATCCGCTGATCGACCTGCGTGAGGTGCGCAAGGTGTACGACGAGGGCCCACCCGCGCTGGCCGGGCTGACGCTTCAGGTGCGGGCCGGCGAGGCGCTCGCGGTGCTGGGACCGTCCGGCAGCGGCAAGTCGACGCTCCTCAATCTGATCGCCGGGCTCGACCGGCCGAGCGCGGGCAGTGTCACCGTCGACGGGCTCAGGATCGACGAGTTGAGCGAGAGCGCCTCGGCCCGCTACCGGCGCTCACGCATCGGCATGGTGTTCCAGTTCTTCAATCTCCTCGACGATCTGACGGTCGCCGACAACGTGCTGCTTCCGGCCCAGCTCTCCGGCGTGCCCCGCGTGAAGGCCGCCGCCCGGGCCGCCGAGCTCCTCACCTACCTCGGTATCGACCGGCACGCCCGCGCCTACCCCGGGCGGCTCTCCGGCGGCGAACGGCAACGGGTCGCCGTGGCCCGGGCGTTGATGAACCGCCCACCGCTGCTGCTCGCCGACGAGCCGACGGGCGCGCTGGACACCGCCTCGGGCGCCGAGGTGCGGGAGCTGCTGCGTGAACTCAACAGTGACGGGCAGACGATCGTCCTCGTCACCCACGACCTGGCGCTGGCCGAGTCGTGCGCGACGCGGACGATCGAGCTGGTCGACGGCAGGATCGCGAGCGATGTGCCGGCGGTGGCGTCATGAGCGGGGCGATGGGGAGGGTCGTGCGTGCCGGTGTAGGCAGGCGCCGTGTGCAGACCGCGGTGATCGTGCTGACGACGCTGCTGTCGGTGGCCGCGTCCGTGCTGGCGCTGGGGCTGCTGGTGGCGTCGCAGGCACCGTTCGACCGGGCCTTCGCACGGCAGCACGGGGCGCACCTGACGGCGGAGTTCGCCGGGGTGGCGCCGGGGAGACTCGCACAGACCGCCTCCGTCGACGGCGTCGAGGCCGCCGCGGGCCCGTTCGCTGTGACGTCCGTCCGTCTCCGCCCGGCCGACGAGCGCATGCCCGGCTTCACCCCGCCCCCGCTGACGGTCGCCGGGCGGGCGTCCGCCGACGCCTCCGTGGACGACCTCGGCCTCGTCGAGGGCCGATGGGCGAAAGAGCCCGGCGAGATCGTGCTGGAGGCGGGATCCGGCAACCCCGGCATGCGGCCCGGCAGCACCGTCTACGCCGGGGACGTGGAGCTGACCGTGGTCGGCATCGCCGAGTCCGTGGGCGAGAGCGCCGACGCGTGGGTCGTACCGACGCAGTTGACGGCGCTGGACGCGCAGCCGTCGTACCAGATGCTCTACCGCTTCACCGACGCGGACAGCCGCGCCGATATCGCCGCCGGACGTGACGCGATCGCCGCCGCCGTTCCGGCCCGCACGCTCACCGGCACGCAGTCCTATCTGGACGTCAAGCAGGCCGCCGAGGCGAACACGACCGCGTACATCCCCTTCGTGACCGCCTTCGCCCTGCTGGGCCTGGCCATGTCGGTGCTGGTGATCGGCATCGTGGTGAGCGGTGCGGTGAGTGCCGCGACCCGGCGCATCGGCATCCTGAAGTCCCTCGGTCTCACCCCGCTCCAGGTGGGGCGGGCCTATGTGGCGCAGGCGTTGATCCCGGCGGCGGTGGGCGCTGCGCTGGGTGTGGCACTGGGCGATCTGCTCGCCGTGCCGCTGATGGCGGAGGTGGCGGCGGCCTACGGGACGGGCACGCTGCTGATCCCGCTGTGGGTGAACTTGGTGGTGCCGGCCGGCGTCCTCGCGGTGGTCGCCCTCACCGCGTTCGCCCCGGCGCTGCGGGCGGCGCGGCTGCGCACCGCCTCGGTGCTCGGGGTCGGTCGCGCGGCAACCGCCGCCCGCGGACGCGGAGTTCGGCAGTTGTTGGGCCGGCTGCCGCTGCCGCGCCCGGTGACCCTCGGCCTGGCGGGCCCGTTCGCCCGGCCCGCCCGTTCCGGCACGATGGCCGCGGCGGTGGCGTTCGGGGCGCTGGCGGTGACCTTCGCGGTCGGGCTGGGCAGCACGCTCTTCGCGATACAGCGGGACGGCGAACTCGACCGGGCGGCGGGCGAGGTGACCGTACGCTCCATGGCGCCACCCGAACCGGGTACGGAGCCCCGCGGCGCCGCGGATCCGGCCGCGGTGGCGGCCGCGATCAAGTCCCGTCCGGAGACGGCCTCGTACTACCGCACCGCCCGGTCCGAGGTACACGTGGCCGGTCTGAAGGGCGGGGTGCCCGTGGTGGCGTACGACGGCGACGCCGCGCACAGCCGGCACACCATGGTGTCCGGCCGCTGGTTCGGGGCGGGCGGTGAGGCGGTCGCGGGCTCGCGCTTCCTGACGGTGACGGGTGTGAAGGTCGGGGACACGGTGACGTTGAGCGAGGAGGGCCGTAACGTCCGGCTGCGGATCGTGGGGGAGGTCTTCGACCTGAGCGACGAGGGGATGGCCGTCCGGACCTCGTTCTCGTCATTGGCGTCACTCGAACTCGGTTACCAGCCGAGCGAGTTCAGCGTGCGGCTCAAGTCCGGTACGGATGTGCAGAGTTACATCACGTCCTTGAACGCGGATCTGAAGGCGACCGGCGGAGAGGCGGCCTTCACCGAGCCGAGCGAGTCGACCGTGATCCGGGCCATGCAGGCGCTGATCGCGATGCTCACCGCCATGCTGGTGGCGGTCGCCTGCCTCGGCGTCCTCAACACGGTCGTGCTCGACACCCGCGACCGGACCCGCGACCTCGGCATCTTCAAGGCCCTCGGCATGACACCGCGCCAGACCGTCGCCCAGGTCCTCACCGCGGTGGCCGGCATCGGCCTGGCCGCCGGGGCGATCGGCGTCCCGCTCGGCGTGGCGCTGCACCGGTACGTCATCCCGGAGATGGGGCGGGCCGTGGGGACGCGCATTCCGGCGGAGCTCATCGATGTGTACGACGTCCGGGATCTGACACTGCTGGCGCTGGCCGGCGTGCTGATCGCCGTCGTCGGGGCACTGCTGCCGGCGGGGTGGGCGGCGCGGACGCGGGTGGCGGGGGCCTTGCGGGCGGAGTGACGTGGGTCCGGCTCAGCCGCTTCGGTCCGCGGCCATGTCCTGGGTGCCGATGACGGACAGAAGCTCCAGCTGGGCGGCGCCCTCGGTGCCGGCTGGGGCCGAGAACCACAGCAGACGCTGGTGGCCGTCCTCGCTGAACAGGCTGTGGCAGTCCAGCTCGATGACGCCGAGGGCGGGGTGGATGATGCGCTTGTGGTCGGCCCTGCGCAGGGCGACGTCATGGGTGTCCCACAAGGCGGCGAACTCCGCGCTGTGCCGCCGCAGCGCGGCCACCATCCGCTGCACCTCGCCGTCCCGGCCGCGCCGGGCCGCCACCGCCTGGAGGTCGGCCACGAAGACGCGGGAGTGGTGCGGGTGGTCCTCGACCGGATAGAGCTCGCGGGCGTCGGGGTCGGTGAACCAGCGGTACACGAGACTCGCCCGCGGACCGCTCACCGCGGCGGCCCGACCGACCAGGGCGACGGCCAGTTCGTTCTGTACGAGGGTCTCGTGCAGGTCGGTGATGATCTGCGCCGGTGTGGTGGTGAGCCGGTCCAGCAGACCGAGCAGGGCGGGCTGGACGTGCGCGGTCGGGCCGTGCGCCGCCGGGGGAACCGGGCGGTCGGCGAGGTGGAACAGGTGGTCGCGCTCGTCGTCGTTCAGCCTGAGGGCGCGGGCGAGGGCGGCCACGACCTGGGCCGAGGGCTGGGCACCCCGGCCCCGCTCCAACTCCGTGTAATAGTCCGCCGACAGTCCCGCGAGCTGCGCGACCTCCTCCCGGCGCAGACCGGGCACCCGGCGCCGGGGCCCGGCGGTCAGACCCACATCGGCCGGCCGGACGCGATCACGGCGGGACTTCAGGAACGCGGAGAGTTCGGGAAGGGGCACGCTCCCATCCTCACCCGTGGGCACGTCCGTATCCAGGGGTCGCCGACCCCAGGGTGGGCACAGCCCTGGGTGCCGTCGCCGTTCCGGCCCAGGGTGGAGGGGACAGCACCCGTTACTACCGACCGGAGCGTGAATCACCATGCCGTTCGCCAACTTCAAGGTCCCCGCCGGCACCCTCGACGAGAAGCAGAAGGAGCAGATCGTCACCCGCGTCACCGAGTTGTACGTCGAGATCTACGGTGAGCGGGCCCGCGCCGCCACCCTGGTCCTGGTCGAGGAGGTCCCCGACGGTGGCTGGGGCATCGGCGGCCACGTCCTGACCCTGGCCGAGCTCCAGGAATCGGCACCCGATGTGGCATGATCCGCTGCCATGTCGTGGATACGCGCACACGCGTGGTGCTCAACTTCCGGTCGCCGTCTGTTAGTTGTCCCGCTTGCCCTGCTCGTGGCAGCGGGCGCCACCGGTGCCGGTGCCGCCACGGCACCGGTGGCGCCACCAGCACCCAAGGCCAAGGCCGCGACGCCCGATCGGCTTCGCTACGACGTGTCCCTGCGCGGAGACGCCGACGGCTCCCACTGGACGGGCCGGCAGCGGGTGTCGTTCCGCAACGCCTCCGATCGACCTCTGCGTGAGGTGTACGTACGTCTGTGGGGCAACGGCGACGACAAGTGCGGAACGCCGGGCAAGCCGTCCCCCGTCAAGTTGTCCAAGGTGCGCGGTGGCACTCCGGGCCGCCTCACCGTGAACTGCACCGCCCTGCGCATCACCCTGCCGAAGCCGCTCGCACGCGGCGCGCGGACGGCCGTCTCCTTCGACGTGTCCATCACTGTGCCCGAGCGCAACAACCGCTTCGGTCGCGAGGGCGCGTTCCGCTTCCTGGGCAATGCGCTGCCGGTGCTCGCCGTGCACGACGCGAAGGGATGGCACCTCGATCCGTATGTGTCGACCGGCGAGAGCTTCTACACCCTGGCGAGTGACTTCCGGGTGCGCATCGACCACCCGTCGACCCTCAAGGTCCCCGCGACCGGCCGCACTTGGACCCGCCAGGACAAGCCGGGACGCACCGTCACGCACAGCGTCGCCCACCGGGTGCGCGACTTCGCGTGGGCGGCGGGCCCGTTTCGCGTGGCGAGCGAGACCTCGCCCGGTGGTGTGCGCGTGAAGTCGTACTGGGCGCCGAACACGCCCGCGGCGGGTGTGCGCCTCAACCGCAAGGACGGCGTCGCCGCCGTCGACCGGTTCGGCAAGGAGTTCGGCCGTTATCCGTACGGCGAGATCGACTTGGTGATGACCAAGGGCTTCGGCGGCGGTATGGAGTACCCCGGCCTGGTCATCCTCGGCACCACCGAGGAGGGCGGCGCCGTCGTCCACGAGGTGGCCCACCAGTGGTGGTACGGCATCGTGGGCAACGACGAATACGGCGCCCCCTGGCTGGACGAGAGCTTCGCCCAATACGCCAACGCGCGCTTCTACGGCTGGGACACCCGCGACTGCTGGTCGGACGACGACTGGCCGAGCGACCGCACCGCGCTCACCAACTCGATGGCCTACTGGGCCGAGCACCGTGACGAGTACCACGTCATCTACACGGCCGGCTCCTGCGCCCTCGCGAACCTGGAGCGCACCCTCGGCGCCGACACGATGGCACGACTCCTCAAGCGATACGCCCGCGAGCACTGGTACGGCGTCTCCACCACCGCCGACTTCAAGAAGGCGGCACAGTCCGCGACGACCACCGACCTGGACCCCTTCTGGAAGAAACACCGCATCCGGTGAAACCCCGCTCGACCTGCTCTCCGGCTCGTAGGAAGTTGCCCCGCCGACGCGTAACGTGAAGCGGTATGAAGATCCTCATCAGCGCCGACATGGAGGGCGCGACCGGTGTCACCTGGCCGGCCGATGTGCTGCCGGGGACGCCGCAGTGGGAGCGGTGCCGGTCGATGTTCACGTCGGATGTGAACGCGGCCGTGCTGGGTTTCTTCGACGGCGGCGCGGACGATGTGCTCATCAACGAAGCGCACTGGACGATGCGCAATCTGCTTCTCGAACGGCTCGACGAGCGGGCGGAGATGCTCACCGGGCGGCACAAGTCCCTCTCCATGGTGGAGGGCGTCCAGCACGGCGACGTGGACGGCATCGCGTTCGTCGGCTATCACGCGGGCGCGGGCATGGAGGGCGTCCTCGCCCACACCTACCTCGCCAACTCCATCACCGGCGTGTGGGTCAACGACGTACGGGCGAGCGAGGGGCTGCTCAACGCGCACGTGGTCGCCGAGTACGGGGTGCCCGTCGTCCTCGTCACCGGTGACGACGTGGCCTGCGAGGACGCGCTCGGGTACGCGCCCGAGGCGCTGAAGGTCGCCGTCAAGGACCATGTGTCGCGGTACGCGGCCGTGTGCCGTACGCCGGCCAGGACGGCCTCCGACATCCGGGCCGCGGCCAAGGAGGCGGCGGCGCTGGCGGTGCGGCGTGAGCCGGTGAGGGGCGGACCGTTCACCGTCGCCCTGGAGTTTGACGCGGAGCATCTGGCGTTGGCCGCGACCGTCGTGCCGGGTGTGGAGCGGGTCGGGGAGCGGAAGGTGGCGTACACCAGCGGCACCATGTATGAGGGAATCCGTACCTTCAAGGCGGTCACCACGATCGTCTCGGCCGCGGTGGAGGAGCAGTATGGCTGACCAGCAGGCGCTGGACGAGGTCGTCCGGTTCACGTCCGACCTCATCCGCATCGACACCACCAACCGCGGGGGCGGCGACTGTCAGGAGCGGCCCGCCGCCGAGTACGCGGCGGAGCGGCTGGCCGGGGCGGGTCTGGAGCCGACGCTGCTGGAGCGCACCAAGGGCCGTACGAACGTGGTCGCCCGGATCGAGGGCACGGACCCGTCCGCGGACGCGCTGCTCGTCCACGGTCATCTGGACGTCGTACCCGCCGAAGCCGCCGACTGGAGCGTGCACCCGTTCTCCGGGGAGATCCGCGACGGCGTCGTCTGGGGACGCGGGGCCGTCGACATGAAGAACATGGACGCGATGATCCTCGCGGTGGTGCGCGCCTGGGCGCGGGAGGGCGTACGGCCCCGACGGGACCTCGTCATCGCGTTCACCGCCGACGAGGAGGCGAGCGCGGAGGACGGGTCCGGGTTCCTCGCCGATCAGTACCCGGGGCTCTTCGAGGGCTGCACCGAGGGCGTCAGCGAGTCGGGGGCGTTCACCTTCCACGACGGCAGCGGGCGCCAGATCTACCCCATCGCCGCGGGTGAGCGCGGCACCGGCTGGCTGAAGCTCACCGCGCGCGGGCGGGCCGGACACGGCTCCAAGGTGAACCGGGAGAACGCGGTGATCCGGCTCGCCGCCGCCATCGCCCGGATCGGCGGCCACGAGTGGCCGCTCCGGCTGACCCCGACGGTCAGCGCGGCCCTCACCGAACTCGCCGCGCTCTACGGCATCGAGGCCGACCTCGACGACGTGGACGGGCTGCTGACGAAGTTCGGCCCGGCGGCCAAGCTGGTCGAGTCCACCGTACGCAACAGCGCCAACCCGACGATGCTGGACGCCGGTTACAAGGTCAATGTGATCCCGGGGGAGGCCGTCGCGTATGTCGACGGGCGGTATCTCTTCGGCGCCGAGGACGAGTTCCGCGCGACGCTCGACCGGCTCACCGGACCGGACGTGGACTGGGAGTTCCACCATCGCGAGGTGGCCCTCCAGGCGCCGGTCGACTCGCCGACGTACGCGCGCATGCGTGCCGCGGTCGAGGAGTTCGCGCCGGAGGGGCATGTGGTGCCGTACTGCATGTCCGGCGGCACGGACGCCAAGCAGTTCTCCCGGCTCGGCATCACCGGCTACGGCTTCACCCCGCTGAAGCTCCCCGAGGGCTTCGACTACCAGGCCCTCTTCCACGGAGTCGACGAGCGGGTCCCCGTCGAGGCGCTGCACTTCGGCGTCCACGTCCTGGACCGCTTCCTGCGGACGGCCTAGCGGCATGGAGCTGGCATTCGGCTCATGGCCGTCCCCGATCGACGCGGCCCTCGCCGCCGCGCACGACGGGCATCCCGAGTACGTCGGCTTCGTCGGCGACGAGGCCTGGTGGACCGAGCCACGGCCCACCGAGGGCGGCCGGCGCACGCTTGTGAGGCGCCGTACCGACGGCACCGAGGAGTCCATGCTGCCCGCGCCGTGGAATGTGCGCAGCCGCGTCATCGAGTACGGCGGACAGCCCTGGGCCGGTGTCGCCGGACCGCTCGTCGTGTTCGTCAACTTCGCCGACCAGCGGCTCTACCGGTACGAGCCCGGCACTGAGCCGCGTCCGCTGACGCCGGCCGGACCGCGCTGGGCCGAGCCGCAGTTGCGCCTGGACGTCGGTGAAGTGTGGGGCGTGATGGAGGAGTTCACAGGCGACGCGCCCACCGACGTACGCCGGGTGCTCGCCGCGGTGCCGCTGGACGGCTCGGCGGCCGAGAACCGGGACGCCGTACGCGAACTGACCGACGACCGGCACCGGTTCGTGACCGGTCCGAGGATCTCGCCCGACGGGCGGCGTGCGGCCTGGCTCGCCTGGGACCATCCGCGGATGCCGTGGGACGGCACGGAACTCGTCGTCGCCGAGGTGGACGGTGTCTTCTGTGCGGCGCGCACGGTCGCCGGCGGGCCCGGGGAGTCCATCGCGCAGGTGGACTGGGCGCCCGACGGCTCCCTGCTGTACGCGAGCGACCGCTCCGGCTGGTGGAACCTCTATCGTGACGGCCGGCCCCTCTGCCCGCGTGAGGAGGAGTTCGGCGGTCCGCTGTGGAAGCTCGGGCACCGCTGGTTCGCCCCGCTGGACAGTGGGCTGATCGCCGTCGTGCACGGCCGCGGCGCCACCGCGCTCGGCATCCTCGACCCGGAGACCGGCGAGGTCGTCGACGCCGCCGGTCCCTGGACCGAGTTCGCGCCCACGCTCGCGGCGCACGGCAACCGGATCGTCGCCGTCGGGGCGAGCCCGCGCACCGCGTACGAGGTGGTGGAACTGGACGCCCGTACCGGCCGAGCCCGGGTGATCGGCGCCGCGCACAAGGACTCGGTCGACCCCGCCTACTACCCCGAACCGCACATCCGCACCTTCACCGGCCCGGCCGGACGCGAGATCCACGCGCACATCTACCCGCCCCACCACCCCGCCTGCGTCGCACCAGGCGACGAGCTGCCGCCGTATGTCGTCTGGGCGCACGGCGGGCCCACCAGCAGGGCTCCGCTCGTCCTCGACCTGGCGATCGCCTACTTCACCTCGCGCGGCATCGGGGTCGCCGAGGTCAACTACGGCGGCTCGACCGGATACGGGCGGGCGTACCGGGACCGGCTGCGTGAGCAGTGGGGCGTGGTCGACGTCGAGGACTGCGCGGCCGTCGCGCTGGCCCTCGCCGACGAGGGCACCGCGGACCGTGCCCGGCTCGCCGTACGGGGCGGCAGCGCGGGCGGCTGGACGGCGGCGGCGTCGCTGGCCACGACCGATGTCTACGCCTGCGGCACGATCATCTATCCGATCCTCGACCTGACCGGCTGGGGATCGGGGGAGACCCACGACTTCGAGTCCCAGTACCTGGAGTCGCTGGTCGGGCCGCTCGCCGAGGTGCCCGCACGGTACGTGGAGCGCTCGCCCGCCGAGCACGCCGACCGGATCACCGCGCCCTTCCTGCTGTTGCAGGGCCTGGACGACGTGATCTGCCCGCCCGCGCAGTGCGAACGCTTCCTGGCCCGCATGGAAGGCCGACGCGTGCCGCACGCGTACATCGCCTTCGAGGGGGAGGGACACGGATTCCGCCGGGCCGACACCATGATCCGCGCCCTGGAGGCCGAACTCTCCCTGTACGCACAGGCCTTCGGGCTGCACCCGTCCGGCATCGACACCCTGGAGCTCACCAAATGAAGCAGCTCGTACGCCCGCCCCGGCTCGCCCCCGGCGCCCGCGTGGCCGTCGTCGCGCCCAGCGGACCCGTGGCCGAGGAACGACTGCAGGCCGGACTCGACATCCTGCGCGGCTGGGACCTCGAACCGGTCGTCGCACCCCATGTCCTCGACCGCCACGGCGAGTTGGACTACCTCGCGGGCACCGACGCGCACCGGGCCGCCGATCTGCAGAACGCCTGGTGCGATCCGTCCGTCGACGCCGTGCTGTGCGCCCGCGGCGGCTACGGCGCGCTGCGGATGGTCGACCTGCTGGACTGGGACGCGATGCGCGCGGCCGGGCCGAAGGTGTTCGTGGGCTTCAGCGACATCACCACGCTGCACGAGGCGTTCGCCACGCGGCTGGGTCTGGTCACGCTGTACGGGCCGACGGCCGCGGGCGTCGACTTCACCAAGAACACCCGGGCCCAGGAGCACTTGAGGGCGACCCTCTTCGCCCCGGAGACGGTCCGCGGCATCGAGTCGCGGGGCAGCGCTCTGGTCCCCGGGCGGGCCCGGGGCGTCACCTACGGAGGATGCCTCTGCCTCCTCGCGTCCGACCTCGGCTCACCCCACGCCCGCACCGACGCCCGTGGCGGACTGCTGATGATCGAGGACGTCGGCGAGCAGTCGTACCGGATCGACCGGATGCTGACCCAACTCCTGCGCGCGGACGGGCTCGACGGCGTCACCGGGATCGTGCTCGGCTCGTGGAACGAATGCGGTGCCTACGACGCACTGCGCGCCGTGTTCGCCGACCGGCTCGGCGGACTGGGTATCCCGGTGATGGAGGAGTTCGGGTTCGGCCACTGCGACGGGGCGTTGACCATCCCCTTCGGACTGGAGGCCGAACTCGACGCCGACACGGGCACGTTGACGTTCGACGAACCCGCTCTGCGCTGAGCGAGCCCTACTGAATCTCCGTCAAAACCACTCGTCACGGCGATTGACCTGCGCCTGACACGTGTCACACCATGGTTACCGGCCAGTACCTACTGGTCGGTATCCCGGGTTGTCCTCAGTGTGGAGGTCTACGTGTCCCGACGTGTGCCCAGATCCCGCGTCCCGCTCGTCCTCGCTCTCGGCGCCGCCCTCACCACACCCCTCGCACTCACCTCGCCCGCCACCGCGACCGGCCACTACACCGTCACCGCACTGAAGTTCACCGTCCATGCCGGTGACCGCACCTGCACCGTCGACGCCGACCTGTACCGGCCCGCCGACGTGGACGCCGCCCACCCCGCACCCGCCGTGCTCGCCACGAACGGCTTCGGCGGCAGCAAGAACGACGGCTCGACCAACGCCATCGGCAAGGCCTTCGCCGAGCGCGGCTATGTCTCCCTGGTCTACTCGGGGCTCGGCTTCGGCCGGAGCGGCTGCCTCATCTCACTGGACGACCCGGCCATCGACGGCGAGGCGGCCTCGCAGCTCGTCGACTTCCTGGCCGGGAAGCGGGCCGCCGACGACGGCACGAACGCCGACTTCGTGACCCAGGACGCCCCCGGCGATCCCCGGGTCGGCATGATCGGCGGCTCCTACGGCGGCGCCATCCAGCTGGCGACGGCCGCCGTGGACCACCGGGTCGACGCGCTCGTCCCGATGATCACCTGGAACAACCTCGCCTACTCCCTCGACCCGAACAACGCCGTCGGCAGCGGCAGCGTCCCCGGCGTCTTCAAGTGGCAGTGGACCAACGGCTTCTACCTCATAGGAGAGGGCCAGCCCCTGCTGGAGCCCAGCCTCGACCCGTCCCGGATCAACTCCCTCGCCTGTCTGCACTTCGTCACCAGGGCCTGCGACACCGTCCGCACCCTCAACTCCGGCAGCTATCCGGCCGACAAGACCGCCGAACTGCTCGACTACGCGCACAGCGTGTCCCCGGTGTCGTACCTCAGCCGCGTCGAGGCGCCCACGCTGCTGGTCCAGGGGCAGGCCGACAGCCTGTTCAACCTCAATGAGGCGACGGCGACGTACCAGACGCTCAAGGCGCAGGGCACGCCCACCAAGATGATCTGGCAGTCCTGGGGTCACAGCGGCGGCCTCACCGACCCGGCGTCGGGCGAACTCAACCTGGGCCAGGGCAACCTGGACTCCTCCTACGTCGGCAAGCGGATCCTCGCCTGGTTCGACCGTTACCTCCACAAGCAGCGCAACGCCGACACGGGCCCCGCTTTCGCCTACTACCGCGACTGGATCACCGACCCCGGCGGTACGTACGCCACGGCTGCCCAACCACCCGCCCTCAGCCAGAAGATGTACCTCTCCGGTGACGGCAAGCTCGTCGACAACCGCAAGAAGGTGGCACGCGGCAGCCGTACCTACACCAACTGGCTGATCTCCACGAGCCATTCGGAGAGCTCGCTGACCGGGATCATCGGGCTGCCCGACCCGGCGCCGTACGACACAACGGGCACCTACCTGGGGTGGACCAGCGAGCCGCTGGCGCGCACGGTCGATGTCGTGGGCGCGCCGCGGGCCACGCTCAAGGTCGTCTCCCCGAAGGCAGAGCGGACGCAGGACTCGGGAAACGCCGCCGACAAGCTCGTCCTGTTCGCCAAGCTGTACGACGTCGCGCCCGACGGCACCAAGACGCTGGTGCACCGGCTGGTCGCGCCGGTCCGTGTTCCCGACGTCACCAAGAGTTTCACCGTGACGCTGCCGGGGATCGTGCACCGGTACGAGAAGGGACACCGGCTGCGGTTCGTGATCGCGGCGAGCGACGACGCGTACTTCGGGAACCGGGGGATCAAGCCGGTGACCGTGGTCAGCGCGCCTCAGGACACGGGGGTGCTGGAGCTGCCGGTCGCGGGCCGCTGAACGAGCGCTCACTCGTCGGGCTTCACGCACGGTAGGCGCTCACCGTGCGTGAAGGCCGGATGGGGACCATGCTGGTGGTATGAGCACGAAGACCTCGGAGAGGGGCGCCAAGACCGGCGGGAGGGGCGGTGGCGTGCGCGGGTTCATGACTCCTGCCCGGACCACCGTCCTGGTGCTCGCCGTCCTCGCCCTGATCTTCATTTTCGAGAACACCGAGGACACCGAGATCAGGCTGCTGATCCCCCTGGTGACCATGCCGCTGTGGGTGGCGCTGCTCGCTGTGGGGATCATCGGCGCGCTGTTCGGTGCCTACTTCATGAGACGGCGGAGGCAGCCCTGAGCGACAGGGCCCGTCATAGGGTGGCGGGATGCCGCACACCGCATCCCGCTATCTCGCCGAAGGCCCTCGTGTGGGCATACGCCACTTCACCTACGACGACGCCGCCGAGTTCACCGCGCGCGCCCGGGAGAGCAAGGACCTGCACCATCCGTGGCTCTTCCCGCCGGACAGCCCGCAGGCGTACACCGCCTACGCGGGTCGGCTGATCGAGGATCCCACCAAGGCGGGCTTCCTGGTCTGCGAGAGGGACGGCGGGGCCATCGCCGGATTCATCAACATCAACAACATCGTCCAGGGCGCCTTCCTGAGCGGCGCCCTCGGCTACGGCGCCTTCGCGCACGCGGCCGGGCACGGGCTCATGCGCGAAGGCCTCGACCTCGTCGTCGGCCACGCCTTCGGCCCGATGCGGCTGCACCGGCTCGAGATCAACGTCCAGCCCGCCAACACCGCGTCCATCGCCCTGGCCCGCTCCTGCGGATTCCGCCTGGAGGGCTTCTCGCCGGACTTCCTCTACATCGACGGGGCCTGGCGGGACCACGAGCGGTGGGCGATCACCGCCGCGATGCGGGCTTCCGGTTGACCTTCATGGTGTCCAGGTCGGTGACGCTGGACCTGAGGTCACGGAAGCCGTAGCCCAGACCGCGGAGCGCTGTCTCCGCCCGGTCCTCCGCGTCGTGCCTTGCCTCTCGAATCCGGTGTACGCCCGACCATACGTCGACGAGGATGAACCGCATGCGGAATATCGTCGTGCTCGACGCCCCCTCGAATCTGGGCCTGCGCCCGCCCGGCCCCGGTACCGTGCCCGGTTGCTACAAGCTCGCAGGGGCGCTGCGGGAGCAGCGGATCGTGCAGCGGCTGCGGGCGCTGGAGGGTGGCGTGGTGGTGCCGCCGCGCTACGACCGCGGGGACTGGCAGGAGGGCGACGGGGTCTTCAACGCGGCCGCCCTCGCCTCGTACACCAGCAAGCTCGCCGACCGGATCGAGCACCATGTGCGCGCCGGTGACTTCGCCGTCGTCCTCGGCGGGGACTGTTCCATTCAGCTCGGCGCTTCACTCGCACTGCGGCGGATCGGGCGGTACGGGCTGGCCGCGGTGGACGCTTCCCCGGACTTCCGGCATCCCGGGAACTCCGACCGGATCGGGGCCGCGGGCGGTGAGGAGGTGGCACTGGCCACCGGGCGGGGGCAGGAGGACCTCACGGATCTGGAGGGGCTCAAGCCGTATCTGCGGGACGAGGACGTGCGGTTCTTCGGGATCCGGGACTGTTTCGAGGAGGAGCGTGGTGAGCTCGCCGCGCTGAAGATCCCGGTCGTCACCGTCGGTGACCTGCGTGAATGGGGTGCCGATGCCCTGGCACGGGCCACCGTGCAGGCGTACGAGATCCCGCAACTCCTCGGATTCTGGGTGCACTTGGACGCCGATGTGCTCGATCCGTCCGTCATGCCGGCCGTCGACAGCCCCGATCCCGACGGGCTGCTCCCCGACGAGCTCATCGCCGTACTGCGCCCGTTGCTGGCGTCCCCGCACTGCGTCGGCCTCACCGTCACCATCTACGACCCCGACCTGGACCCGGACGGCACGGCGGGCGCGCTGCTCGCCGACATCGTCGTGGAGGCCTTTGCGCGGTCCTGACCGGTAATTCCCCCGGGCAGCTCCGGTGTCGTGATCGGGCGGGTGTCAGCCGCGGCGGTCCACGTACTCGTAGATCGCGCCGTCCGGATGCATCACGATCATGTTGCGTCCGACCGGCGTCGTCACCGGACCGGCGACGATGTGCGCGCCCAACTCGGTGAGGACCTTGTGGGCCTCGTCGACGTCCGTGACGGCGATCGTCGCCGCGACCTTGCGCAGCACCTCCAGCTCCGACTCCGGCCCGCTCATCAGCAGGAAGCAGCCGACGGCGGCCACCTGGACGCCGGCCCGCTCGAAGCGGAGGGCTCTGCCACCGGCGAGGCGTTCGTAGAAGGGGACCGCGGTGTCCAGGTCGTCGACGCAGACGCGCAGCGTGGCTCCCAGAATGTCCATGCGCACGAGCCTAGTTGGGACGGCCGGGACGCGGAGATCGTTTCGCCCGATCTCCCCGCCCCGGCCACCAAGTCAGCCCATGGCCTTGCGTACGGCGTGGGCGTTACGCGCACGGGCCCGCGGGTACCCGGCGGGCATGGACCGCTTGGATCATCTGGAGCACTTGGACAAGGAGCTGGTCGACGAGCTGGCGCAGGTGGCGCGTGAGACCGTACGCGACGAACTGCGTCAGCAGACCCGCAAGCAGCGCCGCACGGCCGTCCTGTACGCCGCGTCCGGCGCCGTCGCCCTGTACGCGGGCGCGGCCCTCGCGCTCGCTCTGGGCCTGGCCCTCGCCACCGGACTGCCGGACTGGGCCGCCGCGCTGATCACCGCGGTGATCCTGGGCATCGTGGCCTATGTGCTGCGTGGTTCCGCCCGGCCGTCCGCGTCCCGGCCGACGCCGGAACGCGAGGCCGAACTCGTCGCGGAACGTGAACGCGCCCTCGGCGACATGCCCCCGGGCAGCGCAGGTGCGCCGCCTTATCCGCCGGTGCCGCCCGCCACACCGGGCGCGCTCGGCGGGGCGGCCGGCGCACCGGCGACCGGCGTGCCGGGGGCGGGCATACCGCCCGCCGCGCCGCGCCCCGAGGACATCGACCCCGAGCAGCCGCACCACCGGGCGTGATGCGCGGTGCGTACGCCGTCGCGGATGCCGCTGTCGAAGGGCGGCAGGGCCGTCGTGGTCACCGGGGCCAGCGGCGGCGTGGGCCGGGCCACGGCTCTGGCCTTCGCCGCGCGGGGCGACCGGGTCGCCCTGCTGGCCCGGGGACGCGAGGGCCTGGCCGCGGCGGCCGATGAGGTGCAGCGCGCCGGGGGCCAGGCCCTCGTCGTCACCGTCGACATGGCCGACCCCAAGGCCGTGGAGGACGCCGCGCAGCAGGTCGTCGACGCCTTCGGGCGCATCGACGTATGGGTCAACAACGCCTTCGCCGGGGTCTTGGCGCCGTTCACGGAGATCAACGCGGACGAGTTCCGGCGGGTGACCGAAGTGACGTATCTGGGCTGTGTGTTCGGTACGCGGGCGGCGCTGCGGCACATGCTGCCGCGGGACCGGGGGACCATCGTGCAGGTCGGTTCCGCGCTCGCCTACCGGGGGATTCCGCTGCAGTCCGCGTACTGCGGTGCGAAGCACGCGATTCAGGGCTTCAACGAGTCGCTGCGGTGCGAGTTGCTGCACGAGGGGAGCCGGGTCCGTACGACGATGGTGCAGCTGCCTGCCGTCAACACCCCTCAGTTCGACTGGGTGTTGAGCCGGATGCCGGGGCGGGCGCGGCCCGTGCCGCCCGTGTATCAGCCGGAGGTGGCGGCGCGGGCGATCGTGCATGCGGCGGGGCACGGGCGGCGGCGGGAGTACTGGGTGGGGGGCTCCACGGTGGCCACGCTGGTCGCCAACGCGGTGGCGCCGGGGCTGCTGGACCGGTATCTGGCGCGGACCGGGTTCGAGGCGCAGCGGGACGAGGGCGAGCACCGCGACCCCGGCAACCTGTGGACCCCGGCGGACGGGCCGCACGGGCGGGACTTCGGGGCGCACGGGCGGTTCGACGCGGAGTCCCATGCGGACAGCTCCCAGGAATGGCTCTCCACGCATCGCGGCCGTATCGGTACGGCGCTCACCGCGGGCGCCGGGATCCTGGCCGCCCGCAAGCTGGCCCGCCGTGTCGCCGTCAGGCGACCCTGAACTCCTCCACCTCGTCCGTCCGCAGCGTCAAGCCATGACCCACCCCGCGGAGCGGTCGCACCGATCCGCCCGTCGGGTCCAGCGCGCCGTCGAAGAACATGTCCTCGATGCGGACGTGGTCGTGGAACCACTCGATGTGGCGGAGGTTGGGGATCGCGGCGGCCGCGGCGGCGTGGGCGTGCGGGGCGCAATGGGTGGAGACCTCCAGACCGTGGGCGTGGGCCAGGGCGGCGGCGCGCAGGAACTCCGTGAGGCCGCCGCAGCGGGTCGCGTCGACCTGGAGGCAGTCGACCGCGCCGGCCGCGATCATGCGGGCGAAGTACGGCAGGTCGTAACCGTATTCGCCCGCGGTCACGTCACTCACCAGCGCGTCGCGGACCAGGCGCAGGCCGGTGAGGTCGTCGGAGGAGACGGGTTCCTCGAACCAGCCGACGCCGTGCTCGGCGAGCGCGTGACCGACCCGGATCGCCTGCTTGCGGGTGTAGGCGCCGTTGGCGTCGACGTACAACTCGGCGTCGTCGCCGATCACTTGACGGGCGGCGTGGACGCGGGCCAGGTCGCGGGTGACCGCCCGGCCCCAGCTCTCGCCGATCTTCATCTTGACCCGCGGGATGTGCTGCCCGTGCACCCAGCCGTTCAACTGGGCGGCCAGATGGGTGTCGTGGTACGTCGTGAAGCCGCCGCTGCCGTAGACCGGGACCCGCTCACGGGCGACGCCCAGCAGCCGGGCCAGCGGGAGTTCCAGGAGCCGGGCCTTGAGGTCCCACAGGGCGATGTCGACCGCGGAGATCGCGCACGCGGCGATGCCGGGGCGTCCGGCGTTGCGCACGGAGCGGCACATCGCGGAGTGCACGGCGGGGATGTCCAGGGCGCTGCTGCCCTCGACCAGCGGAGCGAGGTGCTTGGTCAGGAAGTCGCCGACCGCCGCCGGACCGTAGGTCCAGCCCGTGCCGGTCGCGTCGTCGGTCGTCACCTCGGCGATCACCACGGTCGTCGTGTCCCACGCCAGCGTGCCGTCGGCCTCGGGTCCGTCCGTCGGCACCGTGTACACCGACACCACGGGCAGGTGGAGTTTCATCGCTGACTCGCTCCCGTACGGATCAGTGGCCGGCCTGCTGGAGCTGCGGCAGCACCTTGGTGCGGTAGAAGTCGAAGAAGCCGCGCTGGTCGGGCCCGATCTGGTTGACGTAGACCCGGTCGAAGCCGGACTCGTCGAACGCGGCGAGCGCGGCGACGTGTTCGTCGACGTCGTCCCCGCACACCGACTGCTCGCTCACCATCTCCTCGGTGATCAGCGGCTCCAACTGCTCGAAGTGCTTGGGCGAGGGCAGGATCTGGCCCATCTCACCGGGCAGCAACTGGTTGGACCACAGGCGGCGGACGGTGCGTACGGCCTCGTCGCGGTCGGTGCCGTAGCAGACCTTCGTGCCGCCGCTCACCGGCTTGCCGCCTCCGCCGCCCTTGCGGAAGTTCTCCACGAGTGCCTCGTCCGGCATCATGGTGATGTAGCCGTCGCCCACGCGGGCCGCGAGCGCGGTCGCCGCCGGTCCGAAGCCGGAGATGTCGATCGGTACGGGCTCGTCGGGGACGGTGTAGAGGCGGGCGTTCTCGACCTTGTAATGGGTGCCGTAGTGGCTGACCTCCTCGCCCGAGAACAGCCGGCGCATCACCTGGATCGCCTCCTCCAGCATCTCCATCCGGACACTGGCCGGCGGCCAGGTGTGGCCGACGACGTGCTCGTTCAGGGCCTCACCGGTGCCGACGCCGAGCCGGAAGCGGCCGTTCGTCATCACCGCGCTGGTCGCCGCGGCCTGGGCCACCACCGCCGGGTGGATCCGCACGGTCGGGCAGGTGACGGCCGTCTCGACCGGCAGCGACACGGCCTCGGAGATCGCGCCGATCACCGACCAGACGAACGGGCTCTGGCCCTGGGCGTCGTTCCACGGGTGGTAGTGGTCCGAGATCCACAGCGACTGGAATCCGGCCTGCTCCGCCATCCTCGCCTGCTCGACGAGATCTGCGGGGCCGAACTCCTCGGATGCGAGGAAGTAGCCGTACTCGGGCATGGGGAGGACACCTCCGGGCGGGGCGGGTCTGGTCACCCGCCGGGTATCCCTGGCCATGGGGGCGAAACGCTCGTGCGGGCCGCGTTTGGGGGTGCTGACCAGGGGGACGCGGAAAACCTCGTACGAGCGAAAGCGCCGGAGGCGAACCGTGAGTCGACCCCGCATCGTGATCGTCGGTGCCGGTTTCGCCGGGTATCAGGCGGCCCGCACGCTGTCCCGGCTGACCCGGCACCGTGCCGAGGTCACCCTGCTGAACCCGACCGACTACTTCCTGTATCTGCCCCTGCTGCCCCAGGTCGCCGCCGGCATCCTGGAACCGCGCCGGGTCACCGTCTCCCTGTCGGGCACCCTGCCCCGGGTGCGGCTGGTGCTCGGCGAGGCGGACGGCGTCGACCTCGACGCGCGCACCGTGCACTACTCCGACCCGGAGGGCGGCGCCGGCACGCTGCCGTACGACCGGCTGGTGCTGGCCGTCGGCAGCGTCAACAAGCTGCTGCCGATCCCCGGTGTCGCCGAGCACGCGCACGGCTTCCGCGGGCTGCCCGAGGTGCTGTATCTGCGTGGCCATGTGACCCGGCAGGTGGAGCTCGCGGCTGGCTCGGACGACCCCAAGAGCTGCGCCGCCCGGTGCACCTTCGTCGTCGTGGGCGCCGGATACACCGGCACCGAGGTCGCCGCGCAGGGGCAGCGGTACACGGACGCCCAGGTACTAGGGCATCCGCTGCGGGGCGGAATGCGCCCGCGCTGGCTGCTGCTGGACATCGCGCCGCGCGTCCTGCCCGAACTGGACGAGCATCTCTCACGCACCGCCGACCGGGTGCTGCGGCGGCGGGGCGTCGAAGTCCGCATGGGGACCTCGGTGAAGGAGGCCACGCACGACGGAGTCCTGCTGACCGACGGGGAGTTCGTCGAGACACGGACGCTGGTGTGGTGCGTGGGCGTGCGGCCCGATCCGCTTGTCGAGGGCATCGGGCAGCCCCTGGAGCGCGGGCGGCTGATCGTCGACCCGTACCTCCAAGTGCCGGGCCGGCCCGAGGTGTTCGCCTGCGGTGACGCGGCCGCCGTGCCCGACCTGAACAAGCCCGGCTCCTTCACACCGATGACGGCGCAGCACGCCTGGCGGCACGGCAAGGCCGTCGGCCACAACGTCGCGGCCTCCCTCGGTATCGGCGAGCGGCGTGTCTACCGCCATCGTGACCTGGGGTTCGTCGTGGACCTGGGCGGCGCGCAGGCCGCCGC